>NZ_CP123990.1:1206666-1508333 GCF_029919115.1 Variovorax paradoxus
CGGCCACCTCGGTGAAGTAGTCCTGCGTGTCCGCGCGTGTGATGGCCTGGTTGGACAGCGGAGCTTCAGGCGTCTGCGCCGCGCGGAAATCGGGCTGGAAAACATTGGGCACAAAAAGCTCCTTTTTCTCTTTTCAGATTCGGCAATTGCCACCGGCACATGTGGCCGACGAGCGGGCGGCCTTTCCGGCCAGCAGGGTGACCAGCCAGCGCGGCAGCCGGTAGCGGTTGCGCGCAAGCACCGCATAGGCGCGGTCGGCCAGCGGCGCGACGAGCGGCAGGTCGAGAAGGAAGCTGCCGCTCGGCAGCCCGACGGCATCGCGGCAGGCCCGAATGGCAGGGACGCCCGCGAACACCTGTCCGGCGGCGTCTACCGCGTGAATCGCCGTCATCAGCGCCTCGCGAGGCGCGGGTCCTTCGCTGAAGCCCGGCGGCGAGCAATCGACCAGCTGCAGGCGCCCGGCGGCATCACGCGCCTTCATGCCGTTCATCTCGGCCGTGCAGAGGGCGCAGGTAGCGTCGTAGTAAACGGTGAGAGGGTAGGTGACAGCAGGGCGCATGGTTTTGTTTCGTTATTTCTGTCAAAACAGAAATGATTTGGCAAAAAAAGAGAAGCTCAGATCATCGGCAGGCTGGCGTGATGGGCATCCGGGTCATCGTCGTTTTTCTTCGGTGCCGTGGGCGCCGCCGGAGGCGCATCGCCGCGAACGAACTTCTGCACGCTGGCGCCCAGCGTCAGCACCTTGTCGAGCGTGCCGGGCGAGAGCCGCAGCATTTCGTCGGCCCAGGTGGCGAGCTTGCTCATCAGGTCCATGGTGGAGCGGATGCGGTCTTGCGCATCGGCAGGCTCCTTCTGGAAGTCGGGGCTCGAGACGATTTCGCGCAGCACGCGGATGGTGGGATCGAACTCGCGTTCCTTGCGTTCGCGCACCACGGTGCGAAACAGTTCCCACACGTCGACGCTGGTTTCGAAGTAGTCGCGGCGGTCGCCGAGGATGTGCGTTACCCGCACCAGGTTCCAGGCCTGGAGTTCCTTCAGGCTGTTGCTCACGTTGGAGCGGGCCACGCCCAAGGTGTCGGAGAGCTCTTCGGCATGCATGGGCTTGCCATGGGCGAACAGCAGCGCATGAATTTGCGAAACCGTGCGGTTGACACCCCACATGGAGCCCATCTCGCCCCAGTGGAGGACGAATTTGCGTTGGATGTCGGTGAGTTCCATGCCTCGAAGTCTAAGATTTTAGAAATTTCTGTCAATAGAGAAATACAAATTCATTTGCACATGCCGCTGGTTTGGAATACTGTATGAATAAACAGTAGTCAAAAGAAAGGTGCGCCACATGCCAGCTGCCCACATTCCCATCCACATCATCAAAGGCCGGGGCGCGGCCACGCACTTGGCACACCGCTTTTCGCGTGATGAGCGCAATGCGTTCGACGACGGCTGGGGCACGCTCGAAGAGGGCGCGGCCGAAGCCGAAGGGCTGCTGCCGCTGGCGACGGAGGTGCGCTTCGAAGACGTGAAGTCGGTGCTCAACCAGAATGAATCGCCCGACGTGTCGTTCGACCGTTCGCTCAACCCGTATCGCGGCTGCGAACACGGCTGCATCTACTGCTTTGCGCGGCCCACCCACAGCTACCTCAACCTCTCGCCGGGGCTCGACTTCGAAACCAAGCTCATTGCCAAGCGAAACATCGTGGAGGTGCTGCGCGCCGAACTCGGCCGCAAAGGCTATCGGCCAAGCCACGTCGCCATCGGCACCGCCACCGATTGCTACCAGCCCATCGAGCGCGAACTGCGCCTCACGCGTTCGATCATCGAGCTGTTGCAAGAAACACGGCACCCATTTGCGCTGGTCACCAAGTCGAGCGCGGTGGAGCGCGACCTCGACCTGATCGCGCCCATGGCCGCCCAGCACCTTGCCGCGGTGTACGTGACCGTGACCACGCTCGATGGCGAACTGGCCCGCAAGCTCGAGCCGCGAGCGGCCGCTCCGCATCGGCGGCTGCGCACCATTCGCACCCTGGCCGAGGCAGGCGTGCCGGTGGGGGTGAGCGTGGCGCCGCAGATCCCGTTCGTCAACGAAGACATGGAGCAGGTGCTCGAAGCGGCCTGGGAGGCCGGTGCGCGCAGCGCCTTCTACACCGTGATCAGGCTGCCGTGGGAGGTGGCGCCCCTGTTCAAGGAGTGGCTGGGGCTGCACTACCCGCAGCGGGCGGACCGCATCATGGCGCGCATCCACGAAATGCGCGGCGGCAAGGACTACGACGCCGACTTTGCCACGCGCATGAAGGGCACCGGCCTCTGGGCCGACCTGATCCGCCAGCGCTTCGAGAAGGCGGCAAACCGCATCGGCTTCAACCGCGAACGCATTCCGCTCGACCTGGGCGCCTTCCGGCCGCCGGGTGCGGCGGGGCAGGGCAGTCTTTTCTGAGGGCTGGTCCCGTGCGGCCTGCAGCCGGGCATCGCATCAAATCCGCTTCAAAATAAGCGGTAGATTCAACCCACCGGCGGCATCGGCCGTCCGGCCATGGCTGCAAAGGTACGCATGAACGGGATATGGATAGTGGTGATGGGAGTTTCAGGCTGCGGCAAGTCGAGCCTGGGGGCGGCGCTTGCGACCGCCTTTGCGCTGCCGCTGATCGAAGGGGACGACCACCACCCTGCGTCGAACGTCGAAAAAATGCGCCAGGGCATCCCCTTGACCGATGCCGACCGCGCCGGCTGGCTTGCCACTCTGGGCCGTGCGCTTGCCGACAAGCCGCAGGGCGCGGTGCTGACTTGCTCTGCGCTCAAGCGCGCTTACCGCGAGCAGCTGCGTGCGGCCGTGCCGGACCTGCGCTTCGTGTTCATGGCCATCGAGCGCGACGAGGCCGAGCGGCGCGTGGCCGCGCGTGCGGGCGCGGGCGAGCACATGTTTCCGGCCAGCCTGGTGGCCAACCAGTTCGCCACGCTCGAATCGCCGGTGGGCGAGGCCGGCGTGGTTGCCGTCGACGCCACCGCGCCGCTGCCGGAACTGGTGGCGCAGATCAAACGCGAAATCCCGGAAGCTGCGCGCCGCTAGAGCGCAAGCACCCGGCCGTCTGCGCCGGCCCTTAGATCACTTCGGGCCAGTTGGTATGGAAGAACTCGCCCGCTGGCTTGTCGACCCGCTCATACGTGTGCGCGCCAAAAAAGTCGCGCTGCGCCTGCAGCAGGTTGGCCGATAGGCGCTCGGTGCGGTAGCTGTCGTAGTAGGCGAGCGACGCGCTGAACGCCGGCACCGGAATGCCGTTGCTCACGGCCAGCGCCACCACTTCGCGCCAGTTCTGCTGCGTGCGGTTGAGCAGGTCCTTGAAGAAAGGGTCGAGCATCAGGTTGCCCAGCGCCGGGTTGGTGCGGTAGGCATCGGTGATGCGGTTCAGGAAACGCGCGCGAATGATGCAGCCGCCGCGCCAGATTGCCGCAATGCGGCCGAGGTCGAGCTTCCACTCCTTCTTCTCGCCCATCGTCTTGATGAGGTCGAAGCCTTGCGTGTAGCTGATGACCTTGGAGGCATACAGCGCATCGTGCACCTTGGCCACCAAGGCCTTCTTGTCGAGCGAAAGCTCCGCCGTCGGACCTTGCAGCAGCTTGCTTGCGGCCACGCGGTGGTTCTTTTGCGAAGACAGCACGCGTGCTTCAACGGCTGCGTTGATGGTGCTGATGACCACCGCGTTCTCGGCCGCGTTGATGAGCGTCCATTGGCCCGTGCCCTTCTGGCCTGCCTTGTCGAGAATCACGTCGACGATCGGCTTGCCCGTTTCGGGGTCTTTCTGCTCGAGCGCCTTGGCGGTGATCTGGATCAGGTAGCTCTGCAGCTCGCCGTCGTTCCATTCGTTGAAGACTGCCGCCATTTCGTCGGTGGTGAAGCCCGCGGCCTTGAACAGGCTGTAGGCCTCGCAGATCAGCTGCATGTCGCCGTACTCGATGCCGTTGTGCACCATCTTCACGTAGTGGCCCGCGCCGCCCGGGCCGATGTGAATCACGCAAGGCTCGCCGTCGACCTTGGCTGCAATGCTCTCGAAGATCGGCTTCATCACCTCCCACGTGGAAAGCGGCCCGCCCGGCATGATCGAGGGGCCCTTGCGCGCGCCTTCCTCGCCGCCCGACACCCCCGCGCCGATGAAGCGCAGGCCCTTGCCCGAGAGGTACGCATCGCGGCGCTCGGTATCGGTGTAGAGGCTGTTGCCGCCGTCGATGACGATGTCGTCCTTGTCGAGCAGCGGAATCAGTTGCTCGATGACCTGGTCGACCGGCGCACCGGCCTTCACCATGATCTGGATCTTGCGGGGCTTGGCAAGGCTCTGAACGAACTCTTCCAGCGTCTTCGCGCCGACCAGCTTCTTGCCGGGGTTTGCGGCCACGAAGGCCTCGGTGGTGGCTTCGGTGCGGTTGTACACGCTGACCTGGAAGCCGCGGCTTTCCACGTTCAGCACCAGGTTCTGGCCCATCACGGCCAGGCCGATCAAACCGAAATCGCTTTTGTTGCTCATGGCCCTTCTTTCGTGTGCGATAGATGTGACCGGCATTGTGCCGGGGGTGCCGCGGAGCTGCTGCTGGAGCGCGCCTATGGCCGAGCGGGCCGCAGGGGCGGCAGCTCAGCCGCCAAAGAGCGCATCGAACACGCGAATCGAGGCATACGCATCGTTGGCCGCATAGCGGATCTGAGCTTCGGTCAACTGCTTGTTGGCCCAGTTCGACGTGGTCGCCTTGCGCGACTTGACGAAGCGCCGGTTGAACACCAGCGCCACGGCCGTCTTCACGCCGACCGATTTGCGGTAGCCGCGCCGGCGAAACTCGCTGTCGATGTCGAACACGGCTTTCGGTTCGATGTTCAGGCGGTTGCGGATCAGTGTGAGATCGCTCGAAAGCCCGAAGCCGACCTTCCTGAGTTCGGTCGAGGCGAGCAGCGCGGCGACGACCGGGTTGCATTCGGTGCGGTGCAGCTGGAAAAGCCACGCCTTCTCGCGCGTCGAAAACTGCACCACGTGCGGGCCGCCAGACACCTCGTTCTTGGCGAAAGTGGGTTTCGATTCGGTGTCGAAGCCTGCAACGCCCGCGGCCAGCAGCGCGGCGGCCGCGTGCTCGGCTTCTTGCAGCGTGGCGACGACGACGATGTCCTGGAGGCCGAGGCCCTCGAAGGCTTCGAGAAGGGCGATCTGCTCGCGTTCGGGAAGGGGCGGCAACGCGATGGTGTCGCCGCTCACGAGGAGGCTGCTTTCTTTTTCTTCACTGGGGTTTTCTTTGCTGGTGTTTTCTTGGCGGCCGTCTTGCCGGCGGCGGTTTTTTTCTGCTTTGGCGGCTGGCCCGAACGCAAGGCCGCTTCGTAGGCGCGGCGGCCCCAGAGCGCGGCTTCGTGCCGGTCCTCGAAGAGATCGGCGGGTGCTTGCCGGTAAGACATCGGCATGGTCTTGCCGCCGCGCTCGTAGGTGAAAGGCGGCAGGTTCAGTTTGTCGAAGTGTTCGGCGCTGTCGGCATCGGACTTCAGGTAGAGCGTGTCCTTCAGGACGATCGCGATCATGCGTCCCTCGTGAAAGATGCCGTGGCCGCCGAACATGCGGCGCGGCTCGATGCGGCCGAAGCGTTCGAAAATCTCATGCAGGCTCTCTACGAACTCACTCATTGCGCAAGCCGCTCACGACGTGATCTCGATGCGGTTGCCGTCCGGGTCGAGCACCACGCTTTCGTAGTAGCCGTCGCCGGTGCGGCGCGGTCCGTCGAGCAGCGGGTAGCCGTCGGCCTTCAGCCGCTGCGTCAGCTCGTCCACCGCCGCGTCGGACCCCACGCTGATGGCCAGGTGCGTCCAGCCCATGCGCTGCGCGCCGGGTTCGGCCGGCACGGGCGAGAGGGTGCTGGTGGTCATGGCCTCGATGCGGGCGCCGTCGCCCAGGCTCAGGAAGCACGATGCAAAACCCTTGGCCGGGTTGGCATAGCCGGCCCCGGCCGTGGCACCAAAGTAGTCGACATAGAAGCGCTTGCAGCGTTCGAGATCGGTGGTCCAGAGAGCGATGTGATCGATGCGCATGGAAAGACAAGACGAAGGGGAAGGGCACTCAGCCGGTGTGTCGCGGCTGCCGTGGCGTGCCCTGCGGAAACCAATGGTACGCAACCCGCTCGCGTCCGCTGGCGGGGTGCCTGTCGACCGCGCCGCGCACCAGGCCGTAGCGCTCGTAGAAGCGCTGCGCCGCGGTGTTGTTGATGGCGACATGCAGCTTCCAGCCGTGCGGCATGCGCACGCTGGCTTCGTCGAGCAGCGCCTGCCCGAGGCCCTGGTTGCGCAGATGCGGTTCGACGAACAGCTGGGCCACGTATTCGCGCCGGGCGAGCATCACCATGAAGGCGAGCACCTGGCCTTCGCGCTCGGCCAGCACCACGTCGGCCGGCGGTACGAATTCTGTTTGCACGCGCCGCAGCCAGTGCGTGATCGGCTCGATCACGGTTGCCCTGCGGTTGGCCGCTATCCAGGCCCGGCGCCAGATGCCGGCCAGCATCAGGCTCTCTTCAGGGGCGCCGTCGCGAGAGCGCAATTGGAACGCGGGAATCTGTGCTGCAGACATGCGACTCATGATACGGCGCCCGTGTGCCGCGGTCGATACGAATGGCCGATCAGCCACGCAAGGTTTGGGCGTGGTGGGCGAGGTGGTCCGCCATGAAGGTCTGGATGAAGTAGTAGCCGTGGTCGTAACCCTCGTGGCGGCGCAAGGTGAGCGGCTGGCCCGCGGCAAAGCAGGCGGCCTCGAAGGCTTCCGGGTACAACTGCTCGGCAAGGAATTTGTCGGCCAGGCCCTGGTCGATCAATATGCCTTGCGGATACGGCGCGGCGGTCTGCGATTTCATGAGCGCGCTGGCGTCGTGCGCAAGCCATTGGGCACGGTCGCCGCCGGGCTCTCCCAGGTAGCCGCTGAACGCCTTTTCGCCCCACGGGCATTGCGTGGGCGCGCAGATGGGCGCAAATGCCGAGAGCGACTTGAACCGTCCCGGGTGCCGCATTGCCAGCGTGAGCGCACCGTGGCCGCCCATCGAATGGCCGAAGATGCCAAGGCGCTGGTCGTCGACCGCGAAGTGCTTTGCCACGAAGGGCAGCAGCTCATGCACGATCCAGCTTTCCATGCGCCAGTGGGCGGACCACGGGGCCTCGGTCGCGTCGAGGTAGAAGCCCGCGCCAATGCCGAAGTCCCAGTTGGCCGTGGCGCCGGGCAGGCCTTCCACGGTGCTTCCGCGCGGGCTGGTGTCGGGAGCGATCAGCGCCAGGCCCAGGCTGGCCGCCATGCGCTGCGCGCCCGCCTTCACAGCAAAGGTTTCTTCGTTGCAGGTGAGCCCTGCAAGGTAAAGCAGGGCCGGCACGCGCTCGTGGGCGGCTTGCGGCGGCAGGTAGACCGAGAAGCGCATCGGCAAGCCGATTTCGTGCGAGGCATGCTCGTGAAAGCTTTGCACGCCGCCGAAGACATGGTGCTCGGAAAGGGTCTTGAAGATGTCGGTCATCGGGAGTTGTTGTTGGGCTGCAGTGCGGGCACCAGTTCGAGTACGGCGTCTGCAAAGATGCGAGACGCCTCTTGCGGCATGTTGTGGCCCACGCCGGGCACCAGCCGGTGCGAGCGTGGTCCGCTGAACCGGTGCGCGTGGGCAGAGGCTTCGGCGGGCGGACGCACGCCATCGTCCAGGCCGTCGAAGGTGATGGTGGGCACCGATATCGCAGGCTGCGCGGCCAGGCGGCGTTCGATGTCGGCGTAGGCCGGGTCGCCCGCCACCAGTCCGAAGCGGTGGCGGTATGAATGAATCACCACCTCGACGAAGTCGGGGTTGTCGAAGGCTGCGGCGCTGCGCTCGAAGGTCGCGTCGTCGAACTTCCACGTGGGCGACCACAGTTGCCACAGCAGGCGGGTGAGCGCCTTGCGGTCCTTCGCCAGCCCGGCCCGGCCGCGCTCGCTGTGAAAGTAGTACTGGTACCAGAGGCTGTGTTCGTTCGCGGGCGTGTCGGGCTCCATCGCTCTGGCGATGTCCTGGATGTTGTAGCTGTTGAACGAAACGAGGCCTGCGCAGCGCTCGGGCCAGAGCGCCGCCACCACGCACGCCGCGCGGCCGCCCCAGTCGTAGCCGGCGAGCACCGCGCGCTGGATGCCGAGTGCGTCGAGCAGCGCGAGCAGGTCGGCCCCGAGCGCGGCCTGCTCGCCGGAGCGCGGCGTGGCATCGCTCAGGAAGCGCGTGCCACCGTAGCCTCGCAGGTAGGGCACGATGACGCGGCAACCCTTGTCGGCGAGCATCGGCGCCACTTCGGCGTAAGTGTGAATGTCGTACGGAAAGCCGTGCATCAGCAGCACGGGTGGGCCGTCGGCGGGCCCGGCTTCGTAATAGGCGATTTCGAGAACGCCCGCCTCGATCTTGCGCAAGGGCTCCATGCGGTTCATGGCTGGCGTTCTCCTCCAGAGGCTAGTAAAGCACCACGCCGCGGATCGACTCGCCGCGCTTCATCAGGTCGAAGCCCTTGTTGATGTCTTCGAGCGGCATGGTGTGGGTGATCAGATCGTCGATGTTGATCTTGCCTTCCATGTACCAGTCGACGATCTTCGGCACATCGGTACGGCCGCGCGCGCCGCCGAAGGCCGAGCCTTCCCACTTGCGGCCGGTGACCAGCTGGAACGGCCGCGTGCTGATTTCCGCGCCCGCTTCGGCCACGCCGATGATGATGCTGCGTCCCCAACCCTTGTGCGTGCACTCCAGCGCCTGCCGCATCACCTTGGTGTTGCCGATGCACTCGAAGCTGTAGTCGGCGCCGCCGTCGGTCAGCTGCACGATGGCATCGACCACGTTCTCGGTGTCCTTCGGGTTGATGAAATGCGTCATGCCGAACTTTCGCGCCATGGCTTCCCGCTCGGGGTTCAGGTCGACGCCGATGATCTTGTCGGCGCCCACCATCTTGGCGCCCTGGATCACGTTCAGGCCGATGCCGCCGAGACCGAACACCACCACGTTGGCGCCGGCTTCCACCTTGGCCGTGAAGATCACCGCGCCGATGCCGGTGGTCACGCCGCAGCCGATGTAGCAGACCTTGTCGAACGGCGCGTCTTCGCGGATCTTGGCCAGCGAAATCTCGGGCGCGACCGTGTAGTTGCTGAAGGTCGAGGTGCCCATGTAGTGGAAGATCGGCTTGCCGTCGAGGCTGAAGCGCGAAGTGGCATCGGGCATCAGGCCCTTGCCTTGCGTGCCGCGGATCAGCTGGCAGAGGTTGGTCTTGCGCGACAGGCAGAACTTGCACTGGCGGCATTCGGGCGTGTAGAGCGGAATGACGTGGTCGCCCTTTTTCAGCGAGGTGACGCCGGGGCCCACGTCGACCACGATGCCCGCGCCTTCATGGCCGAGGATGGCCGGGAAGATGCCTTCCGGGTCGGCGCCCGAGAGCGTGTAGTAGTCGGTGTGGCAGATGCCGGTGGCCTTGATCTCGACCAGCACCTCGCCGAATTTCGGGCCCTCGAGGTCGACGGTTTC
Organism: Variovorax paradoxus; assembly: GCF_029919115.1. NCBI lineage: Bacteria > Pseudomonadati > Pseudomonadota > Betaproteobacteria > Burkholderiales > Comamonadaceae > Variovorax > Variovorax paradoxus. The sequence continues at coordinate 1,216,168 of NZ_CP123990.1, forward strand.
GATGGTGAGGGGGTCTCCGGATTTCCAGGCGACGGCAGCTTTTGTTTTCATGGGACTTCAGGGCAAAAAGGAGAAGAGGGACAAGGATACCCAGACCGGCGCTCAGGCCGGGCCGGCAGCAAAGATACCCGACATTCCGATGAAGCCGGGCAGATGGCGAAAGTCCCACACCCAGCTTCGCAGCGCAGGGTATTCGTCCAAAGGGATGCCGCCTTCGCCGGCCAGCGCCACATAAGGAAAGCAGGCCAGGTCGGCCACGGTGGCGTGTTGCCCGACCAGCCATTGCAGGCCTTCGCAGGCGCGCTCGGCCAGGTGGTCGTCCAGCAAACGAAAGGCCGCATGAGCGCCGCGCCGGCAGGCTTCGATGTCGAGATTTTCGTAGCCGAACGCGTCGTGCAGCCGGGCCGCCGATGCGGTGCGGGTAATTTCATCGGCGGTGGCGAACCACATCGCGATCTGGCCCTGCAGCTGTGGGTCGTCCGGGTACCAGCGGCGCCGTGCGTCGTACTTGCTCGCAAGATAGACAAGGATGGCTTGCGCATCGCGCAGCACTAAGCCGTTGTCGTCGATCACCGGAATCTGCCCCAGCGGATTGACGTGCGCGAGAAACGCGGCCGACTTGTGCTCGCGGCCGGGGTGAAAGTCGACCGGCACGCTCTGGTAGCCGAGGCCCAGCCAGGCCAGCATTTGCCGCACCTTGAAGCAGTTGCCGGAAAGGGCGTAGTCGTAGAGCTTGATCATGCGGCTTGCCTCACGCCAAAGCGCATGCCGCGCTCGCGCAGCCAGCGCCGGTAGGTGACGGAGGTCGTGTCGCCGCGCGTCGGCGTCTCGGCGCGGCCTTCGAGCGGCATGCGCTTGAAGGCGTGGTTCTCGAGAATCGGCTTGTCCTGCCCGAAGATCGTCTGCTGGAATGCGATGAGCTCGGCGTCTGTCGAGGTGTCGTCGTAGCAGGCGAGCAGCGTGTGGGCGATCACGTGCTCGTCATCGAGCGGCTGCAGGAACAGCGCAATGGCATCGAGCTCACCGGCGCGGTGGCTCGACTTGTAGAGCATGGCCGTGAGCGGCTGCATGACGCGGTATTTGTACGTTACCTCGGCGCCGCTGTCGTGGGCGGCCGAGGCGCGGGGCTGCCAGAAGCGGCAGTCGGTGGCCCAGATTTCCTGGGTGGCCGGGTCGACTTGCACCTGGTACTTTGCCACCTCGGTGTGCGGCACCTTGCCCAGGAAGCCGGCGTGCACGAAGGGGAAGTGCGCCATGTCCAGAAAGTTCTCGATCACGCGCAAGCCCGATACGGCCACGCCGATGCTGCCGCAGTCGACCATGCGGCGCCCGGGTTCGCCATATTCGGGAAAGTCGAACAGGGGCCGCGCCGGCTTGCCGCTTGGGCAGACCCAGAGGTAGCCGTAGCGTGACTGGATGGCCAGCGTTTGCGTGCCGAGCCGGCACTGCGGTGCACCGGCCGCGTCGCTCCACACGTGCAGTGTTTCGCCGAGCAGGCGAGTCGTGCGGGGCTGCGCATCGGAGCTGCCGGCGAGCGTCGTCGAAGGGCCGACGACCAGCCAGTCGTCGAGCATGTTGGGATCGTCTGTGATGAAGGGCATGGTTCTCTTCAGGCTGCCGATTGCGGTCGTCGACTTTCTTCTTCTTCGATTTCGCTGCGGAGACCGCGTGCGGTGATGTGCAGCGTCTTCATTGCGGCGGTGCCGGGCGCGGCATCTGTCCAGAGGTGAATGAAGGCCAGCCGTGGTTGTGCATCGAGCACCAGTGCCACTGTGCCGTAGTGGCCGAGCGGCCCGTGCCACGCCGCCGTCGTTGCGGTGTCGCTCGCAAAGCCGCGCCGGGCGAGTGCATCGCGCACGCTTGCCGCATCGGCGCGCACGGCGAGCGTACGGCAGAACGACCAGCCGGCGGGCACGACGTCGTCTTGCGGCGGGGCTTGCGCGGCCTCGCCAGCGAGGTTCACCCACAGCATGCCCGCTGCATCCACGGCGCTGAACACCTTCGCGCACAGGTTGCTTGGCGGCGGCATGCCGGGATGTGCGGGAATGCTCATGCACTGCCCGCTGCCGGCGGCGTACTGCCAGCCGTGGTACGCGCAGGAGAGGCGGTTTTCCGCCACCTGCCCGAGCGTGAAGCGCACGCTGCGGTGGGGGCAGCGGTTCTCCCATGCCTGCGGTGCGCCATCGGCCGAACGCCAGAGTGCAAGCTCCTGTCCCCGGGCAAAGCCTGCAACGATGTTGGCGCCGGGGCGCACATCGGCCGAACGGGCCACCGGATGCCAGGCTGAAATGCTGTCTGCGCTCATCATGATGCGCGCTACCTTAGCGCAAGTCCCAGGCAAGACGCACACTCATAATGGAGGCATCGCCAGACGCCACTCACCATGAAAAAAATACTCGTCCTCAACGGCCCCAACCTCAACCTGCTTGGCACGCGCGAGCCCGAGCAATACGGACGCGACACGCTGGCCGACGTCGAACGCCTGTGCAAGGACGCCGGCGCCGCGCACGGTGTGGAAATCGAGTGCCGCCAGTCCAACCACGAAGGCGTGCTGATCGACTGGATCCATGAGGCCGGCCGCGAGGTGGCCGCGGGCAACATGCTGGGCGTGGTGATGAACCCCGGCGCTTACACGCACACATCGATTGCGCTGCACGACGCCATCAAGGGCGCAAGCGTGCCGCTGATCGAACTGCACATCTCGAACGTGCATGCGCGCGAGGAGTTTCGCCACCGCTCGTACATTTCGCCGGCGGCGCGCGGCATCATCGTCGGCCTGGGCGTGAAAGGCTACGCGCTGGCCATCGCGGCGCTGGCGCCCTGAACCCTGCGGAGAGGTCGATCAGTCGGTCTGCCTGGGGGCCGAGGCCTTCCAGCTGCGGCTGATGTGGCCCTGGGAGTCGACGCTCTCCAGGTGAACGTCGAAGCCCCACAGCCGGGCGACGTGCTTCAGCACTTCTTCGGCATCGTCGTGCAGCGGCAGGTTGTTGCGCTGCGTGTGGCGCAGCGTCAGGGCGCGGTCGCCGCGCATGTTGACGTTCCACACCTGGATGTCGGGCTCCCTGCTGCTGATGTCGTACTGGCGTGACAGCGATTCGCGCAGCGCGTGATAGCCGCTGTCGTCGTGAATGGCGGACACCTCGAGCTCTGGCTCGTTCTGGTGGTCGCGGATCGCGAACAGCCTGAAATCACGCATCGTCTTCGGGCTCAGGAACTGGCCGATGAAGCTCTCGTCCTTGAAGTTGCGCATTGCATAGTCGAGCGTCTTGACCCAGTCGGTGCCCGCAAAGTCGGGAAACCAGCGCCTGTCTTCCTCGTTCGGCTTTTCGCAGATGCGCCGCAGCTCGGTGAACATGGCAAAACCCAGCGCATAGGGGTTGATGCCGCTGTAGGCGCGGTGCCCCACCGGTGGCTGAAAGATCACGCCCGTGTGCGAACTCAGCCACTCCATCATGAAGCCGTCGGCAAGCTGCCCGCGGTCGTACATGGTGTTGAGCAGGGTGTAGTGCCAGAAGGTGGCCCAGCCTTCGTTCATGACCTGTGTCTGGCGCTGCGGATAGAAATACTGCGCGATCTTGCGCACGATGCGCACCACCTCGCGCTGCCAAGGCTCGAGCAGCGCGGCGTTCTTTTCTATGAAGTAGAGCAGGTTTTCCTGCGGCTCCGAAGGAAAGCGGCGGGATGAGTCGGATTCGGTGGTGTGTTCGCTCTTGCGCGGCAGGGTGCGCCACAGATCGTTCACCTGCTGCTGCATGTAGCGCTCGCGTTCTGCGCGCTGCGTGCCCTCTTGCGCCAGCGACCGCTTCTGCGGGCGGCGATAGCGGTCGACGCCGTAGTTCATCAGCGCATGGCAGGAGTCGAGCAGTTGCTCCACCGCATCGAGGCCATGGCGCTCTTCGCACTCGGCGATGTAGTGCCGCGCGTACACGAGGTAGTCGATGATGGACGAGGCATCGGTCCACATCCGGAACAGGTAGTTGCCCTTGAAGAAGCTGTTGTGGCCGTAGGCCGCGTGCGCAATCACCAGGGCCTGCATGGCCATGGTGTTTTCTTCCATCAGGTAGGCAATGCAGGGATCGGAGTTGATGACGATCTCGTAGGCCAGCCCCATGTGCCCGCGGCGGTAGTTCTTTTCGGTGGCGATGAACTGCTTGCCGTACGACCAGTGGCGGTAGATCATGGGCATGCCCACGCTGGCGTAGGCATCCATCATCTGCTCGGCGGTGATCACCTCGAGCTGGTTGGGGTACACGTCCAGTCCGAAGCCCTTCGCCGTCTTCGCTATCTCCGTGTGGTAGGTCTCGATGAGATCGAAGGTCCAGTCCGACGGACTGGGCAGGCGCTCCAGGCGACCGGTGGGGTTCATGCGCTCGAGGGGAGGGTGGTCGGAAGTCATGCGGGCACCCCTTCCTTCTTGAAGAGGTCGCGGAACACGGGGTAGATGTCGCTTGCGTCCGATACCTTGCGCATCGCGAAGTTGGGCTGCAGGCCCTCCAGTTGCGCGTATTCCTGCCACAGGTTCTGCTCGGTTTCGGCCACCTGCACATAGGCGTAGTAGCGCACCACCGGAAGGATGTTTTCGACCAGCAGCTCGCGGCAGCGACCGCTATCCTGGTGCCAGTTGTCGCCGTCGCTTGCCTGCGCGCCGTACACATTCCATTCGCCGCTCGGGTAACGGGCCTTGATGATCTCGTCCATCAGCACCAGCGCGCTCGACACCACGGTGCCGCCGGTTTCGGTGGCGTGGAAGAATTCTTCCTCGTTCACTTCCTGCGCCTGCGTGTGGTGGCGCAAGAAGACGAGATCGATGCGTTCATAGTGCCGCGTGAGAAACAGATAGAGCAGCATGAAGAAGCGCTTGGCCATGTCCTTGCGGGCTTCGTCCATGGAGCCCGAAACGTCCATCAGGCAGAACATCACCGCCTTGGCGCTGGGCACCGGCGTCTTCACGCGATTGCGGTAGCGCAGGTCGATGGGGTCGATGTAGGGCACATGCCGCGCGGTTCTGCGCAACTCTTCAATGTGCTCTTCAGTCTCGCGGATTTCTTTCTGGATGAAGGGCTGTTCCGCCTGCGGATGCTGCTTCAGGTGCAGCAGGTGCGCCTCCAGGCGGCGCAGCTCCTTGCGCGGCTCGCCGCCGAGCGCAATGCGCCGCGCGAGGGCGCCGCGCATCGAGCGCACCACGTGCAGGTTGTTGGGCGTGCCATCGTTCGTGAAGCCGGCGCGGTGGCTCTTCCATTCGGGCACTTCGGCAATTTGCGTGCGAATGAGGTGCGGCAGCGCCAGGTCGTCGAAGAACACGCGCATGAACTCTTCGCGCGTGAGGCGGAACACAAAGTCGTCTTCGCCTTCGCCGCCGTCTCCGGCCTCGCCGCTGCCCGAGCCGCCGCCGGCCTGCCCCTCGGGCCGCGCAATGCGGTCGCCCTTCAGGTATTCCTGGTTGCCCGGATGCACGTACTCGCGGTCGCCGCCGCGCGCATGGCCGAACACCGGTTCGGACACATCGTGGCGCGGCAGGGTGACATCTTCGCCTTGCTCCAGTTCGCGGATGTTGCGCCCGCTGACCGCGCGCCGCACGGCTTCCTGGATCTGGCCTTTGTAGCGCCGGAGGAAGCGCTCCCGGTTGCCGATGGATTTGTTCTTGCCCGAGAGCCGGCGGTCGATGATCTGCTGCAGGATGGCCACGATGATGTCAAAGCTCCTTGCAAAAAGGGGGCGAGGCCCCGGCCTCGCCGCTGTGAACTACCGCTATGAACTCTTGCGTACCCGCAGGTACCATTCGCAGAGCAGGCGAACCTGCTTGGCCGTATAGCCCTTTTCGACCATGCGGGTCACGAAGTCTTCGTGCTTCTTCTGTTCGTCGGCACTGCTCTTCGTGTTGAAGCTGATCACCGGCAGGAGTTCCTCGGTGTTGGAGAACATCTTCTTCTCGATGACGGCGCGCAGCTTTTCGTAACTCGTCCATGCGGGGTTGCGCCCGGCGTTGCCGGCCCGCGCACGCAGCACGAAGTTGACGATCTCGTTGCGGAAGTCCTTCGGATTGCCGATGCCCGCGGGCCGCTCGATCTTCTCGAGTTCGGCGTTGAGCGCGGCCCGGTCGAACACCTCGCCGGTGTCCACGTCGCGGAACTCCTGGTCCTGGATCCAGTAGTCGGCATAGGTGACGTAGCGGTCGAAGATGTTCTGGCCGTATTCGCTGTAGCTCTCCAGGTAGGCCGTCTGGATTTCCTTGCCGATGAACTCGGCATAGCGCGGCGCCAGCAGCTCCTTGATGTAGCTGATGTACTTCTGTTCTGTTTCCGGCGGAAACTGCTCACGTTCGATCTGCTGCTCGAGCACATACATCAGGTGCACCGGGTTGGCGGCCACCTCGGAACTGTCGAAGTTGAACACCTTGGAGATGATCTTGAACGCAAAGCGGGTCGATACGCCGCTCATGCCTTCATCAACCCCGGCGTAGTCGCGGTATTCCTGGATCGACTTGGCCTTGGGATCGGTGTCCTTGAGGTTCTCGCCGTCGTACACCTGCATCTTGCTGTAGATGCTGGAGTTCTCGGGTTCCTTCAGCCGCGTGAGCACCGAGAGCTGGGCCATCATGCGCAGCGTGCCAGGGGCGCAGGGCGCCTTGGCCAAGGATGAGTTGCGCACCAGCTTCTCGTAAATCTTGATTTCTTCCGAGGCGCGCAGGCAGTACGGAATCTTGACGATGTAGATCCGGTCGAGAAAAGCCTCGTTGTTCTTGTTGTTGCGGAAGGCCTTCCACTCGCTCTCGTTGCTGTGCGCCAGCACGATGCCGTCGAACGGGATGGCGCCGAAGCCTTCGGTGCCCTTGAAGTTGCCTTCCTGCGTGGCCGTGAGCAGCGGGTGCAGCACCTTGATGGGCGCCTTGAACATTTCGACGAATTCGAGCAGGCCCTGGTTGGCCAGGCACAGGCCGCCGGAGTAGGCGTAGGCGTCGGGGTCGTCCTGGGCATAGGTCTCGAGCTTGCGGATGTCGATCTTGCCGACCAGCGAGGAGATGTCCTGATTGTTCTCGTCGCCCGGCTCGGTCTTGGCAACGGCAATCTGGCGCAGCACGGAAGGGTAGCGCTTGACCACCTTGAACTGGCGGATGTCGCCGCCGTACTCTTCGAGGCGCTTGACGGCCCACGGCGAGAGGATGCGGTTCAGGTAGCGGCGCGGAATGCCGTATTCCTTTTCAAGGATCTCGCCGTCTTCGACCGCGTCGAAAAGACCGAGCGGCGTTTCGTTGACCGGCGAACCCTGGATGGCATAGAAGGGCACATGCTCCATGAGCTGCTTCAGGCGCTCGGCAATGGAGCTCTTGCCGCCGCCGACGGGCCCCAGCAGGTAGAGGATCTGCTTCTTTTCCTCGAGGCCCTGGGCGGCATGCCTGAAGTACGACACCACCTGCTCGATGGCGTCCTCCATGCCGTAGAACTCCTTGAACGCGGGGTAGATCTTGATGACCTTGTTCGCGAAGATTCGCGAAAGCCGGGGATCGTTGCGCGTGTCGACCAGCTCGGGTTCGCCGATTGCCTTGAGCATCCGCTCGGACGCAGTGGCATACGCTGTGGGATCGCGTTTGCAAATATCCAGGTAGTCCTGCAGCGAGAGGACTTCCTCGCGGGTGCGCTCGTAGCGGGCGGCAAAGTTGCTGATCACATCCATGGTCACGCCTCCATCAAGTCTGCGGGTTTTATTAACCCGAAGCCTGCAGCCGCAATGCGTCGCAACTTTTTTAAAGGTGCCCGCCCCATGGCTGCAAGCCGTGGAAAACTCCCTTAATCACATCTGCACAAACAGCATAAAGCAAAGAGTGCACCCGGAATATTGTTTGTTAAATCAGAACCACAGTGCCGAGTAAAGTTCCCAAGAAAAACCCGCACCATTTCTCAATTCCAGCTAAATTCCAAGGTTCGGCAAACGGACTTGGTGCTATCCCGATGCCCAGTGAAAATACCTATGGCAATCGGTCTATGCACTCATTGCTTCTTTTCCGGGGAAAGCACCTCCTATTGAGCCCCCCACGGCCCAAAAACGGTTACACCACAATAACGCGCCATGTGCTGTTTGGGTTTATTGCTCAAACGAAAAATATATAAAAGCAATCTGCGCGCCATCTTTTGATGGGCAAGGCGCGCATGTCCGCGTGGGAACGCGCGCCAATCGCCGGTCGGCGTGGTTCTGGCGGGAGCCTTCATGGTGCGCGGCACCGAACAAGGTCGGCAGGCACCGTTCGCGTGCATGAACGAAGACAGGGGCCGCATGGGCCCCTGTTCTTGCTACTTCAGCTTCTTCAGCTGAAGAATTCCTTGGCCTTGTCGAGCCAGCCCTTGTCGGTGGGGCTGTGCTTGTCGCCACCCTTCTTGAGCGACTCGTCAAGCTCCTTCAGCAGCTTGCGCTGGTGCTCGGTGAGCTTGACCGGCGTTTCGACGCGCACGTGGCAATACAGGTCGCCCGGGTAGCTCGAGCGCACGCCCTTGATGCCCTTGCCGCGCAGGCGGAACTGCTTGCCGCTTTGCGTGCCGTCGGGAATGTCGATGGCGGCCGGGCCCTTGAGCGTGGGCACGCTGATTTCGCCACCCAGCGCCGCCGTCGTCATGCTGACGGGCACCACGCAGTGCAGGTCGTCTCCGTCGCGTTCGAACAGCTCGTGCTTCTTGAGGCGAATCTCGATATAGAGGTCGCCAGGGGGCCCGCCATTGGTGCCGGGCTCGCCGTTGCCCGTGCTGCGAATGCGCATGCCGTCGTCGATGCCAGCCGGGATCTTGACCTCGAGCGTCTTGTTGTTCTTGATCTTGCCCTGGCCGTGGCACACCGTGCAGGGCTCGGGAATGATCTTGCCGCTGCCGTGGCAGGTGGGGCAGGTCTGCTGCACGCTGAAGAAGCCCTGGCGCATTTGCACGGCGCCGGCGCCGTGGCAGGTGGTGCAGGTGATGGGCTTCGTGCCGGGCTTGGCGCCCGAGCCGTGGCAGGTGCCGCAGTCATCCCAGCTCGGAATGCGGATCTGCGCTTCCTTGCCTTCTGCGGCTTCTTCGAGCGTGACCTCCATTGCGTAGCTGAGGTCGCTGCCGCGGAACACCTGGCGTCCGCCGCTGGTGCGGCCGCGGCCGCCGCCGAACACGTCGCCGAAGATGTCGCCGAACGCTTCGGCAAATCCGCCGAAGCCCTCTGCACCGGGGCCGCCGCGCATGTTGGGGTCGACGCCGGCGTGGCCGTACTGGTCGTAGGCCGCGCGCTTCTGGCTGTCCGACAGCATTTCGTAGGCTTCCTTCACCTCCTTGAACTTGGCCTCGGCGTCCTTGCTGGTGTCGCCGTGGTTGCGGTCAGGGTGGTGCTTCATCGCAAGCTTGCGATAAGCCTTCTTGATTTCTTCCTCGCTCGCGTTCTTGGGAACGCCGAGGGTCTCGTAGTAGTCGCGTTTTGTGGCCATGGCTGGTTCGGTCGGGGCGGGCGTGAAGCCGTAACTTGAAGCGAGAAAGGCTGGAACACCCGCTCAGGTATTCCAGCCTTGTTCGAAGGGCTGAGGATCAGTCCTTCTTGACTTCCTTGACTTCGGCGTCGACCACGTTGTCATCGGCCGGCGCGCTCGCAGCTTCCGGGCCAGCGGCAGCACCCGGGCCGCCGGCGGCGCCTGCAGCGGCCTGCGCCTCGGCATACATCTTTTCGCCGAGCTTCTGGCTTGCGGTCATCAGCGTGTTGGTCTTTTCCTCGATCGAGGCCTTGTCCTCGCCCTTCAGGGCTTCTTCGAGGTCCTTGATCGCGGCTTCGATCTTTTCCTTCTCGCCGGCGTCCAGGCTCGCGCCGTGTTCGCCGAGCGACTTCTTCACGCTGTGCACCATGGCTTCGCCCTGGTTGCGCGCCTGCACGATTTCGAGCTTCTTCTTGTCGTCGGCCGCGTTCAGCTCGGCGTCCTTCACCATCTTCTGGATCTCGTCTTCCGAGAGGCCCGAGTTCGCCTTGATGGTGATCTTGTTTTCCTTGCCGGTGCCCTTGTCCTTGGCGCCCACGTGCAGGATGCCGTTCGCGTCGATGTCGAAGCTCACCTCGATCTGCGGCGTGCCGCGCGCTGCCGGCGGAATGCCCTCGAGGTTGAACTCGCCGAGCAGCTTGTTGCCCGCCGCAATGTCGCGCTCGCCCTGGAACACCTTGATGGTCACGGCCGGCTGGTTGTCTTCGGCCGTGGAGAAGGTCTGCGCGAACTTCGTCGGGATCGTGGTGTTCTTCGTGATCATCTTGGTCATCACGCCGCCCATGGTCTCGATGCCCAGCGACAGCGGGGTCACGTCCAGCAGCAGCACGTCCTTGCGATCGCCCGAGAGCACCTGGCCCTGGATGGCGGCGCCGACGGCCACGGCTTCATCGGGGTTCACGTCCTTGCGCGGCTCCTTGCCGAAGAAGGCCTTCACCTTTTCCTGCACCTTGGGCATGCGGGTCATGCCGCCGACCAGGATCACGTCGTTGATGTCCGAAACGCTGATGCCGGCGTCCTTGATGGCCAGGCGGCAGGGCGCGATGGTGCGCTCGACCAACTCGTCGACCAGGCTCTCGAGCTTGGCGCGCGTGAGCTTGATGTTCAGGTGCTTCGGGCCCGAGGCATCGGCCGTGATGTAGGGCAGGTTGATGTCGGTCTGCGCGCTGTTCGACAGTTCGATCTTGGCCTTTTCGGCCGCTTCCTTCAGGCGCTGCAGGGCCAGCACGTCCTTGCTCAGGTCGACGCCTTGTTCTTTCTTGAACTCGGCAATGATGTAGTCGATGATGCGCTGGTCGAAGTCTTCGCCGCCCAGGAAGGTGTCGCCGTTGGTCGAGAGCACTTCGAACTGCTTCTCGCCGTCCACGTCGGCAATTTCGATGATCGACACGTCGAAGGTACCGCCGCCGAGGTCATACACGGCGATCTTGCGGTCGCCCTTGTCCTGCTTGTCCAGGCCGAAGGCCAGGGCCGCGGCGGTGGGCTCGTTGATGATGCGCTTGACGTCCAGGCCCGCAATGCGGCCGGCGTCCTTGGTGGCTTGGCGCTGTGCGTCGTTGAAGTAGGCCGGCACCGTGATCACGGCTTCGGTCACCGCTTCGCCGAGGTAGTCTTCGGCGGTCTTCTTCATCTTGCGCAGGATGTCGGCGCTCACCTGCTGGGGCGCCATCTTCTTGCCGCGCACTTCCACCCATGCGTCGCCGTTGTCGGCCTTGGCAATGGTGTAGGGCATCAGGTCGATGTCTTTCTGGACTTCTTTTTCTTCGAACTTGCGGCCGATCAGGCGCTTGATTGCATAGAGCGTGTTCTTGGGGTTCGTCACCGCCTGGCGCTTGGCCGAGGCACCGACCAGCACTTCGCCGTCTTCCTGGTAAGCCACGATCGACGGCGTGGTGCGCGCACCTTCCGAGTTTTCGATCACACGCGTGGTGTTGCCTTCCATGATCGACACGCACGAGTTGGTGGTGCCGAGGTCGATGCCGATGATCTTTGCCATGTTCTTTACTCCTGAAAGCCTGAAAAATATGTTGTTATGAACTTGTGGATAACCCAGCGCGATTCAAGGTATGAAGCGGGGATTTCCTGTGGGAATCGTGTGTATCGGTAGAGCGGATTACTTGGGCGCGCTGACGGTGACCAGCGCCGGGCGCAGCACGCGCTCGTTGATGGTGTAGCCCTTCTGCAGCACGCTCACCACGGTGTTCGGCTCCTGCTCGGGGGCGGGCACCACCGAAATGGCCTGGTGCTGGTGCGGATCGAACTTGGTGCCGGGGGCCGGAGCTACCTCGATGACCTTGTTGCGCTCGAGCGCGCTCTTCAGCTGGCGCAGCGTGGCTTCGGCACCTTCGCGGATCTGTTCGGGCGTGGCGTCCTTGATGGCGAGGCCGGCTTCGAGGCTGTCCGTCACGGGGAGCAGGCTCTCCGCAAAGGCCTCGACCGCAAACTTGCGCGCCTTGGTGATCTCGTCGTCGGCGCGGCGGCGCGCGTTCTGCACGTCGGCCTGCGCGCGCAGGTACTGATCGGCCAGTTCGGCATTCTTGGCCTGCAGTGCGGCGAGCTCGCCCTGTGCTGCAGCCAGGGCGTCTTGCGCCTCGGCTTCGTTGGCAGCCTGTGCGGCCTCCAGTTCTTCGGGGCTTGGCTCGCCTTGCAGCATTTGAGAATTCTGTGCGGATTGTTGCGGGTCAGACATTTTTCAAAGAACCGGCGTGTGCCGGGAAACAAACGATAGCCAGCCACTTGGGGCTGGTCGGAGGCATTTCAAGCGAAAAAATGCGGCCAAAAGGGCCGCTGAGGCATGAAAAAGGCCCGCAATCGGGCCTTCGTGCCAAGTGTGGCGGGAACGATCAATGGGCGTCGAGCAGCTCGACGTCGAACTTCAGCGTTGCGTTCGGGGGAATCACGCCGCCGGCGCCGCGTGCGCCATAGCCCAGCGATGCGGGAATGATCAGCGTGCGCTTGCCGCCGATCTTCATGCCGGCAACGCCTTCGTCCCAGCCCTTGATGACCTGGCCGGCGCCCAGCGAGAACGCGAAGGGGTCGTTGCGGTCGCGGCTCGAATCGAACTTGGCGCCTTGCACGCCGTCGTTGTAGAGCCAGCCGGTGTAGTGCACGTGCACGTGTTGGCCGGCCTTGGCTTCGGCGCCGTCGCCCACGGTGGTGTCTTCGTATTGCAGGCCGGAGGGAGTGGTAGGCATGTGAACGCTCCTTGCGTCGATTTTGGATGGTGAATGGATGAACCAGCGAAGGCTGGAAGTTTACCGATGCCTCCGGCCGGCCCTGCCGACCTGCTCAATTGGCAGGGTCGGCGGGCGGGGTAGATGAGGAAGGGGATGACGGTGCCGGGCTCGAAGGTTCCGCGGAGCCGGAAGAAGCGGGTGCTGCGGGCACAGCAGGGGCCGGCGATGAAGCAGGCGCGGTGGGCGCTGGTGCTGCGGCCTTCTTGACTTGGCCCAGCTGCCACTTGCCCGCAAAGGCCTGCAGGTCGGACAGCCGCTTGAGCAGGTCTTGCCCGCTGACGGTCAGGCTGTAGCCGTCGCCGCCGTGGCTGACGAGGCCCGCCTCGCGCAATTCCTTGATGCGCGTATTGAGCGTGTTGGGAGTGATGCCACCGACACTGTCCTGCAGCAGCCGGAACGTTTGCGCATGCCCGTCGCGCAGCGCCCAGAGCACGCGCAGTGCATAGCGCGCCTCGAGCAGTGCGAGCAGCTGGCTGATGGCTGCGTTTTCCTTGGTACTCATCGACATCATCTCCTCGGGGGCTGGGCGGGCCATCGATCCTGGCGGCAGGGCCGGTGCTCGCGTTCTTGTTGGCTTGCTATGGCCGCTCGTTGCTCGGCGACTATAGCGCAAGGATCACGATGCTACTAGTTTTATAGCTACGGGTGCATACAGCATGCGGGCTCTGAGACAAAGCCTCACAAATTGACAAAGTCGGCCATGGCTTCGCCCAAGCGAACGGCACGGGCCGGCGACCAATCGGGGTTGAACACCAGCGCGGGCGCCGGGAACAGCATGACCACGGTGGAGCCGAGCAAAAAGCGGCCCATCTCGTCGCCCTTCGTGAGCACGATGTCCTGGTCGGCGTAGCTCCATTCGCGCAGTTCGCCGCCGCGCGGCGGATTGACCACGCCGTGCCACACGGTGGCCATGCTGCCGACGATGGTGGCACCCACCAGCACCAGCACGAAGGGGCCGCGTCCGGTTTCGAAAACGCACACCACGCGCTCGTTGCGCGCAAACAGGCCGGGCACGCCGCGCGCGGTGGCGGGGTTGACCGAGAACAGGTCGCCGGGCACGTAGATCATGCGCAGCAGCCGGCCATCGCACGGCATGTGAATGCGGTGGTAGTCCCTGGGGCTCAGGTAAAGCGTGGCAAAGCTGCCGTGCGCGAAGCGGGCCGCCAGCGTCGAGTCGCCGCCCACCAGCGCGGTGGTCGTGTAGTTGTGGCCCTTGGCCTGGAAGATCTGGTCGCCCTCGATGGCGCCGAACTGGCTGATTGCACCGTCGACCGGGCACACCAGGTCGGCGTCGGCCAGGGGCCGCACGCCGGGCTTGAGCGCGCGGGTGAAAAACTGATTGAAGCTTTTGTAGTGGTTGATGTCCGACTCGAGCGCTTCGCCCATGTCGACGCCGTACTTGGCAACGAAGCGCCGGATGATCCACGTGGTGACGGCGCCGCGTTCCTTGCCTGCGACCCAGCCGGCAAAATTTGTCAGTGCCTGCTTGGGAAACAGGTATTGGTGCAGTACGGCTGAGCGGTCGGACACGTGTGAATGGCCGGGCAGGCCTGGAATGCAAATCGGAGGGGCATTCTATAAAGGCCCCCGGCGTCCGGACGTAGGAAGCTTCCCTTGTATGGAGCCCAGCCACCTCGTGCGGATCGGGGGGCGGTTGCACGCCGCCCCCGGCGCAATATCAGTCCGCCTTGATGCCGGCCGCCTTGATCACCTGGGCCCACTTCTCGACCTCGGCCTTCTGGAAGGCCGCGATCTTTGCCGTGGTCAGGTCGGCAGGCTCCATGCCGAATCCCTTGAGCTTTTCCTGCATCTCCGGCGTTGCAAGAATCTTGCGGATCTCGGTGTGCAGCCGGTCGACGACGGGTGCCGGCGTGCCCGCGGGCACGAAGATCGCCTGCCACGACAGCACCTCGAAGTCTTGCAGCCCCGCAATGCCCGACTCTGCAACGGTGGGCACGTCGGGCATCGAAGCCAGGCGCTTGGCCGAGGTCACGGCAATGGCGCGCAGCTTGCCGCTTTGCACGTGCGGGCCAGCCACAACGGTGGTGTCGAACATCATGTCCACCTGGCCGCCGATCACGTCCTGGATGGCCGGGCCGCTTCCCTTGTAGGGAATGTGCGTGAACTTGACGCCCGACTTGAATGCCAGCAGTTCGAGCGACAGGTGCTGCGAGGTGCCCGTGCCGGCCGATGCCGACGACAGGCCGCCCGACTTGGTCTTGCTCGCTTCGAGCACGTCCTTCAGGGTCTTGTAGGGGCTCGCCTGGTTCACCACCAGCACCAGCGGGTTGGTGCCGATGAGCGTGACCGGCGCAAAAGACTTCTGCGGGTCGTAGCCGAGCTTCGGATACAGGCTGATGTTGATTGCGTGCGAGCTGATGGTGCCGCCCACCATCGTGAAGCCGTCGGGTGCCGCGCGTGCGCCGATTTCGGAGCCCACGCTGCCGCCGGCACCTCCCTTGTTGTCGACGATCACGCTCGTGCCCAGCACCGTGCCGAGCTTCTGTCCGATCAGGCGGGCCAGCACGTCGGTGGTGCCGCCAGCGGGAAATGGCACCAGGTAGGTAATGGCCTTGCCGGTGGGCCAGTTGCCGGGGCCTTGCGCAAAAGCGGGCAGGCCCGCGGCAAGCGAAGAGGCGAGGGCGGTGCGAATCAGTGTTCGGCGTTGCATGGCGATATCTCCTTTGATGATGATGTTCGTTTTCGTCGTCACGGCGTATCGACGATTTCGATCCAGTTCGGGTTCTTGCCCACGCCGATGCGCGAAGGCTTGCCCAGTGCGCCGGTGGTGGGGTCGATGGCATACAGCGCAACGTTGTGCGACTCCTGCCCGGCGGCAATCAGGTAGCGGCCGCTCGAATCGATGGCAAAGCCGCGCGGCGTTTTCTCGGTCGGCGTCTGGCCGAGCGGCTTCAGCTGTCCGGTGGACGGGTCCACCCTGAAGGCCGAAAGCGTGCTCGACGTGCGCTCCGATGCATACAGAAAACGCCCATCGGGTGTCAGGTGCAGGTCGGCCGCCCAGGGCTTGCCGGTGAATCCGGCGGGCAGCGTGGTGGTGCTTTGTTCCAGCTTGAGCGTGCCGCGCGCTGCGTCCCAGGCGTACACGTTCAGGCTCGCGTCGAGTTCGTTCAGCAGGTAGACGCGGCGCTGCGCCTTGTCCCACACAAAGTGACGCGGCCCCGACTTGGCGGTGGCCATGGTCAACGGCGGATCGTTGGCTGAGAGCAGCCCCTTGTCCGCATCGAAGCGCCAGCTCGACACGTTGTCGCCGCCCAGGCTGGTGGCAAGCACGAAGCGGTTGCTCGCGTCCGCGTGGATCGCGTGCGCATTCGGCCCGGTCTGCACCAACTGCTGGATGGCGCCCGCGGCGCCGTCCTTGCCGATGGCGTTGACCGAGATCTTGCCGCCCTGGTAAGAGGCCGCAAAGAGCCATTTGCCGCTCGCGTCGAGATCGATGTTGGCCATGCTGTCGGCCAGCGGCGCCTCGCCGATTTTCTGCAGCTTGCCCGTGGCCGGGTCGATCGACATGCTGACCACGCGGAACGGCTGCGAGCGAAGCGCGGCATGCAGCACGCGCTTGTCGGGGCTTACCACCATGGGCATCACAGTGCCGCCGACATTCAGCGCCTGCACCGGCTTGAGCACGCCGAGGGCGCGGTCCAGCTCGAGCACCGAGACTTCCTGGCTGTCGGCGTTGGAGACATAGACCCAGGTGCCCGCCGAGGCGTGGCCCGCGGCAGCCAGCGACAGCAATGCAACCGCGCCGCGAAGCGCGCGAAAGATGGGCGTGCGGTTCATGGCTTGATGTTGAGTTTGGCGATCAACGCCTTGAAGTACGCGTTGTCCTTGGCCAGCGTTTCCTTGAACACCGCGCCGTCGGTGTAGACATAGCCGAGGTTCTGCTTGTCCATCACCTCATGCATGAGCGGCTCGGCCGCCGTCTTGGCCGTGATCTCGCGCAGCTTTGCCATGACTTCGGGCGGTGTGTTCTTGGGTGCGCCAAGGCCGCGCCAGGTGCCGATCGACAGGTCGATGCCGCGCTCCTTGGCCGTGGGTACGTTGTCGAAGCCTTTCACGCGCTTGTCGGCCATGACCATCAGCACCTTGAGCTTGCCGGACTGCACATGCGTCGTGACCTCGGCCGGGCTCACCGCCACGGCCTCGATGTGGCCGCCCAGGAGCGCCAGCACCGCGGGTGCCGCACCCTGGAAAGGAATGTGGCCAAACTTGGTGCCGGTCTTGTCTTCCAGCGCGGCCGCGGCCAGGTGCCAGATGGAGCCGTTGCCCGAATTGCCGACTCGCACGCTTTCGGGCGACTTCTTTGCGGCTGCCAGGAATTCTTCGATCGTGTTCCATGGCGCGTCGGCCTTGACGGTGATCGCGGCCGGGTCTGCGTTGAGTTGCGCAATCGGCTGGAAGTCGTCGTAGTTGAACTTGGCCAGGCCCAGGTGCGGCAGCGTGAGCAGTTCCACCGTCAGCACCGCGAGCTTGTAGCCGTCGGGCCGGGAGTTGATCACCTCGGTCCAGCCGATCGCGCCGCCCGCGCCGGGGCGGTTGACGATCACGATGCTCTGCGACGTGTGCTTGCGGCTCGCTTCTGAAAAAGCGCGCGCCAGGCCGTCGGTGCCGCCGCCTGGCTGGTAGGGAACCAGCAGCTCGATGGCGTGGTTCGGAAAGTTGTTGCTGTTGCTCTGGGCCGTCGCCAGTGCCGTGTAGCCGAGCGAGAGGCTCGCCGTTGCCGAAAGGGCGGCCAGGCCGCGCAGGAATCTGCTTCTTCTCATTGGTTGTTGTCTCCGTTATTGATCTTGATTCGGCAAAGCCCAAAAAGGCTGGAAAAGGCGCGCTTCCGTCAGGGCATGTATTGCCCGCCGTTGACTTCGATGACCTGGCCCGTCACGTAGCCTGAAAGCTGCTCGGAGGCCAGATAGAGGAAAGCGCCCACGCATTCGTCCGGCGTGCCGATGCGCCCCATCGGAATGCCGGCGCGGAACGACTCGAGCATGGCGGGCGTGGAGAAGCGGTCCTGGAACGGCGTCTGAATGACGCCGGGTGCGACCGCGTTCACACGGATCTTGTCGCCGACGAGTTCCCTGGCGAGCCCGTGCGTGGCCGTGCTCACAAAGCCCTTGGAACCCGCATACAGGTAGGCGCCGGGGCCGCCGCCGGTGCGCGCCGCAACCGACGTCACGTTGATGATGTTGCCGCCGCCGTGGGTGCGCATGAGCGGCACCACCTCGCGCGCAAACGCGAGCACCGAGCGTGCGTTGATGTGCATCACCTCGTCGAACAGCGCATCGTCGAATTCCGCAATGGGCACGCGCTTTACCAGGCTGCCCGCGTTGTTGACCAGCACGTCGATGCGGCCGAACCGCGCCGCCGTCTGCTTCACGCATTCGCGGATGGCGGCGGTGTCGAGCACGTCGCCCTGCAGCGCAAAGGCGTCGCCTCCGGCCTTGCGAATGGTCTCGACGACCTGGTTCGCTGCATCGGCGGAGCTGTTGTAGTGCACTGCCACGCGCACGCCGCGGGCCGCGAACGCAATGGCGACTGCGGCACCAATGCCGGTGCTGGCGCCGGTGATGAGCGCGGTCTTGCCTTTGAGGTCTTCCATGGATGTTTCCTTTGGAGGTCGTCGAATGAAGTCAGGTCACGGGGGCGGGGTTGAACAGCACCAGCGCGTTGTGCAGCTTCCATTGTTCGGCCCAGGTTTTCTTCCTGCCGCTGGCCACGTCGAGCATCAGGCGGAACATCTCCCAGCCCACGTCTTCGATGGTGGCGTCGCCGTCGGCGATGCGGCCTGCGTTCACGTCCATCAGGTCGTGCCAGCGGCGGGCGAGGTCGCTGCGCGTGGCCACCTTGATCACGGGCACTTCGGCCAGGCCGTAGGGCGTGCCGCGGCCGGTGGTGAACACGTGCAGGTTCATGCCGGCGGCCAGTTGCAGCGTGCCGCAGATGAAGTCGCTGGCGGGTGTCGCGGCGTAGAGCAGGCCTTTCTGCCTGGCTTTCTCGCCCGGCGACACGACGCCGGAGATCGGCGCGCTGCCGCTCTTCACGATCGAGCCCATGGCCTTCTCGACGATGTTCGAGAGCCCGCCCTTCTTGTTGCCCGGGGTGGTGTTGGCGCTGCGGTCGACGCGGCCGCGATCCAGGTAGGCGTCGTACCACGCCATCTCGCGGATCATGGCCTCGGCCACCTCAGGCGTGGTTGCGCGCGAGGTGAGCTGGTCGATGCCGTCGCGCACCTCGGTGACTTCGGAGAACATAACCGTGGCGCCGGCGCGCACCAGCAGGTCGGTGCAAAAGCCCACGGCCGGGTTTGCCGTGACGCCCGAGAAGGCGTCGCTGCCGCCGCACTGCACGCCCACCACCAGTTCGCTGGCCGGCACGGTTTCGCGCCTGCGGGCATTCAGCCGCTCCAGGTGTTCTTCGGCCTGCCGCATGATCGAATCGATCATCGACATGAAGCCCACGTGGGCGTCGTCCTGCAGGCACACCACGTCGAGCTTGGCATTGGCCGTCTCACCGATGTCGGCCACGTTGCGCTCGTCCACCAGCGCAATGCTGCCGGGCGGCAGCAGCCGCTCGGGCTGCAGCTTTTCGCAGCCCAGGCTGATGACCATCACCTCGCCGCCGAAGTTCGGGTTGAGGCTGATGTTGCGCAGCGTGCGAATCGGGATGACCGCATCGGGCGCGTCGATGGCCACGCCGCAGCCGTAGCTGTGCGACAAACCCACCACATCGTCGACGTTGGGGTACTTCGGAAGCAGCTCGGCCTTGATGCGCTGCACCGCAAAGTCGACGACGCCGGCCACGCACTGCACCGTTTGCGTGATCGCGAGGATGTTGCGCGTGCCTACCGATCCATCGAGGTTGCGGTAGCCCTCGAAGGTGTAGCCCTCCAGCGGTGGTTGCGCGGGCGGCTTGACGGTCGCGATCGGCAAGCCCTCGAGCTCGCGCGCGGCGGGCATCTTGAGCAGCCGCTCGTGCACCCAGCTGCCGCGCGGAATGGCCTTGAGCGCATAGCCGATCACCACGTTGTAGCGCAACACCGCGTCGCCTTCGGCCAAGTCGACCAGCGCGACCTTGTGGCCCTGCGGCACGTTGTCCACCAGCACAAGGCCGTCGGCGAACGTGGCGCCGGCCTTCAGTCCGCCGTCGTTGGCAACGATGGCGACGTTGTCCGCCGCGTGCATGTGGATGCGGTGCGGCGGACGCGCCGCCGGGGAAGAGGGAAGTGGTGAGTCGGCCATCGTGAAAGCGGGATTCGCGTTGCGGGTCTTTGCTCTGTTACTTCACCGAGTTGATGAGGTCGGGCAGCCACATCGAGAACGCCGGCACGTAGGTCACGAGCATCAGACAGATCAGAAGAGCACCATAGAACGGCCAGATCGACCGCATCACCTGCCCGACCGATACCCCTCCGATCGCACAGCCTATGAACTGCGTCGTGCCCACCGGCGGCGTGTTGAGCCCAAGCGCGCAATTGATCAGCATGACAATGCCGAACTGCACGGGGCTCATGCCAAACTGCATGGCAATGGGCAGGAAGATGGGCGTGCAGATCAGAATGGTGGCGGCCATGTCCAGGAACGTGCCCAGCACGAACAGCAGCACGTTGATCATCAGGAAGATGACCCACGGATCGCTCGAGACGCTGGTCATGAGCTCGCCGGTCTTCTGCGGCACTTCGTACAGGGCCATGAAGTAGCCGAAGGCCGAGGAAATGCCGATCAGCAGCAGCACCACGCCGGTCGTCTTGCAAGCCTTGGCGCAGGCCTTGAAAAAGTCCTTGCGGCTGAGCGACCGGTACACGAACACCGTAACGCCCAGTGCCCACAACACAGCCGTTGCGGCCGATTCGGTGGCGGTGAAAACGCCCGACAGAATGCCGACAAGAATGATCGCAACGATCATCAGCCCCGGCAGTGCGCCAATGAAGGCCGAGAGCACTTCGCCCCAGCCCGGGAACGCGCCGCGGATCGGATAGCCGCGGCGGATGGCCACGTAGTAGGCGGCGCCCAGGTTGCACACCGTGAGAATCAGCGCGGGAATCAGGCCCGCGAGAATCAGGCTCAACACGCTGACAGAGGCAATGCCGGTGGTTGCGAGCGTGAAGATGATCAGGTTGTGCGAGGTGGGCATCAGCGCACCCACCAGGGCGGCGTGCGTCGTGACGTTGACCGCGTAGTCGGCGTCGTAGCCTTCCTTCTTCATGAGCGGAATCATCACCGAGCCCATGGCCGAGACGTCGGCCACCGGCGAGCCGGCCACGCCGCCGAACAGCGTGCAGCCGATCACGTTGCTCATGCCCAGGCCGCCGCGCACATGGCCGACCAGGCTGTTGGCGAAACGAACGATGCGCTGCGCGATGCCGCCGTAGAGCATCAGCTCGCCGGCGAACACGAAGAACGGAATGGCCAGGAAGGAAAACACCTGCATGCCGCCGACCATCTTCTGGAACACCACGGCAACGGGCAGGCCCGCATAGAGCACCGTGGCAACGGAGGCAAGGCCGATCGAGAAGGCGACGGGCACGCCCAGCACCAGCAGTGCCAGGAAAACAAGGGAAAGGACAGTCAGTTCCACGCCGGCACCACTTCTTCGTCGCGCAGGAGGGCGACGATATGTTCAATCGAAAAAAGCACGATCAGGAGGCCCGCAATCACCAGGGCCAGGTAGTCGAGACCGACCGGAATGCCCATCATGGGCTTGATGTCGCTCCACTTGAGCGTGGTCCAGACCCAGCCGCTCCACGTCATGATTGCGCCGAAGAGCGCAACCAGCGCATGAATCAGTATTTCGATCTTCAGGCGGATCGACTCGGGCAGCAGCACCACCAGCGAGTCGAGCCCGATGTGGCCGGCATCCCGCACGCCGACGGCAACGCCGAGCGCGGTGACATACAGCACCAGTTGAAGCGCGAGCCCTTCGGCCCAGGTCGGCGTGTCGTTGAACACATAGCGGCCGACCACCTGGTACTGAACGCAAACGATGATCGTGATGAGCATCGCAACGGCGAGCATCAGGCTCGCCTTGGAAAGAAAAGCGCAAAAGCGCGAATAGGCGTGATTGGACGGCGGACGTCCATCAGGATTGACAAGGTCTTCGAGCTCGACGGGCACGCCGGTTGCCATCGTGTCTACCGCGGGGACGGTAAGTGTCATGGGAATTTCCCTGAATATGGAAAGAGGCCCTCCCTCGGGAGGAGGGAGGGCCGGGGCACGTTACTTGTTGTCTTGAACGGCCTTGACGAGGCGCTGCAGATCAGGCGTGGAAATGAACTTCGTGTAGACCGGGGTCATCGCCGAGCGGAACGAGGCCTTGTCCACATCGGCAACGATCTGGGCGCCGCCCTTGGTCACGACTTCGAGCGACTTGGCTTCCTGCTCGTCCCACTTCTTGCGCTGGAAGGCCACCGATTCCTTGGCCGTTGCGCGGAACAGGTCCTGGTCGGCCTTGGGCAGCTTGTCGTAGATGGCCTTGGACATCACGAGCATTTCGGGCGCCATGGAGTGTTCGGTGCGCGAATAGAACTTCACTGCTTCGTAGTGCTTGAAGCCGTCGTACGAAGGAATGTTGTTTTCGGCGGCGTCGATGAGGCCGGTCTTGAGCGCGGTGAACACCTCGCCGGCAGGCATTGGCGTGGCGTTGGCGCCCATGGCGCTTACCAGGGCAACCCACAGGTCGGATTGCTGCACGCGGATCTTCAGGCCCTTGGCATCGGCCAGCGTCTTGACGGGCTTCTTGGCGTAGATCGAGCGGGCGCCGCTGTCATAGAAGGCCAGGCCCACCAGGCCTTCGTGCTCGCAGCCCTTCAGGATTTCGTCGCCGATGGGACCGTCGAGCGACTTGCGCATATGGGCGATCGAGTCGAACAGGAAAGGCATCGTCGGCACCAGCGTCTTGGGGCAGATCGAATTCAGCGCGCTGATGTTGACGCGGTTCATTTCGAGCGCGCCGATCTTGACCTGGTCGAGCGTTTCCTTTTCGCTGCCGAGTGCGCTCTTGTTGAACACCTTGATCTTGTACTTGCCGTTGCTGCGCTTCTCGAGCAGTTCGCTCATGTGCTTGACGGCTGCGACGGTGGGGTAGTCATCGCTGTTGTGCACGTCGGCCGAGCGGAACTCGACGGCGTTTGCAGCCATGGCGCAGAGACCGGCGGCCAGCGCGATCAGGTGGCGGTTGTATTTCATTTGTCTTCCTCTTCGGGTTGGTGGTTAAAAGGCAATCAGAAACGGCATTCGGGTTCCGGCAGGCCCTTGACGCCAGGACGCAGCGCAAAAACGCCGCCCGCCAGCGGCTGGTCGGACAGGTCGCCTCCGGGGCGGATCGAAGTCACGAAGAGCGTGTCGAGTTGCGGGCCGCCAAATGCGCACATCGCGGGCTTCTTCACAGGCACTTCGAGCGAGCGGTCGAGCTTGCCGTCAGGCGTGAAGCGGTGCACCAGGCCCGCGTCGTTGCCGCAGATCCAGTAGCAGCCGTCGACGTCGACGGCTGCGCCGTCCGGCCGGCCGGGCAGCGGCTTCATGTCGACGAACACGCGGCGGCTGTGCGGCGTGCCGGTGTCGGTGTCGTAGTCGAAGGCCCAGATGGTCTGAACCAGCGGATGCGAATCCGAGAGATACATCGTCTTGCCGTCGGGGCTGAAGGCGAGGCCGTTCGGAACAATCATGTGTTCGAACTGCGGACGCAATGCGGCGCCCGCGTTCACGTCGGCGTGGTAGCGGTAGACGCGGCCGACCTCATGGGCCGCTGCCATGTCCATTTGCATGGTGCCGGCCCAGAAGCGGCCCTGGCGGTCGCAGCGGCCGTCGTTGAAGCGCATGCCGTGTTCGGCGTGCGCCGCGCTGGCAATGGGGCTCGCGGCCAGCGTGCCATCGGCGCGGGTTGCAATCGCGAACAGGCCGCTCTCCATGCCGGCGATCCATTCGCCCGGGTGGCCCGCGCGCGGCGCGATGCAGGCGAGCATTTCGTCGCCGGTCCAGCGGCTGTGTTCGCCCGTGGAGGCGTGCCAGCGGTGCAGGTGCCTGGCCGGTATGTCGACCCAGTAGAGCGCCTGTTCGTCCGCGCGCCAGACCGGGCTTTCGCCGGTTGCGCACTGCACGTCGAGAACGAGTTCTGCTTGCATGCCGGCTGTCATTGGTCGCCGAACGGGCCTTGCGCCGTGAAGGCGCCGCCCTGGTAGATGGCGTTGGGGTCGGTCGGCGCCACGGGCGGTTGAGCCTCGACCTTGTCGCGGAACACTTCGGACGTGTCCTGCGGCACGAACCCCAGGTGCGCGGCTGCGCTGTTGTCCCACCACACATCGCGGTTGGCCGACATGCCGTAGACGACGGTGTGCTTCACCTCGGGTGTGAAGAGCGACTTTTCGATCAGCGTGGTGAGGTCGCGGTAGCTGAGCCAGGTGCTCATCATCCGCCGGTTGAGCGGCTCGGGGAACGAGGAGCCGATGCGGATGCTCACGGTTTCGATGCCGTACCGGTCGAAGTAGAACTGCGCCACGTCTTCGCCGAACGACTTGGAAAGGCCGTAGTAGCCATCGGGCCGGCGGGCAACGTTGGCGTCGAGGTGCTCGCTCTGCTTGTAGAAGCCGATCACGTGGTTGGAGCTTGCGAACACCACGCGCTTCACGCCGTGGCGGCGGGCGGCTTCATAGATGTGGAACACGCCCTTGATGTTGGCTTCGAGAATCTCTTCGAACGGACGCTCGACCGACACGCCGCCAAGGTGCACGATGGCATCGCATCCTTCGACCAGTGCATGGACCGCGGCTTTGTCGGAAAGGTCGCAGGGCACCAGTTCTTCATGCGCACCCTCGGAGGGCGCGACTGCGGCAATGTCGGAAAGGCGCAGGATCCCGGCATAGGGGCGCAGGCGTTCACGCAGTACCTTGCCCAGGCCGCCGGCCGCGCCGGTGAGCAGGATCCGGGGGAGCTTGTTGTTCGAAACTTGTGAGGACGTCGACATGTTTGTTGGCGCTTGGAATGGGTTGGTTCTGTCGGTCAGGGATCCGGAGGCCGCTGGGCTGAAACTTCAGCTGGATATCGGGTCAGTCCAAATAACCGGCCGATGGATAGAGCGGCGCTTTCGGAGGGCTGGAGTGATAAGTTATCTGTTGTCGTACAACTAATAGGGGATTATTATCTTGACCATGGTCCAAACGGCTACGGGTAATCCCTCAATATCGACCGCGGCGGCGGAAGTCGCCGCCGGCGGCTCCTATGCGGGGCGCGCGCGCCCGCGCGGCCTTGCCCATGGGCTGGTGGAAGACCTGGGCGAGAAAATCCGCAATCAGTCGCTGCGACCCGGCGACAAGCTGCCCACCGAGTCGGCCATCATGAAGTCGTTCGGCGTGAGCCGCACCGTGGTGCGCGAAGCGCTGTCCAAGCTGCAGGCCGCCGGGCTGGTTGAAACGCATCACGGTGTCGGCACCTTTGTGCTGCAGCCGCGCGCGGCGGGCATGTTCCGGCTCGACTCGACCGACATCGCCAACTCCGTGGACGTGCTGGCGGTGCTTGAGCTCCGCATCAGCCTCGAGACCGAATCTGCCGGGTTGGCCGCCTCGCGCCGCACCGAGGAGCATCTGCTTGCCATGCGCCAGGCACTCGACGATTTCGAGCGCAACGTGGCGGTGGCAGGGGACACCGTGGCGCCCGATTTCCGCTTTCACCTGCAGATCGCCCAGGCCACCGGCAATCCGTATTTCGCGGACATCATGAGCCACCTGGGCACCACGATCATTCCGCGCACGCGCATCACCGCCATTCGCAACTACGACCGGCGCGGCGAATACCTGAGCCGCGTGAACCGCGAGCACGAAGAGATCTACGCGGCCATTGCGCGGCGCGATCCCGAATCGGCCCGCGCGGCCATGCGCATTCATCTCACCAACAGCCGTGAGCGGCTGCGTGTTGCGCAAGAAGCGGCCCAGCAGACGGGCGCCACGCAGCCGCCGGCGGCTTCCTGAACGAAATTTCCGGCAATACGCTGGACAATCGTTGTTTGTGGTTGTACGATGACTGACAACACAAACCAGCTGGAGACTTGAATGAGCTTGAAAAGACGTGATCTGGTGCTCGGTGCCCTCGGCGGCGGGGTGCTTGCAGCCAGCGGCGCTGCGCATGCAGCCGACAACTGGCCATCGAAGCCGATTCGTATTGTGGTGCCTTACCCGCCCGGCGGTTCGTCCGACATCATTGCCCGCTCCATCAGCCAGCCGCTGTCGGAAGCACTCGGCCAGCCGGTCATCGTCGAGAACAAGCCCGGTGCCAACGGCAACCTCGGCGCCGACTACGTCGCCAAGTCCAGGCCCGATGGCTACACGCTTCTGTTGTGCGACGTGGGCGCGCTCGCCATCAGCCCCTCTGTCTACACCAAGCTGTCGTTCGATCCGTCGAAGGACCTGCGCGGCGTGACCATGCTGGCCTATTCGCCCCACCTGCTGGTGGTGCACCCGTCGGTCCAGGCCAACAACCTGAAGGAACTGGTCGCACTGTCGAAGAAGTCGGAAGTCAATTTTGCGGTGACCGCCACCGGCAGCGCACCGCACCTTGCCGGCGTGGCGCTCGAGCGTGCCAGCGGCGCGCGTTGGCAATACGTGCCCTACAAGGGCGGCGTGCAGGCGGTGCAAGACACCGTTGCAGGCCAGACCCAGATACTGATGAACGGCATGCTTGCCACCTTGCCGCATGTTCAAAGCGGCAAGC
Organism: Variovorax paradoxus; assembly: GCF_029919115.1. Classification (NCBI taxonomy): domain Bacteria; kingdom Pseudomonadati; phylum Pseudomonadota; class Betaproteobacteria; order Burkholderiales; family Comamonadaceae; genus Variovorax; species Variovorax paradoxus. The sequence continues at coordinate 1,242,585 of NZ_CP123990.1, forward strand.
TCAAGGTGCTCGGCGTTTCCAAGTCGACGCGCATGCCGCTCATCGGCGAAGTGCCCACCATTGCGGAGCAGGGCGTGGCCGGTTTCGAGTCGGGCACGTGGCAAGGGGTGCGGGTTGCCAAGGGCACGCCGGACGCCATCGTCCAGCGTCTCAACAAGGAACTGATCACCGTCATTCGCGCGGCCGACATCCGCTCGCGCCTTGCAGGGCAGGGCGCCGAGGTCGTGACCATGGCCCCGGCCGAAGAAGAGCAGTTCTTCGGCAAGGAACGCGCACGTTGGGCCAAGGTGGTTGCCGACGCCGGCATCAAGCTGGACTGACCGGCCCTCCCGATCCATTTTTTAACTCACTCTCATTGGTGTCTCGATGAATCCTCAAGAACTCAAATCCATCATGGGCTCCGGCCTGCTCTCGTTCCCGTTGACCGACTTCGACGCGAACTCAAGAACTCAAATCCATCATGGGCTCCGGCCTGCTCTCGTTCCCGTTGACCGACTTCGACGCGAACGGGGACTTCAACAAGAGCAGCTACGAGAAGCGTCTCGAGTGGCTTGCTCCCTACGGCGCAAGCGCGCTGTTCGCGGCGGGCGGCACGGGTGAGTTCTTCTCGCTGACGGGCGACGAGTACCCCGGCATCATCAAGACCGCGGTCGACACCTGCCGCGGCGTGGTGCCGATCATCGCGGGCGCCGGCGGCCCCACGCGCTTTGCCATCCAGTGCGCGCAAGAGGCCGAGAAGGCCGGCGCCCACGGCATCTTGCTGCTGCCGCACTACTTGACCGAAGCCGGCCAGGAAGGCCTGGCCGCGCACGTCGAGGCCGTCTGCAAGAGCGTGAAGTTCGGCGTGATCGTCTACAACCGCGCCACCAGCCGCCTCAAGCCGGACACCCTGGCCGGCCTGGCCGAGCGCAACCCGAACCTCGTCGGCTTCAAGGACGGCATCGGCGACATCGAAGCCATGGTTGCCATCTACCAGAAGATGGGCGACCGTTTTGCCTACCTGGGCGGCCTGCCCACGGCCGAGGTGTATGCAGCGGCCTACAAGGCCATGGGCACGCCGGTGTATTCGTCGGCCGTCTTCAACTTCATTCCCAAGACCGCGGTGCAGTTCTATGAGGCCGTGCGCGACGACGACATGGCCACCCAGCATCGCCTGCTGAAGAACTTCTTCATGCCGTACCTGGAACTGCGCAACCGCACGCCCGGCTACGCAGTGAGCATCGTCAAGGCCGGCGCCAAGATCGTCGGCCACGACGCAGGCCCGGTGCGCGCACCGCTCACCGACCTGAAGCCCGCGGAGATGGAGCAACTGAAGGCGCTCATCGACGCCCTCGGCCCGCAGTAAACAGCCAGTTCAGCAACAACAACAACGGAGACAACGACACATGTTCATCAAGAAGCTTTTTCTCGTGGCCGCTTCGGCGGTCGTGTTCACCGGCTGCGCCATGATGCCCGCGGGCGGCGGCGCATCGGCGGAGCCGGCGGTTGCCGCTGCCGCCGAGCGCCTGCGCGTTGCAATGATCGACCCGACCCCGGCCGCCCTTGGCGCGCTGGTGGCCGACGACCTGAGCTACGGCCATTCGGGCGGCAGGGTGGACACCAAGGACAGCTTCATCGGCGACCTGATCGCCGGCAAGTCCGACTTCGTCAGCATCGCCATCACCGAGCAGACCATCAAGGTGGTCGGCGGCGATACGGCCATCGTGCGCCATACACTGGCGGCCGATACCTTGGATTCGGGCAAGCCCGGCAAGGTGGCGTTGAAGATCCTCGGCATCTGGAAGAAGCAGGGCAACGACTGGAAGTTGCTGGCCCGGCAAGCCGTGCGCATCTAGCATCCAGCTTCCAGCAAGCATTCATCAGGTTTCGCGCAAATGACAATCCCAGCCTCCGCTTCTTCCGTTTCTGGCGCGCCCGTGGTCACCGGCATGCGCGTGGTGCCCGTCGCGGGCCACGACAGCATGCTGATGAACCTGAGCGGTGCGCACGGCCCGTTCTTCACGCGCAACCTGCTGATCCTGACCGACAGCGCCGGCAACACCGGCGTCGGCGAAGTGCCCGGCGGCGAGAAGATCCGCCAGACGCTCGAAGATGCACGCGGCCTCATCGTGGGCCAGCCCATCGGCAAGTACAACGCCGTGCTCAACAGCATGCGCAGCGCCTTCGCCAACCGCGACAGCGAAGGTCGAGGGCAGCAGACCTTCGACTTGCGCGTGACCATTCATGCGGTCACCGCCGTCGAAGCGGCACTGCTCGACCTGCTGGGCCAGCATCTCGAAGTGCCGGTGGCCGCACTGCTCGGCGAAGGCCAGCAGCGCGACGCCGTGCAGATGCTCGGCTACCTGTTCTACGTGGGTGACCGCAACAAGACAGACCTGCCGTACGAGAGCGACCCCGGCGCCGACAACGACTGGTTCCGCCTGCGCCACGAAGAAGCGATGACGCCCGAGGCCATCGTGCGCCTGGCCGAAGCCACGCATGCGCGCTACGGCTTTACCGACTTCAAGCTCAAGGGCGGCGTGCTGCGCGGCGAAGAAGAGGTGGAAGCCATTCGTGCGCTGCACGAGCGCTTTCCGCAGGCGCGCGTCACGCTCGACCCGAACGGCGGCTGGCTGCTGCAAGACGCCATTCGCCTTTGCCGCGACCTGCACGGCGTCATGGCCTATGCCGAAGACCCGTGCGGTGCCGAAGGCGTGTTTTCAGGCCGCGAGGTCATGGCCGAGTTCCGCCGTGCCACGGGCCTGCCGACCGCCACCAACATGGTGGCCACCGACTGGCGCGAGATGGTGCACAGCCTCTCGCTGCAGTCGGTCGACATTCCGCTGGCCGACCCGCATTTCTGGACCCTGCAGGGCTCCGTGCGCGTGGCGCAGCTGTGCCAGGCCTCGGGCCTGACCTGGGGCTCGCATTCGAACAACCACTTCGATGTGTCGCTTGCCATGTTCACGCACGTGGCGGCGGCCGCCCCGGGCAAGGTCACGGCCATCGACACGCACTGGATCTGGCAGGATGGACAGCACCTGACCAAGGCGCCGCTGCAGATCGAGGGCGGCTTCGTGAAGGTGCCGACCCGCGGCGGGCTCGGCATCGAGCTCGACATGGACGAGGTCGAGAAGGCCCACCAGCTCTATCTGAAGCACGGGCTGGGTGCGCGCAACGATGCGCAGGCCATGCAATACCTGATCCCCGGGTGGACTTTCGACAATAAAAAACCATGTCTGGTCCGCTGAAGGTTTAGTCTCCCGTTTCCATTTCCGCAGCCGGACACCCAGTGCCCGGCTTCTTTCTTTTCATCGAGCAGCAAGGAACACTCATGCAAAACTTCGACAACCTGATTGGCGGCGAATGGCGTGCCGGCGCAAGCTACAGCCCCAACCTCAACCCCAGCAACCTGGCCGACGTGCTGGGCCAGTACACGCAGGGTGATGCCTCGCACGTCGACGATGCCGTGGCTGCTGCCACCGCCGCCTTCCCGGCCTGGGCCACCGGCGGCATCCAGGCACGCTCCGATGCGCTCGACAAGATCGGCAGCGAAATCCTCGCCCGCAAGGAAGAACTCGGTACCCTGCTTGCGCGCGAAGAAGGCAAGACCCGCGCCGAAGGCATCGGCGAAGCCACCCGCGCCGGCCACATCTTCAAGTTCTTCGCCGGCGAATGCCTGCGCCTCTCGGGCGAGATCGTGCCCTCGGTGCGCCCCAACATCGGCGTGGAAATCACCCGCGAGCCGGTCGGCGTCGTCGGCCTCATCACCCCCTGGAACTTCCCCATTGCCATTCCGGCCTGGAAGATCGCACCCGCGCTGGCCTTCGGCAACTGCGTGGTGCTGAAGCCCGCCGACCTGGTGCCCGGCTGTGCCTGGGCGCTGGCCGAAATCATCAGCCGCTCGGGCATTCCGGCCGGCGTGTTCAACCTGGTGATGGGCCGCGGCAGCGTGATTGGCAATGCACTGGTCAACCACCCCGGCATCCATGCCATCAGCTTCACCGGCTCGGTGGGCGTGGGCCGCAACATCGCCGTCCAGTGCGTGACCAACCACAAGAAGGTGCAGTTGGAGATGGGCGGCAAGAACCCGCAGGTCATCCTGGACGACGCCGACCTGGCCCAGGCCGTGGAACTGAGCGTGCAAAGCGCGTTCTATTCCACCGGCCAGCGCTGCACGGCCTCCAGCCGCCTGATCGTCACCGAAGGCATCTACCCCAAGTTCATCGACGCGATGAAGGCCCGCATGGCCAAGATCAAGGTGGGCGATGCACTGGCGCAGGGCACCGACATCGGCCCCGTCTCGTCCAAGTCGCAGCTCGACCAGGACATGGAATACGTGGCCATCGGCAAGGGCGAGGGTGCCACGCTGGCCGCGGGCGGCGAACTGCTCAAGCTGGAGACCGACGGCTACTACATGTCGCCGGCGCTCTTCAGCGAAACGGCGGCCGCCATGCGCATCAACAAGGAAGAGATCTTCGGCCCGGTGGCGAGCGTGATCCGCGTGAAGAACTACGAAGAAGCGCTGGCCACGGCCAACGACACGGAGTTCGGCCTTTCTGCCGGCATTGCAACCACGAGCCTGAAGTACGCCACGCACTTCAAGCGCCACAGCCAGGCCGGCATGGTGATGGTGAACCTGCCGACGGCAGGCGTGGACTACCACGTGCCGTTCGGCGGCCGCAAGGGCTCGAGCTACGGCCCGCGCGAGCAGGGCAAGTACGCGCAGGAGTTTTTCACCACGGTGAAGACGGCCTACACGCTGGCTTGATGTTCTCCCGGCCACCCGCCTTCAAAGCGGGTGGCCGCTGCGCGCCATCGAGCGCCGGAGGCCCAGTGCGAGCAGTACACCCATCGCGCCCGCCACGGCGACGATGACGGCTGCCGCCGGCCAGCCCATCGAGTCCACCGCACCGCCCACGATCAACGGGCCGATCATCTGGCCCAGATTGCTGCCCAGCATGAGCAGGCCCATCGACATGGGTACCAGCCGCGCATTCGGTGACACGATGGAAGAGGTGCCGATCAGGGTTGCAGGAAGCAGGCCGCCTGCACCCGAAAAAGCCAGGCACAGCAAGAACGCCGGCACCGCGCCGAGCACCGGCAGGAAGATGCCGATGGCCGAGAGGCCCATCAATGCGCTGGCCACGGCCGCCAGCAGCCAGCGCGCAACGCCGCGCTTCAACAGCACGCCGGCCACGAGATTGCCCGCCACATTGACGCAGCAGGCCATCGCGCTCAGCGACCCGGCTGCGGCCATGCCCACGCCCATGCGCTCGATCAGCAGCACCGGCAGAAAGCTGAAGAGCGCGAAGAACTGCAGGCTGTAGATCACGAACGAGGCCGCGATCAACGCAGGGGCACCCGCCTTTGCGGTGTCGGCTGCATCGCGCGCCATGCTGTGCCATGAAACCGCCGCGGCACTGCCGCCGGCGCTACGCGGAACGCCGAGCAGCAGCAACAACGCGAGCAGGGCCGCGAGCGCGGCATTGCCCAGCCAGAAGCCGCGCCATCCATCGAGAAGCGACCCGCTGAACAGCGCTATTGCAATGCCCGTCGGCATGAAGCAACTCCAGATTGCAAAGGCCAGGTCTTTGCCGCCGGGCGAAACCATGCGTTGCAGCACCGACGGACCGGCAATGGTGATCAGCACAAAACCCAGGCCCTCGACGATGCGGCCGGCCAGCAGCACTGCAACGCCGCCTGCCAGCGCACCCGCCGTGCTTCCCGCGGCAATGGCCATCAGCCCCGCAAGCACCAGGCGCCGGTCGCCGGCACGCGCGACCCACGCGCCAACCGGCACCGCGCCGGCCACGCCCAGCAGCGAGAACATTGCCATCAGCCAGCCGACCATCGAGAGGTCGAGCCCGAAATCGGCGCGCAACTGCGGCACTGCAATGGCGACCTTGCCGACCTGAAGGGAAGCCACCACGCCGGCGGCCACCACCAGCGCCACGCCGCGCCAGTGCGTTGAGGAAGACGAGAGGGGGAGGGCGGCGGGCGGTGCGCCGGCCATTTCGAATTGCTTCTGCATGCCGCCACTTTGCGGCGGATGCATGATCAATGAAAGCGAATAATATCGGCCAAGTCAATCGATTGAGAAGATCATGCTGGACATCCTTACGCTCGGCCAGATGCAGATGTTCGTCGCCGTGGCGGATGCCGGGAGCTTTCGCGCCGGTGCCGCGCGGCTGCACCGCGTGCAGTCGGCGGTGAGCCATGCCATTGCCAATCTTGAAGAGCAACTGCAGGTGCGGCTCTTCGACCGTTCCGGACACAAGCCGGTGCTCACGCCCACGGGCAAGGCGCTGCTGGGCGACGTGCGGGTGATCCTGTCGAAGGTCGAGGCGCTGCGCTCGCGTGCGCAGGGGCTCGAGCAAGGCATCGAGCTCGGGCTGGCGATTGCGGTAGACACGCTCTTTCCGCCGGATCTCCTGGCCAGCGCGCTGCGCGGCATGCATGCGGTCTACCCGAGCATTGCCATCCGCGTGGAATACAGCTCGATGGGCGGCACCATCGATGCATTGAGTTCGGGCCGCTGCGACCTGGCCATTGCGGCCTTCGGCCATGCCGACGAAAAAATCAGCCGCGAATTCCTGATGGCGCTGCATACGCTGGCCGTTGCGGCGCCTTCCCACGCGCTGGCCGTCCATGCGCGGCAACGCGGCGCCAAGGGCCTGGATACCGCGGCGGCAGAGCACGTGCAAATCGTGGTGGAAGACCCGAGCACGCTCAGCCAGGGCTACGACATCGACGTGCTCTCGCCTTCGACCTGGCGCGTGACCGACATGTACATCAAGCTCGCGCTGCTGCGCGCCGGCCTCGGATGGGGAAAGATGCCTTCATGGCTTGTGGCGGGCGACCTGGCCGCGGGAACCCTGGTGCAACTGCCGGTGAGTCGCATCGGCCCTGAAGGCGCGGCAAGCCAGCAGTGCCACTTTTGCCACCGCGCCGACAAGACACTCGGTGCAGGTGCCGAACTGCTGCGCGAATGCCTCAAGGCAGAGGCGAAAGCGGCGGCGCCTGGCGGCGGCGCCGCATCATCATTTCCACGAGTTCGAAGATCCCTTCGCTCAGCAGCGCCAGCGCCGCAGCCGGCAGCGCGCCCGCCAAAAGCAGTTCGCGGTCGTTGAGTGCAAGCCCGGTCACGATGCGCTCGCCGAAGCCGCCCGCGCCGATGAACGCCGCAATGGTCGCCGTGCCGATGGCAATGGCCGTGGCCGTTCGAATGCCCGCCAGCAGGGTAGGCAATGCAAGCGGCAGCAGCACCAGCCGCAGGCTCTGCGGCGGCGTCATGCCAAGTGCGGTGCCCGCCATGCGCAGGCCGTTCGGCACTTCGGCAAGGCCCGTGACCGTGTTGCGCATGATCGGCAGCAGCGAATAGAGCGTGAGCGCAATCAACGCGGGCAGCGCGCCGATGGCGCCGAGCAGCGAGATGAGCACCGCAAGCAATGCGAGCGAGGGCACCGTCTGCAGAATGCTCGCGACACCGAGCACTGCTGCCCGCAGTCGCACATGCGAGAACACCAGGATCGCGAGCGGCACGCCAATCAGGATCGCGACGCCCACCGACACCGCCACCAGCACCAGGTGCTGCCGTGTGAGCTGCCAGAGGTCGGGTCCGAACAGCTTGGCGGTGAAACCGCGCCTGGTTTCCTTCTGCTGGGCCTTGCCGCTGTTGCCACTGTTGCCGGCACCGGCCAGGAAGTCGCGCGCAATCGCATCGAAGGGCACGCTCTGCAGTTCGGCGCGCGCGTTCATCGCAATCATCGCGCGCTCGTCGATGCGGCCTTCGAGCGCCTGCAGCGCGGCCCACGCCTTGGGCAGCCGCGTGGGCAGGTCGAGCCGGTACAGCAGCACGGCGTCGTAGCGCGGAAAGTAGCTCTTGTCGTCTTCGAGCACGCGCAGGCCGAGATGGTCGATCTTGGCATCGGTGGTGTAGATGTCGATCGCGTCGATCTGCTTCGCGGCCACCGCTTCGTAGGCCAGCCCATGGTCGAGGCCGGTCGGCGTCTGCGTGAAGCCGTAGCGTGCGGCAAGGCCCTTCCACCCGTCGGCGCGGCCGATGAACTCGTTCGACAGGCCGAGCTTGAGCTCGGGGTGGCGCGCCAGGTCGCTCAGTGTGCGCAGGCCCAGCCGTTCGGCGTCGGCTGCGCGCACCGCCAGCGCATAGCCGTCGTTGAAGCCCAGCGGAACGGCCACGCCAAGGCCCAGCGGCGCCAATGCCGCATTCATGGCCTCGCGTGTTTCGGTCGGCGAACCCTTGAGGATTTCGAGCGCAATGGTGCCGGTGTATTCGGCGTACACATCGATGGCACCCGAGCGCAGCGCCTCGTAGACGATGGCGGTGTTGCCCAGGCCCTGCCGCACCACGGGCGGCGATGCGCTGTGCGGCGCCGCCGTCTGCGCCAGCAGCTCGGCCAGGATGTACGACTCCGTGAAGCGCTTGGAACCGACGCGCAGCGGGCCTTCGCCGGGTTGCGCCGATGCAGCGGCGCCGAGCCCGGCAAGGGTGAGCAACAACAGGGCGGTGCGCAAGATGCGGTGAGGCAGGTGCATCGGGCGCCAGTGTATAGAGATCGAAGGGCTTCGGGGGCACCCGCCAATCTCCTACAAACCTTGGTGCGGGCTACCGATGCGTTGAAGAAGCAGACTCATCCATAGTGCTTGCCATGAACAAGAAAACCCATCTCCCGCCCGGCCCTGACGTTCACGGCCTGCGCGAACTCCCGGGGCTGCGGGTGGAGGGCTACAGCCTTCAGCTCCGCGACAAGGACGGCTTTGTGGGCGACCAGGCCAGCCAGACAGCGTTCAGGGAGCTGCTCGAGCGCTGGCGCAAGCGCCGCCGCAAGACCGGTACCGACCCGCTGGGCAAGGAACACTCGCGTGACCTCAGCAAGAAGCAGCTCGACCGCGTGCTGAAAAAGACCTCGGCAGCCGGCGACCTGATGCACGGCGCCATCGAGGAATTTGCCGAAGAGCTGGCCTTCGTGATCCAGCGCTTCACGCGGCAGCCCTCATGGAAGAAGGTGGAGCGCATCGTGGTGGGCGGCGGCTTCATCGAGAGCGACGTGGGCGAACGCGCCATTCTGCAGACGGCCGCAATCATCGAAGACATGGGCCTGCACGTTCAGCTCGGCCGCCTGTCGCACGACGTCGACGACGGCGGCCTGATCGGCTGGGTGCACCTGACGCCGCCCGCCATGCTGAAGAAGCACGACGCCATCCTGGCGGTGGACATTGGCGGCACCAATGTGCGCTGCGGCATCGTGAAGACGCGCCGGAACAAGGCACGCGACCTGTCGATGGCCAAGGTCGTGCGGAGGGAGAAGTGGCGCCACGCCGACGAAGAGCCCAACCGCACCGACATGGTCGAGCGCATCGCGCTCATGCTCGAGGACATGGTTCGCTACTGCGAGCGCAAGGACATCAGCCTGGCGCCTTTCATCGGCATTGCGTGCCCTGGCCTCATCCGCAAGGACGGCTCGATAGAACGCGGCACGCAGAACCTGCCCGGCGACTGGGAAAGCCGCGCGTTTCACCTGCCCAGTGCGCTGTGGCGGCGAATGCCGATGATCGGCTCCGGCCCTACGCTCATCCTCATGCACAACGACGCGGTGGTGCAGGGATTGAGCGAGTTGCCGTTCATGCGCGACGTCTGCCACTGGGGCGTGCTGACGATCGGCACCGGCCTGGGCAACGCGAGCTTCACGAATACCTTCTAGCCAGGGGCTGCGGACGCCGGCGGAACATTGCCGCCGAGGGCCTTGTAGACGGCCACCAACCCCACCGCCAGACGGCTCGTGCTTTGCGCCTGGTCGCGCCGTGCCTGCAGCAGCGTGCGGCGGGCGTCGAGCTCGACACCGAAATCCGTAAGCCCGTTGGCATAGCGCGCATGCGCCAGCGTGAGCGCGTCGCGGCTGTGGCGTTCGCGCTCGGCCAGCTCGGCGTGGCGCTGGCGTTCTGCGGCATAGGCATTCAGCGCGGAATCGATTTCGTGCCACGCCTTGAGCACGGTCTGCTGAAAGGCCACGGCGGCCTCCTGCTGCTGCAGTTCGCGCAGGGTGACCGTGCTCCGGCGCCGGCCATTGTCGAAGATGGGCAGGCTGATGGAGGGGCCGACATGCCACTGCCGGCTGCCCCATTCGCCGAAACGTTCGCTGCCCACCGATTCGAAACCGAAGCCCGCGCCCAGTGTCACGCGCGGATAGAGATCCGCCACAGCCACGCCGATGCGCGCAGTGGCGGCATGCAGCTGCGCCTCCGCCGCGGCAATGTCGGGCCGGCGGCGCGCCACGTCCGACGGCAGGCCGAGGGCGAGCTCGGGCAGCGGCGGTACCTGCAGTGTCTCGGGCGCTTCGCGCGCGAGTTCGGCTGGCGGTCCGGCAAGCTCGGCGTTCAGCGTACCGGGCGTGGAGCCGGTCAGCAGCGTGATCTGGTTCATCGCCTGCGCCTCCTGCTGCAGCAGCGCCGGAATGCGTGCCTTCAGTTCGGCCAGTTGCGTGCGCTGGCGCGTCGGGTCCAGATCGGTGACCAGGCCGCCATTGGCGCGCGCCTGCACCAGTTCGAGAGATTCGGCCGCGGCTTCGATGTCGGCGCGCGCCAAGCGCAACTCGCGCTGTGCGCCGCGCAATTCGAAGTAGTTGCGCGCCACCTCGGCCTGCACGCTCAGCTGCACCTGGCGCAACAGCGCTGCCGATGCACCCGTGTCTGCATCGGCGGCCTCGATGCTGCGGCGCACGCGGCCCCACAGGTCGATTTCCCAGGATGCGTCGAAGCCGGCCTGGTAGAGGTTGTAGGGTTCGCTGAGCGTGCGGATCAGCTGGTCGCGGTTGGACGCCGGCGAACCCAGCGCATCGATCATTCGCGTCGCTGTACCGCTCTCGCTTTGCCGTTGCCGGCTGATGCCTGCGCTGGCATTGAGTTGCGGGCCTTGCTGCGCGGCCGTCGCCGTGCGTTGCACGCGGCTTTGTGCGAAGCGCAGGGCGGCGGTCTGCAGTTCGTGGTTGGCCGTGAGCGCAAGCGCCTGCAGGCGGTCGAGCAGCGGATCATTGAAGGCTTTCCAGTCGCCGGACGCAACGGCCGTGTGCGCCGCAGTTCGCTCAGCTCCCAGGAGCCCCGGCGAGCCGCCGTGCCATGCGGACCAATCCGCCGGCGCCTGCGCCTGTGCGGGCCGGTGGTCGGGCCCCACAGCACACCCCGCAAGAAGTAGCGCGAGGGCGGAACAGGAGAAGGACAAGAGGAGGGTTCGTGGTGCGGACATACGAGGCTCCCGGGTTCAGGTCAGGCGATGGCGAAAAAGCCAGGCCGCCAGCGGCAGCGTGACAAGGGCAATGACAGAAAGCGGAATCAGGTTGTGCCACACCGTTGCCAGCCCCACGCCCTCCAGGTACACACGCTGCACCAGGTCGATCGCAAAGCGCAGCGGGTTGGCCATGGTGATGACCTGCAGTACGTGCGGCATGTTGCGCACCGGCGTGGTCAGGCCTGACAGCAGCATCATCGGCATCAGCAGCACGAAGGTGTAGAGCATGGCCTGCTGCATGTTGGCCGACACCGCCGAGATCGACAGGCCGATGCCCACGCTGGCCACGGTGAAGAAGACCAGCCCGGTATAGAGCGTGGCCAGCGAGCCCGCCATCGGAATGCCGAACCAGAGCAGCGCCACCAGCAGAATGAGTGTCGACTGTGCAAGGCCGACCAGCACCGGCGGCAGCGCCTTGCCGATCATGATTTCGAGCGGCGACATCGGCGTGACCAGCAATTGGTCGAAGGTGCCTTGCTCGCGCTCGCGTGCCACCGAAAGCGCGGTGAGCAGCAGCGTCTGCAGCATGCTGAGCGCGGCGATCAGGCCGGGCAGCAGGTTCCACCGCGTCTCGAGGTTCGGGTTGAACCAAGCGCGCGATTCGATGGTGAGCGGGGCCATTGGCGCCCCGGCGCGCGTGCGCAGTTCGGCGTTGTAGCGTTCGACCACCGAGCCCACGTAGCCGGCCGCCGAGCCCGCCGTGTTCGAGTTGCGGGCATCCAGGATCAGCTGGATGGCCGCGGGCTGGCCGGCGCTGAGCAACTGCTCGAAGTTGGGCGCAATCTGTATCACCATCAGCGCCTTCTCGGTGTCGATCACCTCGCGGATATCGGCCTGCGTGCGCAGCGTGGCCACCCGATGAAAGACGCCGGTGCTGTCCAGGTGCGCAATCAGCTCCGTCGACGCACCCGTGCGGCTCTGGTCGAGCAGGGCATAGGGCACGTTCGAAAGGTCGTACGTGGCGCCGTACCCGAAGATGAGGCTTTGCATGATGGCCGGAACGAACAGGATCACGCGGCTTGCCGGGTCCTTGAGAATGGCAAGCAGCTCCTTGCGGCAGAGGTTGGCGATGCGCAGCAGAAAATCGGTCATGGGGCGCCTTCCGTCAGTCGAGGCTCTTGCGCGTGACGGCGCGGGCAAGCAGCAGCAGCCCGACCGCATAGGCCGCGAGGATTGCGCAGTTGCGCAAGATCAGAGGCCAGACGTCGCCGGCGAGAAACAGTGTCTTGATCAGGTCCATGAAGTAGGTGGCCGGCAGCACATGGCCGATGGCGCGCACCACGGCAGGCACATTGCGCAGGTCGAACAAAAAGCCCGACAGCATCATCGAAGGCATGAAGGTTGCGATCAGCGCCACCTGGCTCGCGAGAAACTGATTGCGCGTGACGGACGAGATCACGAGGCCAAGGCTCACCGCCACGATCAGGTAGAGCATCGAACTGAGCACCACCGCGAACGGCGAGCCGACCATGGGCACCGCGAACAGAAAGCGAGCGGCCAGCAGGCACAGGGCCAGGCCCAGCATGCCCACCGCAAAGTACGGAATGATCTTGGCCAGCAGTATTTCTACCGGGCGCACGGGCGTGACGAACAGCGCCTCGAGCGTGCCGCGCTCCCATTCGCGTGCCATGACCAGTGCGGTGAGAAACGCGCCGACCAGCGTCATGATGAGCACGATGAGCCCGGGTACCAGGTACCAGGTGCTGGTGTTCGCGGTGTTGAACCACATGCGCTGCTCCACCGTCACCCGGCCGATGACGGGGGCGTCTGCGCCGGTGGTGCGCCCGCCGCGGTCGGCCTGCCGCACGGCCGTTTGCGCGAGAGCGCCGCTTACGTAGGCCAGGATGATGGTCGCGCGCCCGGCGTCCGCGCCGTGCACGATGAGCTGCACGCGCGCGTTGCCCGCGGCCAGCGAGCGCGAAAAGTCCGCCGGCACGCGCACGATGCCGTCGATCTTGCGCTCGCGCATCAACGCCTCGGCGTCGTGCATGGAGCCGAGCAGCACGGGCGCGATGGTGGGCGAGAGCTGCAGGCCGGCAATGGCTTCATGCGCCGTGGGCGACGAGTCTTCGAGCACCACGCCCACCGGTGCGTTCTTCACGTCGAGCGACATACCGTAGCCGAAGATCAGGATCAGCACCATCGGCAGCAGGATGCCGATGGCCAGGTTGCTTCGGTCGCGCAGCAACTGGCGAAACTCCTTGCGCGTGAGCGAGATGAGCCGGGTCCAGAAGCCGCTCATGCCGCCACCTTCTCGCTTTCCTTCTCGCTTTTTATATGGCGCTCTTGCCGACGCGCTTTCTCGACGATTCCGATGAAGGCCTGTTCCATGTCGATGCGCTGTTCTTCCCGCTCACCGTCGAGCGCCTGCGCCCGCACTTCGAGCGGGGTGCCGATGGCCAGCACCTTGCCCGCGTCCTGGATCACGATGCGGTCGCAGTATTCCGCCTCTTCCATGAAGTGGGTCGTGATGACGACGGTGGTGCCGCCTTCGGCCAGCGCCGTGATGCGGCGCCAGAACTCGCGGCGCGCGAGCGGGTCGGCGCCGCTGGTGGGTTCGTCCAGAAAGAGAATCTCGGGTTCGTGCAGCAGGCCCGTCGCCATGGCAAGGCGCTGCTTGTAGCCGCCGGGCAGCTGTCCGCTGGGCGCGTCGAGTTCCCGCTCCAGGTCGAACTGGCGCAGCACGGTGTCCATGCGCGCCTGCAGCTTCTGTCCGCGCAGGCCGTAGGCGCCGCCGAAGAACGAAAGGTTCTCGCGCACGGTAAGGTTGCCGTAGAGCGCGAATTTCTGCGACACGTAGCCGATGCGCTGCCGGGCCTGCGCGCGCGCATGGCGCAAGTCGACGCCGGCCACGCGCAACTGGCCGCCGCTGGCGGGCAGCAGGCCGCAGAGCATGCGAAAGGTGGTGGTCTTGCCCGCGCCGTTGGGCCCGAGCAGGCCGAAGATTTCGCCGCGCCGCACGGAGAAGCTGGTGCTCGCCACGGCCACGAAGTCGCCGAAGCGGCGCACCAGGTCTTTCACTTCGATGACCACTTCGCCGGGCTCGCCCGCGGCCGGGGCAAGGCTATCGGCCACCGCTGGTTGCGCTACTGCAGCGGGTGCCTGCTGCGTGCGCAGCAGCGTCATGAAGCCGTCTTCAAGCCGGGGCGGCACCGGTTCGGCACGGGCGCCGGCCAGCAGCGCCGCAAGCGCCGCATCGCCGGTGCCGGGCCGGCGGATGAAGCGCACCTCGCCGCCGTGCGGAACGGCATCGACGATGTCTTGCTGCGCATCGAGCAGGCGGGCCTGCATCAGGCGCGGTGCCTCGCCCGGCGGCGGCGTGGCGACGAAGCACAGGCCCTCGGCGCGGTCGCGGATCTCGGCCGGCGTGCCTTCTGCAATCAGCTGGCCTTCGCGCAGCACGAACACATGGCTGCAGCGCTCGGCCTCGTCGAGGTAAGCGGTGCTCACGATGACGGAAAGTTTTTCTTCGTCGACCAGCTGCTGAACGATCTGCCAGAGCTCGCGCCGCGAGAGCGGGTCAACACCCACGGTGGGCTCGTCGAGCAGCAGCAGGTCGGGCGAGCGCACCAGCGTGCAGGCCAGGCCGAGCTTCTGCTTCATGCCGCCTGACAATTTGCCCGCGGGGCGGTCGGTAAAGCGGCCGAGGTCGGTCATTTCCATCAGCCGCGCATAGCGGTCGCGCCGCTGCGTAGGCGGCACGCCGTGCAAGTCGGCGTAGAGGTCGAGGTTCTCCTGCACGCTCAGGTCTTCGTAGAGGCCGAAGCGCTGGGGCATGTAGCTGATGCGGTCCTGCACCGCCTGCGGGTCGGCGGATACATCGATGCCCAGCACGCGCAGTTCGCCTTCGTCGGCGCGCATCAGGCCGGCCATGAGCCGCAGCAGCGTCGTCTTGCCCGCGCCGTCGGGCCCGACCAGCGCGGTGAGCGTGCCGGCAGGAATTTCGAGCGACACGCCGTCGAGCGCGTGCACGGCTGTCTTCGACGCCTTGACCGTGAAGCGCTTGTGCAGCGAGCGTCCGCTGACGGCCGGCTCAGCGCGCAGCATTCAACGTCCCTCCTGGCATGCGGCCTTGCTCCTTCCCCTCTCGGGGGAAGGTTGGGATGGGGGCAGGGCAGAGCGCCCGATGGACACGCTGCTTGCCCCCACCCCAGCCCTCCCCCGGAAGGGGAGGGAGCAATGCGCGACGACGAGCGATGAGGTTCGTCATCACGGCCTGCCGTTCGAAGTCAGCTGCAGCCGCACGGTCGCCGGCATGCCGAGCCGCAGCCGGTCTTCCTTGTCGTCGACCATCACGCGTATTTCATACACGAGGCTGCTTCGCAGCTCTTCGGTCTGCACCGTCTTGGGCGTGAACTCGGCCACCGACGAGATGTAGCCCACCTTGCCAGCCACCGGCTGGTCGGGTTGGCTGTCTGTGGTCACGCTTGCCTGCTGCCCGGGGCGCACGCGGCCCAGGTTGGGTTCGGCCACATAGGCGCGCACCCACTTGGGATCGGTGATGGCCAGCGTGAAGGCCGGGCGCTGCGGCGAGGCCATATCGCCGGGTTCGAGCAGGCGGGCGCGCACCACGGCATCGATGGGCGACTTGAGCTCGGCTTCTGCCAGCTGGTGATTCATGAGCGCGAGGTCGGCGCGGGCCGATTCGAGCTGCGCCTGCGCCTGCGCGATGTCTTCCTTGCGCGGGCCGGCCACCGCGAGCTGCTGTGCCTTGCGGGCGTTGTCCAGCTGCGCCAGCGCCACCTTGCGGCGGGCCTGAGCGCTGTCGAGGTCTTGCTGGCTCACGGCGCGGCCGGCCGTGGTCTGGCCGATGGCCTGCAGGCGCGCGAGCTGCTGCTGCGCCAGGTCGGCATCGGCCTGCGCGGCGGCCACCTGGGCGCCGGCCTGCGCCAGTTCTTCGGGGCGGCTGCCGGTCTTCAGGCGCAGAAGGGCCTGCTCCTGCACGCCGATGCGCGCCTGCGACTGCGCCACGCGCAGCGCGAGCGAGCGGGTGTCGAGCTTGCCGAGCAACTGCCCGGCGCGCACACGGTCGCCTTCGCGTACGGCGAGTTCCGCCACGCGCTCATTCGCGTTGAAAGCCAGCGAGACCTGGCGCACATCGACATTGCCGTACAGCACGAGCGTGTCGGATGGCGGAGCCGAGCGATGGACGTACCACCAGCCGCCCGCCGCGGAAGCGAGCGCCACGAGGGCAACGGCGATGAGAGGTTTCTTGTTCATGAGCGGTTCCTGCCGGGTTCCAGACTTGGAGTAGCCGCATGTTATCAAATTGAAATTTGAATTTGAAGTATTTTTTCATTTCGTTTAACCTTGGGCTATGGCTTCCCGCTCTTCCAGCACCCGTTCTCCCGCTCCACGCTCCACTGCCGCGCGCACCCCCCGCACCGACGGAAACGCCACCCGACTGCACATCCTCGAGACGGCAGGCCAGCTGTTCGCGGAGCGCGGCTTTGCCGAAAGCACCAGCAAAGAGATCTGCACCCGCGCCGGCACCAACATGGCCGCCGTCAACTACCACTTCGGCAGCAGGGACGGGTTGTACGAAGCCGTGCTCATCGAGGCGCACCGCCAGCTCGTGAGCATGGACGAGCTGGTCAGCCTGGCCAGCGTGCAGGCCGACCCCCGGCTCAAGCTGCGCACCTTTCTCACGCACCTGATGGAGATGGGCAGCCAGCCCAAGGCGCCCTGGGGATTCCGCGTGGTGCTGCGCGAGGCGCTGTCGCCTTCACCGGCGCTGCCGGTGATGGTGCGCCAGGCGGTGCTTCCCAAGGCCAAGCTGATCCGCGGCCTGATCGGCGGCATCATGGGCCTGCCGGACGATCATCCCTCGGTGCAGCGGGCCATGCTTTTCGTGGTGCTGCCCTGCATCGTGATGACGGTCGCCCCGAAGGACTTGCGCAACGAAGTGCTGCCGGCGCTGAAGAACGCCGAAGGCCTGGCGGACGACCTGATGCGATACGTTTTCGCCGGCCTCGATGCCGTCGCGAAGGAAGCGAAGGCCGCAACGCCCGCCGCTGCTACAGCTGGAAAGCGACGGTAAGCAGCAGCCCCTCGGCCACGTCGCGCAAGAGGCCCGGCCGCCGCGCGCGATAGGGTTCGCCGGCGGAAGCCGTGGTTTCGATCCACTCGGCCAGCCAGTCGATTTCATGCGGGCCGTAGAACACCACGGCCGCCTCGTGGTTGAGCAGCAGGCTGCGCAGGTCGAGGTTGATCGATCCGCACATGGCCAGTTCGTTGTCGACCACCACTGCCTTGGCATGCGCCATGAAGGGCAGCATGCGAAAGCTCACGCCCGCGCGGGCCAGGTCGCGCATGGCGCGTGCGCGCACGAAATCCGCCAGGCGGTGATTCGACTGCGCGGGCATGGCGATGGTGACCTGCACGCCGCGCCGCGCGGCAAGCCGCAGCGCATCGCGCAGCCCGTCGCCGGGCACGAAGTAGGGCGTGATGGCAAGCACGCGGTGCTCGGCCCGAAAGCACGCATCGATCAGCAGCGCATGGGCGGTGTCTTCGGTCTGGTCCGGGCCGCTCGGCAGGAACTGCGCCATGGCGCAGCCTGGACCTTCCTCCACATCTTCGGCCGTGATGGCGCGTGCCTTGCGGCCACGCACCGAGCTCCAGTCATGGTCGAACTGACGGGCCGCCGCGGCAGCCACGCTGCCGCGCAGGTCGAACGAAAGATCGTGCCAGGCCTGGGGGTGCCTTTCGTTGCCGGTGAAGTATTCGCCCGCCAGGTTGCGCCCGCCCGACCACAGCCAGCCGTCGTCGGCAATGGTGCACTTGCGGTGGTTGCGCAGGTTGCGCGGGCCGATGCGGCGCAGGCTGAAGAAGGGGCGAAACACCGCAATCTCGCCGCCCGCCGACCGCAGCATTTCGAAGTGGCGGCGCGGCAGCGTGAGCGCGCCAAAACCGTCGAGCAGTACGCGCACCTTGATGCCTTCGCGCGCGCGCTGCGCCAACCGCTCGATGACAGCGCGGCCCATGGCGTCGTCGCCGATGATGAAGGTGCACACATCGATCCGCTCGCGCGCACCGTCGATCACCTGCCAGAGCGCCTCGCGCGCGGCCTCGCCGTCGGCATGCAGGCGGATTGCGCAGCGCCCGGGCGGCGCAAGGCCGAAGCTCTCGATCAGGTCGGCCGCCCAGTGCCCCGGCGGCACCGAGCGCGGCGGCCGCGGCGAGCCCGCCGGGCGCAGCTTGCGCTGACCGAACAGCAGGTAGGCCGGCAGGATCAGGTAGGGCATGAGCACCAGCCCCATGACCCAGGCAATGGCGGTGGTGGGCGCGCGTTGTTCGCGGCGCGCGCGGGTGGTCAGTATGTAGACCAGCAGCGCGAAGGTGACGACAAGAAAATGCTGTGACGGTGAAGGCAGCCAGTCGAAGCTCGTGTTCGGCATGCGGCAATGATGCCTGAGGACCGGGTGCCGCCGCCAGCGATCAGCGGGGCATCAAAAACGAGGCCACGTCGCGCCCCTCCGAGGCGAGAAAGCGCATCATCGGCTCGACCACCGTCCGCACCGCGGGCCGCTCGCCCATGCGGCTGCGCCAGGCCAGCAGCCGCGGTGTGGCCCCGGTCATGCGGGCACCCTTGCGGTCGGCAAAGATGCAGGCCATGTAGAAGGCGATGTCGGCAAAGGAATACGGGCCGGCGAGGTATTCGCGAGTGGCCAGCAGGCCTTCCATCTCGTCGTAGAAGCGCGTGCAGGCGGCGCAGGCTGCAACGGCCGGGGCGCTCTGCATGTCGTGCTGCAGGCCGAAGAGCCTGATCACGTTGGGGAAGAAGACCTCGTCGGACTTCTGCTCCAGTTGCCGCGCGCGGGCCCGGTCGGCAATGCCCTGGGGCCACAGCGCGAGGTGCGCGGGGCCCGGGTAGCGGTCTTCGAGGTATTCGAAGATCTGCGTCGAGTCGAACAGCTCGACTTGGTCGTCGATGAGCACCGGCACCTGCTGCTTGACGGGGTTCACGCGCAGCACCTCGGGGTGCTTGGGCTCGTAGGCGTCGTCCTTGGTGAACGGCACCATCACCAGTTCGAATTCGATGCCTTTTTCGAGCGCGGCGATCTGCACCTTCGCGCCGAACATGCTGAGGGGGCCTGAGTAGATGGTCGTCATGTTGCCAATTTGACCAGAAGAGGCGCTCGGGCCCCCGCCAAGGGGGCCGCGTTGTTTCAGGTCGAGCCCCACACCTCTTGCGCCGTCTCGACCACCAGGCGCAGCTTGTTGCGTTGCGCTTCCACCGCAATGTTGTTGCCGTGCACCGTGCTCGAGAAGCCGCACTGCGGCGACAGTGCGAGCTGTTCGAGCGGCGCGTACTTGGCGGCGTCCTCGATGCGGCGCTTGAGCTCGTCCTTGTCTTCCATCTCGCCGAACTTGGTGGTCACGAGGCCCAGCACCACGGTCTTGCCCTTGGGCAGGTAGCGCAGTGGCTTGAAGTCGCCCGAACGCGCGTCGTCGTATTCCATGAAGTAGGCGTCCAGGTCCATCTCCTTCAAGAGCGCCTCGGCCACGGGCTCGTAGTTGCCCGCCGCGGCGTGCGTGCTCTTGAAGTTGCCGCGGCACAGGTGCATGGCCAGCAGCATGCCCGGCGGCTTCTGCGCCACCACCTTGTTGATGAAGGCCGCGTAGCGGTGCGGCAGCTCGTTCGGGTCGTCGCCGCGCTTGCGTGCGGCTTCGCGCATGTGCTCATCGCACAGGTACGCCAGGTTGGTGTCGTCCATCTGCACGTAGGTGCAGCCGGCAGCGGCCAGCGAGCGCAGTTCGTCGCCATAGGCCTTGGCCACGTCGTCGTAGAACACGGGGTCGAGCTCTGGATACGCGTCCTTGCTGATGCCGGCACGCCCGCCGCGAAAGTGCAGCATCGTCGGCGAGGGAATGGTCACCTTCGGCGTGCGGCCCGCGGACACCTGGCTCTTCAGGTATTGGAAGTCGGCCAGCTGGATGTCCTTGACGTGGCGCACCTTGTCGATCACGCGCATTGCGGGCGGCGCGAGTTCCTCGGTGCCGTCGGGCTTGCGGATGGTGACCGGAATGTCGGTCTTCACGCCACCGAGCTGGTCGAGAAAGTCGATGTGGAAATACGTGCGGCGGAACTCGCCGTCGGTGATGCTCTTCAGGCCGATGTCTTCCTGGAACTTGACGATCTCGGTGATGGCCTTGTCTTCGACCTTGCGCAGTTGCTCGGGCGTGATCTCGCCCTTGGCGTTTTGCTCGCGTGCTTCGAGCAGGTATTTGGGACGCAGAAAACTGCCGACGTGGTCATAGCGGGCGGGCAGGGCGGCGTGCTGGGACATTGAATATCTCCGTCGTGGCTGTAAACGAATCGAGCATCGTATCGCCTTGGAAACTTGGACGCCTGTATACATCAATCTACGTGTTTACCCTGAATTTGCTGATTTTCAGTGGAATTTTTCTATTTTCTGTATACATTGAGTATTCATGAAGACGCCAAAGCCCACTTTCCCGCTGAACGCCTGGTATGCCGCCGCTTACGACGTCGAAGTGCGTCACGCGCTGCTGCCGCGCACCATCTGCAATGAAAAACTGGTGATGTTCCGCCGCACCGACGGCCAGGTCGCCGCGCTCGAAGATGCCTGCTGGCACCGGCTGATGCCGCTGTCGCTCGGCAAGCTCGAAGGCGACGAGGTGGTGTGCGGCTATCACGGCCTGGTCTACAACAGCCAAGGCCGCTGCACCCACATGCCCAGCCAGGAAACGCTCAATCCCTCGGCCTGCGTGCGCAGCTTTCCGGTGGTGGAGAAGCACCGCTTCGTCTGGATCTGGCCCGGCGATCCGGCCAAGGCCGATCCGGCGTTGGTGCCCGACATGCACTGGAACGACGACCCGGCCTGGGCCGGCGACGGCAAGATGATTCGCGTGGCGTGCGACTACCGCCTGGTGGTCGACAACCTCATGGACCTGACGCATGAGACTTTCGTGCACGGCTCTTCCATCGGCAACCGCGAAGTGGCCGAGGCCCCCTTCGTTGCCACGCACGGCGACCGTTCGGCCACAGTGACGCGCTGGATGGAAAACATCGACCCGCCGCCGTTCTGGGGCGGCCAGATCCGCCATGCACGCAGCTACTTCGGCAAGGTGGACCGCTGGCAGATCATCCGCTTCGAAGGGCCATGCACCGTGAACATCGACGTCGGTGTGGCCGAGGCGGGCAGCGGCGCGGTGCCGAAGGACGGCAACCCCGGCGACCGCAGCAGGGGCGTGAACGGCTATGTGCTGAACACCATCACGCCCGAGACGGACAAGACCTGCCTCTACTTCTGGGCCTTTGCGCGCAACTATTGCCTGGGCGAACAGCGGCTCACGCACGAGCTGCGCGAAGGCGTGGCCGGCATCTTCCGCGAGGACGAGATCGTGCTCGAGGCGCAGCAGAAGGCGATGGACGAGCGGCCGGACCACCAGTTCTACAACCTCAACATCGACGCCGGTTCGATGTGGGCGCGGCGCCTGATCGACCGGATGATCGACAAGGAAAAGCCCGCGCGCGCCGCGATTCCGATCCGCCCCGCCGAGAAGCAGGCCGCATGAAGGCCGCGGCCACTTCCCCTGTATCGCCTATCGAAGCCGGCGACGGCGGCAGCTCGCAGGCCGTGAAGGCGCAGCTGCGCTTGCGCGAAATGATTTTGGCCGGCGAACTGCCGGGCGGTGCGCGCATTGCAGAGGTGGCCATCTCCGAGCAGCTCGGCGTTTCGCGCACGCCGGTGCGCAGCGCGCTCATGCGGCTGGAGCAAGAAGGCCTGCTCGAGGCGCTGCCCAACGGCGGCTATGCGGTGCGTACGTTTTCCGAACGCGACGTGGCCGATGCCATCGAGCTGCGCGGCACGCTCGAAGGCCTGGTGGCGCGGCTTGCGGCCGAGCGCGGCGCGGCGCCGGTGGTGCTGCGCGAGGCGCGTGCCTGCCTGGCACGCATCGACGAACTGCTGCGCGAACCCGCGCTCGACGATGCGGCGTTTTCGCGCTACGTCACGCACAACGAGAAGTTTCATTCGCTGCTGTGCGAAATGGCGGCAAGCCCGGTCATTGCGCAGCAGCTCGACCGCGTGATCAACCTGCCCTTCGCATCGCCTTCGGGCTTTGTCGTCGTGCAGGCCAATTCGCCCGCCGCGCGCGACATGCTCGTCATTGCGCAAGACCAGCACTTGCAGGTGCTCGACGCCATCGAGGCCGGCGAGGGCTCGCGCGCCGAGGCGCTGATGCGCGAGCACAGCCGCATTGCGCGCCGCAACCTGCGCGAGGCGCTGCACGGCACCCCCGGCGCCGAGCGGCGTGCGCTGCCCGGCGTGCAGTTGATCCGCCGGCGCGGCTGAGCGAGCGGCTTTCTCTTCCTTTTTCCTGTTGGTGTCCCCCGATGAAAAGCGATCTTCAATGGATGCAGGCGCAGGTCGTTGCGCTGCGCGACGTCACGCCCACGGTGCGCGAGTTCGAACTTCGGCCGGAGCCGGGCTTTGCCGCCACCTACGACCCCGGTTCGCACCTGCAGGTGCAGGTGATGACGGCACAGGGCAAGCTGCAGACACGCTCTTACTCGCTGGTGGGCGAGGGCGACGGCCAGTGCTGGCGCATTGCCGTGAAGCGGCTCGACGACGGCCGGGGCGGCTCGCTCGCGATGTGGCGCCTCGCCGTGGGCGACCGGCTGCAGGTGAGCGCCCCGCAGAATCACTTTCCCCTGGCCACCAGCGCACCGGGCTACCTGCTGGTGGCCGGCGGCATCGGCATTACGCCTCTGGTGCTGATGGCCGAGCGCCTGGGCGACCATGCGCGGCGCACCGGTGTGCCCGTGAAGATGCTCTATGGCGCGCGCCATGCCGGAGAGTTCGCTTACCTCGACCGGTTGCGCCAAGCGTTGGGCGATGGCGTTGCGGCGCATGAAGGCGCCGCACCCATCGACTTTGCAGCGGCCATCGCCGAGTTGCCGCAAGGCGGCCAGCTCTACACCTGCGGCCCGGTGCCCATGCTCGAAGCCGTCAAGCGCGCCTGGCAAGCCGCGGGCCGCGCCCCGGCGGACCTGCGCTTCGAAACCTTCGGCAGCAGCGGGCGCCTTGCGACGCAGGCTTTTACGGTGCGCATTCCGCGGCACGACCTGGCGATTACCGTGCCGGCCGATTGCACCTTGCTCGAAGCGCTGGACGCCGCCGGCGTGGAAACCCTCTCGGACTGCAAGCGCGGCGAGTGCGGCTTGTGCGCCATGGACGTGCTCGCCGTCGACGGAGAGGTCGACCACCGCGACGTGTTCCTGAGCGAACACGAGAAGCAGGCGGCCACTCGCATTTGCGCCTGCGTGTCGCGTGCCGTGGGCACCCTCACGCTCGACTCTTCGTACCGGCCCGACAGCTGAAAACCCGCTGCGCGATCATCGCGCAGTTCATTTGTTCATCGCGCAACAAAGCCCCGCGTCCGAGGCGGAGTAGGTGATTGCCTGCTCCGCCGCATGTTGCAAAGTGTTGAAAAATAGCCCGGTATTTCGCATTCGTCCTTCAAGGAAAAAACTTCATGCAAAGACGCCACCTCATCCAGACCGCAGGCCTCACGGCGCTTGCGCTTTCCATGTCGCTTGCCAACGCGCAAGACAGCAACAAGTTCAAGATCGGCCTCATCCTGCCCATGACCGGGCAGCAGGCCTCCACCGGCCGGCAGATCGAAGCGGCCGCCCGGCTGTACATGGCGCAGAACGGCGACACCGTTGCGGGCAAGAAGATCGAGCTGATCGTCAAGGACGACGTGGCCACGCCGGACGTGACCAAGCGCCTTGCGCAGGAACTCATCGTCAACGACAAGGTGAACGTGATCGCCGGCTTCGGCGTCACGCCGGCCGCGCTGGCCGCCGCGCCGCTGGCCACGCAATCGAAGACGCCGCAGGTCGTGATGGCCGCGGCCACATCGAGCATCACCGAAGCCTCGCCCTACATCGTGCGCAGCAGCTTCACGCTGCCGCAGGTTTCGGTGGCCATGGGCGACTGGGCGCCGAAGAACGGCGTGAAGTCGGTCGTGACGCTGGTGGCCGACTACGGCCCGGGCAACGATGCCGAGAAGTTCTTCACCGAGCGATTCCAGCTCAATGGCGGCAAGGTGGTCGAGAAGCTGCGCGTGCCGCTGCGCAACCCCGACTTCGCGCCGTTCCTGCAGAAGGTGCGCGACCTGAAGCCCGATGCGCTGTTCGTCTTTGTGCCTTCGGGCGCGGGCGCGGCGGTGATGAAGCAGTTTATCGAGCGCGGCATGGACAAGGCCGGCATCCGCATGATTGCCACCGGCGACGTGACCGATGACGATCAGCTCAACGACATGGGCGATGGCGCGCTGGGCGTGGTCACCTCGCACCACTACTCGACCGCGCATCCTTCGCCCGCCAACAAGAAGTTTGTCGAGGCTTTCCAGAAGGCCAACCCGAAAATGCGCCCCAACTTCATGGCCGTGGGCGGCTATGACGGCATGCGCGTGATCTACGAAGCCCTGAAGGCGACCAAGGGGCAGGGCGGCGGCGACGCGCTGCTCGCAGCCATGAAGGGCCAGATCTTCGAGAGCCCGCGCGGTCCGGTGTACATCGATGCGCAGACGCGCGACATCGTGCAGGACGTGTACCTGCGCAAGGTCGAGAAGAAGGACGGGCAGCTCTACAACGTCGAGTTCGATGTGATCAAGGGTGTGAAGGATCCGGGCAAGGCGAAGTAATTGCCTTCAGGGCGCGCACCCGCCGACGGGGTACCTTTCTCCGCGAATGTCCCCCGGGGCTGCGCCCCTCCTCCTTTATTTCGCTGCGCAAGGCACCCCATCGACGGGTGCGTGATTCAGAGCGGTGGTTGATCAGCGGTGCACCCAGAGCGTGCACAGGCCCTGAACAACAGCGCCCAGAAAGCCAGCCGCGCAAAAACGTGGCGGAAAAAATGACATGTTGACCATTCTTTTCGACGGTATCGCCTACGGCATGCTGCTCTTCGTGCTCGCAGTAGGCTTGGCTGTGACGCTCGGGTTGATGAACTTCATCAACCTGGCCCACGGTGCATTCGCCATGGCCGGCGGGTACCTCACCGTGTTTGCGATGCAGAAACTCGGCGTGCCGTTCCTGGCCTGCCTGCCGCTTGCGTTCATCGTCGTGGCCCTGGCCGGCGCGCTGCTCGAGCGCACGCTCTACCGGCCCATGTACGGCAAGCCGCACCTCGACCAGGTGCTGTTCTCCATCGGCCTTGCCTTCATGGCCGTGGCGGCCATCGATTACTTCGTCGGCTCGTCGCAGCAGAACATCCAGCTGCCCGAATGGCTGCGCGGCCGCACCGAGGTGGGCGACGGCGCGCTGCTGCTTGGCATGGGGCACTACCGGCTTTTCATCATCGCCGTCTGCGCCGTGCTCACCGTGGTGCTTCAGCTCATTCTCTCGAAGACCCGCTTCGGCAGCCGCCTGCGCGCGGCCGTGGATGACCCGCGCGTGGCGTCGGGGCTGGGCATCAACGTCAATGTCGTGTTCCTGCTGACCTTTGCGGTTGGCTCGGGCCTTGCGGGGCTCGGTGGTGCATTGGGCGCGGAAATCCTCGGTCTCGATCCGACGTTTCCGCTCAAGTACATGATCTATTTTCTGATCGTGGTGTCGGTCGGTGGCACCTCGTCGATCACCGGGCCTCTCGCGGCTGCGCTGTTGCTCGGCATTGCCGACGTGGCGGGCAAGTATTTCATTCCCAAGATGGGCGCGTTCACCGTCTACCTGCTCATGATCCTGATATTGATGTGGCGGCCCCAGGGCTTGTTCACGCGCAAGGGAGGCCGCTGAATGAACGAGCCTTCGACCTACCAGTCGGCCCTGCTGCACAAGGCGCGCTGGCGCCCACTCGAATTCGTGGTGTGGGCCGTGGCGTTTGCGCTGCCGTTTCTCATGCCTTCGCACTCGCTGCTGGTCAACGAGATTGCCATCGTCGCCCTGTTCGCGATGTCGCTTGATTTGATCCTCGGCTACACCGGCATCGTGTCGCTCGGCCACGCGGCCTTCTTCGGCTTTGGCGCGTATACGGCGGCGCTGTTCGCCAAGCTTGTGATGCCGGATCCGACCGTGGGCTTGTTGGTGGCGACTGTGCTCTCGGCCGTGCTCGGCCTCGTCGCGAGCGTCACCATCCTGCGCGGCAGCGACCTCACGCGGTTGATGGTCACGCTGGGCACAGCTCTGCTGCTGCTCGAGCTTGCCAACAAGCTCGACTGGCTCACCGGCGGGGCCGACGGGCTGCAGGGCGTGGTGATGGGGCCGGTGCTCGGGCTGTTCGAGTTCGACCTGTACGGCCGCACGGCGGCCTGGTATTCGCTGGCTGTGATGCTTCTGCTGTTCCTGGTGATGCGCCGCATCGTGCATTCGCCCTTCGGCGCCACGCTCAAGGCGATTCGCGACAACCGCCTGCGTGCCATGGCCATCGGCATTCCGGTGGTGTCGCGGGTGGTGGTCATCTACACCGTGGCGGCCGGCATTGCCGGTGCCGCGGGCGCGTTGCTGGCGCAGACCACCGGCTTTGCCTCGCTCGACGTGCTGGCCTTCGACCGCTCGGCCGACGTGCTGCTCATGCTGGTGATCGGCGGCGTGGGTTGGCTCTACGGCGGCGTGGCGGGTGCCATCGTCTTCAAGCTGCTGCAGAACTGGCTCTCGGCCGTGACGCCGCAGTACTGGATGTTCTGGATCGGATTGCTGCTGGTGCTGCTGGTGCTGGTCGGGCGCGACCGCGTGCTCAAGCCCTGGACATGGCTCGGCAAGAGAAAGGGGAGCGGCGCATGACCACCGACACCGTGCTTTCGACCCAGGGGCTGGTGATGCGCTTCGGCGGCATCACGGCCACCAACAACGTCACCATGGAACTCAAGCGCGGCGCGCGCCATGCGCTGATCGGCCCCAACGGCGCCGGCAAAACCACGCTCATCAACCTGCTGACCGGCGTGCTCGTGCCGACCGAGGGCCGCATCTCGCTGCTCGGCGAAGACATCACCACGCTGGCCCCGCACAAGCGCGTGGCGCGCGGGCTGGTGCGCACCTTCCAGATCAACCAGCTGTTCGATTCGATGACGCCGCTCGAAACGCTGGCGCTCGTGGTGTCGCAGCATCAGGGTGCCGGTGCGCAATGGTGGCGTCCGCTGGGTGCCAGCAAGGCTGTGACCGAACGGGCAGCGCAACTGCTCGAGCAGTTTCATCTTGGCGACGTGGCCCGGCAACAGACGAAGTTCATGGCCTACGGCAAGCGCCGCCTGCTCGAGATTGCGATTGCGCTGGCCTGCGAGCCGCGCGTGCTGCTGCTCGACGAGCCCGTGGCGGGCGTGCCCGCCGGCGAGCGCGAAGAGTTGCTTGAAACCGTTGCCGCATTGCCGGCCGATGTGTCGGTGCTGCTGATCGAGCACGACATGGACTTGGTGTTCAGCTTTGCCGACCGCATGACGGTGCTGGTGAACGGCGCGCTGCTGACGGAGGGCGACCCTGAAACCATCGCCAACGATCCAAAGGTGAAAGAGGTCTATCTCGGCCATGGAGAGACGGCTCATGTCTGAACTGCTCCGCATCGAGAACCTGAGCGCCGGCTACGGCGAGGCCGTGGTGCTGCACGACGTGGCCTTTTCGCTCGGCGAAGGCCAGACGCTGGCGCTGCTGGGGCGCAACGGCACAGGAAAGACCACGCTCATCAACACGCTGGCGGGCGCCACCCGGCAGCATGGCGGAACCATCACGCTCGGCGGGCAAGCCCTGCACAAGCTGGCGCCGCATCAGCGCGCGGCGGCCGGCATCGGCTGGGTGCCGCAAGAGCGCAACATCTTCAAGTCGCTCACGGTGCATGAAAACCTCACCGCGGTGGAGCGCCCCGGAAAGTGGAACCCGCAGCGCGTCTACGAGATGTTCCCGCGCTTGGCCGAGCGCAAGACCAACCTCGGCACGCAGCTTTCGGGCGGCGAGCAGCAGATGCTGGCGGTGGGCCGCGCGCTGGTGCTGAACCCCCGGCTGCTGCTGCTCGACGAACCGCTCGAAGGCCTCGCGCCGATCATCGTGGAAGAACTGTTGCGCGCCATCCGCCGCATCACGCAGGACGAAGGGCTGGCGGCCATCATCGTGGAACAGCACCCACAGGCGATCCTCGCGATTTCCGACCACGCGGTGGTGCTCGACCACGGCACCATCGTGCACACCGACAGCGCAGCGGCATTGCGCAGCCAGCCGCAGGTGCTTGAAAGATTGCTGGGCGTGGCCCGGTAACTGTCCTGGCAAACAAGAAGGAGACACACAGCATGGCGATCCCGAAAACAGTGTTTTACGGGGGCGCCATGCTGGCGTCCGCCGTATTGCTGGGTGCTTGCAGCACCACCACAGCGCCGCAGAACCTCACGCTCGGCGCCAATCCTGCGGCGTCTTGTGCGGCGCTGCTTGCGCCGGTCGCGCCCGCGGCCATCGGCCTGCCGAGCGGTGCGGCAACAATCGACTCGGCCACGCTTGTTCCGGCCGCCGCACTTGCCGTGGCCGAACGCGCGGGCACCCCCGCGTCGCGCATCACGCCGCCTACACCTGCGCACTGCAGGGTGCTCGGACGCATCGCGCCGCTCGATGCAGCCGCGCCGCCCATCCTGTTTCAAGTCAACCTGCCGCTGGCCTGGAACGGGCGCAGCGTGCAGTACGGCGGCGGCGGTTTCAACGGCGTGCTGATCACCGGCCTCGCGCTGGTGCCGGGCGCGCGGTTCGAGCAGCCCACGCCGCTCGCGCAAGGCTATGTGACCTATGGCACCGACTCCGGCCACCAGAATGTGCAGGGCCAACCGCCGCAGGCCTTTGCGCTCAACGACGAGGCGCTGGTCAATTTTGCGCACGCCTCGTACAAGAAGGTGCGCGACGTGGCGGTGGCGCTGATGCAGCGCGCCTACGGACAGGCGCCGCAGAAGCTGTACTTCGTGGGCAGTTCCGAAGGCGGCCGCGAGGGGCTCACCATGGCACAGCGCCATCCGCAGGATTTCGACGGCATCTTCAGCCGCGTGCCGGTCATCAACTGGACGGGGCTGCAGCATGCGGGCACGCGCAACGGCATCGCCACCATGGGCGAAGGATGGCTGCGGCCCGCGCAGGTGCAGCTGGTGCACAGCGCGGTGCTCGCGTCATGCGACGCCACCGACGGCGCTGCGGACGGCATTGTGTCGAACCCGGTGGCCTGCCTGCAGCGCTTCGATCCCGCCGGCCTGCGCTGCGCCGCCGGCACCAGCGGCGACAACTGCCTGAACGATGCGCAGGTGCAGGCGGTGCGCACGCTGCGCTCGCCATGGCGCTCACCCGTGCCGCTCGCGCATGGCGTCACCGAGTACCCGGGCTGGGGCATCGGCGGCGAAGGCACGCCGGCCTTTGCAGCCACGGGCGGCTGGAACGCGTGGTGGACGGGTACCGCCGCGCCCACCGTGCCGCCGCAACAGAGCAACGGCATTGCATGGTTCTACGGCAGCGGGGCGCTGCAGTATTTCTATGCGCGCAATCCGTCGCTCGACGTGCGCAACTACCGCGCGGAAGATTTCGCCGGGCGCATCGCCACGGTGTCGCAGCTGATGGATTCGACCAACCCCGATCTCGGCGCGTTCCAGGCTCGCGGCGGCAAGCTGCTGATGCTCGAGCACATGGCCGACTATGCCCAGAGCCCGTTCGCCGGCATCCGCTATTACGAATCGGTGGTGGCCCGCATGGGGCGCGACAACGTCGATCGCTTCATGCGCCTTTACACCGCGCCGGGCGTGGACCACGTGGGCGCCGGCGCGCCCGCCAATGTCGACATGCTCGGCGCGCTGGCCGACTGGGTCGAACGCGGCCGCGCGCCCGGCGGCCTGCAGTTGGCCGAGCAGGAAGTGCAGCCGCCGTTCAGGGTGGTTCGTTCCCGCCCGCTGTGCGAATGGCCGCTGTGGCCTCGCTACACGGGTGGCGACGCGTCGCAGGCGGGCAGCTTCCAGTGCAGCAGGTAGCAGTGCGAAGGCTGTGATGGCCTAGATTGCGCAGCCGTCAGGGCCGCACGCTGCCTGGCCGGCGCCAGCGCCCGCTGCAGTGCCGGAAGGTGCCGCAAGCGCGGCCAGTTGATCCTTCCACTCATCGGCGCGCCCGAGCCACGGACCGATGTCGATGCGGCTCGCAGAGCCGTCGGCCTGTGCCAGCACGAAGGTCGGAAAGCCCTGGCCGCCGGCGCGCTGAAGCAGTTGCCGGCTGGCGGCAATGTGCTGCGCAGTCGCCTCGCCGGACAGGCGCGCGTAGGCCGATGCAAAGGCCTCGGCATCGAAGCCAAGCTCCGCGGCCACGGCGTCGAGCACGTCCACGTCGGCAATGCGCCGGCCTTCGACATAGTGCGCGCGCTGCAGCCGATGGATCATGTCCAGGCCGCCGCCCGTGCGCAACTCTTCGGCCGCGAGCACCGCGGTGGTCGGCGGCTCGGAATCCATGACCGCGCCCGTGTCGCGCAGCAGCCCTTCGAAGTAGCCTTCGCCGAAGGGCTGGCCTGTGAGTTCGGCAATGCGCCGGTCGTGCGGCATCACATAGTCGCGCCACTGCGCGGTGATGGGGCGCCGGTTGGGGCCGGTCATCATGCCGCCGCCGTGGAACTCGACCTTCAGCCCCGGCACGCTGCGCGCCGCATCGACCAGCGGTGCGGCCGCGTAGCACCAGCCACACATCGGATCGAAGATGTAGTGCAGCGTGGTGCTGGCCGGCGTGGTGTTGCTGTCGTTCACTGCGGCCACTTCATTTCTCCCTTGATCACCTTGGCGCTCAGTTCGAGCGACGAAGCGTGCTGCAGCTTGGGGTAGCGCTTCTTCATGGCGGCGACGAGCGCGGCCGAGTCCTTGGCCTTGGCAGCTTCGGTTTCGAAGGCCTGCAGGTAGCTGCGCGTGAACTTCACCGAAGCCACCGAGTAGGGCATCGATCCATCGGCGTTGGGTTCGAAGTGGCCGGGCACCACCGTCTTGGGACGCAGTGCCTCGATGCGGCCGAGCGTCTTGAGCCAGTCGCGGCGCGATTCGGGCGTTTGCGTGTCGGCCACCCACAGGTGGATGTTGGCCGACACGGGCACGCCGCCGACCACGGCCTTAATGGAGGGAATCCACGCGAAGGTGCGCGCCGGCGTCGGGCCGTCGAGGCCCACCACCTGGATCTTGCGGCCTTCGAGCTCGATGCTGTCGCCGGCCAGCGGTTCGGGCACGACCAGCGCCTTGGGCGCGTTCTCCTTCAGGATCGGGCCCCAGTGCGCGAGCTTGCCGTCCTTCGACGCCTGGATGGCAGCCACGGTCTGCGGCGTGGCGACGATCTTCGCGTCGGGGAAGGCGGCCTGGATCACGTCGAGGCCGAAGTAGTAGTCGGGATCGCTGTGGCTGATG
Source organism: Variovorax paradoxus (assembly GCF_029919115.1). NCBI lineage: Bacteria > Pseudomonadati > Pseudomonadota > Betaproteobacteria > Burkholderiales > Comamonadaceae > Variovorax > Variovorax paradoxus. Next base: position 1,274,212 of record NZ_CP123990.1, read on the forward strand.
TAGACCGTGGTCAGCTTCTTGCCGCTGGCCTTGATTTTCTGCACCAGCGCCTCGGCGTCGTTGCGCTGGAACTGCGCGTCGATCAGCACGGCGTCGGCCTGGCCCATGACCAGTTCGGAAGACACCGGGAACATCGACTTGGCGCCGGGGTTGTACACGTCCAGCTTCAGCGGCTCGGCCGCATGGGCTGCGAGCGAGGCGAGGGACAGCGTGGCGGAAAGGGCTGCGGTGGAAAGAAGGGTTCTGCGGAACATGTCGGGTCTTTCGGTTGAAGGATTCTTGATGGGTGACAACGTGACAGGCCCGATGGTAGGTTTCTATAAAAGAAACAAAAATCCCGGTTCGGCCAATGAATAGTTTCTGTTTTCGGACGAATTGGATGCCTGACGTTCAGTCCGTCGCGCATTTCTCGAGGTGTGCCACCAGCAACTGCGCCGCCAGCGACAGCGTCTCTTCGCCGCGAAAGCAGATGGCAAAGCGGCGGCGCGCCCAGGCGTCGGTCAGCGGCATGAGCCTGAGGCCGTAGGCGTCGGCAAAGGGCTGCGCCACTTCCGTAGGCACCACGCTGATCGCCAACCCCGCGCGCACCACGCGCAGCGCGGCGTCGAAGTTGCTCACCAGCACGCGATAGGCCAGCGGCTTGCCGGCCACGGCGGCTTCGCGCGCGAGCATCAATTGCACGGCGCTCAGCGCCGGCATGCCGACGAACTCGTGCTCGAGCACGTCCTCGAAGCGCACCTTGCCGCGGCGCGCCGCCGGGTGCGAAGGGTGCGCGACCACCGCCAGGTGGTCGGTGCGGTAGCTGCGCCGCTGCAGGCCTTCCAAGTCGGCCGCGTCCCAGCACAGGCCGATCGAGGCGCTGCCCTCGCGAATGCCGCGCACGATCTCGGGGCTCACGCGCTCTTCCATGTCGACCCGGATGTCCCGGTGCGCCGGGTTCTGCAGAAAGTTGGCCACGTCTTCGGCCAGCGATTCGGCCATGACCGAGGCCGAGGCGAGGATGCGCACGTGCCCCCGCGCTCCGCTTGCATATGCGGCCATGTCGCGCTCGATGCGCTGCGCGCTGCCGAGCATCGCGCGCGCATGCTCCAGCAGTGTTTCGCCGGCCGGCGTGGGCACCACGCCGCGGCGCTTGCGCAGCAGCAGGGGCGTGCCGACGGCATCTTCGAGCTGCGCCAGGCGTTTGCTGATGGCCGAACCGACGATGCTGGCCTGCTCGCCGGCGCGCGCGATGCTGCGGGTTTCGCAAACGGACACGAAGAGGCGGAGGGTGGTGAGGTCGAGGTCTCGCATGTGGTTGCCGGCCTGGAAGATGTGGTGTTCCATTTTGGAACGAATCGGCTTCCAAAATCTATTTTCTGATTCGAATAGGAACTCCTAACATCGGCGCCAGACCACGAAGGAGATACCTTTGAACGATGTATCGGTAGTAGCGCCCGCCGCTCACGCCTTTTTGCCGCCCAGCGCGGTCGTCCGCGAAGTGGGGCTGCGCGACGGCCTGCAGAGCATCGCGAGAACGCTGCCCACGGCGCAGAAGCTCGAGTGGATTCGCAACGCGCATGCCGCCGGGCAGCGCGAGATCGAAGTCGGCTCCTTCGTGCCCGCTCGCCTGCTGCCGCAACTGGCGGACACGGCCGAACTGCTGGCCTACGCGAAGACGCTGCCGGGGCTTTTCACTTCGGTGCTGGTGCCCAACCTGCGGGGCGCGGAACTCGCCATAGCGGGCGAAGCTGATCTCATGATGGTGCCGCTGTCGGCCAGCCATGCCCACAGCCTGGCCAACCTGCGCAAGACGCCCGACGAAGTGGTGGCCGAGGTCGCACGCATCCGCGCCGCGCGCGACGCCGCAGGCTCCAAGACGATGATCGAGGGCGGCGTGGGCACCGCCTTCGGCTGCACCATCCAGGGCCACGTGGATACTGAAGAGGTGCTGCGCCTGATGCAGGCGCTGCTCGACGCGGGCGCCGACCGGGTAAGCCTGGCGGACACCGTCGGCTATGCCGATCCCGCCATGGTTCGCAGCCTGTTCGAGCGCGCGAAACGCATTGCGGGCGACCGCCTCTGGTGCGGCCACTTTCACGACACGCGCGGCCTCGGGCTTGCCAACGTGTATGCCACGCTGGAAGTCGGCATTTCCCGCTTCGACGCCTGCCTGGCCGGCATCGGCGGCTGCCCGCATGCGCCGGGCGCCAGCGGCAACGTCGACACCGAAGACCTCGTGTTCATGCTCGAAAGCATGGGCGTGCGCACCGGCGTCGATCTGCCGAAGCTGCTCGACCTGCGCGAGCGCGTGGCCGGCTGGCTCGAAGGCGAAACGCTGCAGGGCACGGTGTGGCGCGCCGGCTTTCCGAAGACCTTTGCGGCGGGCGCGGGAGTCGCGGCATGAACGACACCACGACGAAGCCCGAGGAAAAGCGCCTGCCGCTCACCGGCATTCGCGTGGTCGAGTTCACGCACATGGTCATGGGCCCGACCTGCGGCATGGTGCTGGCCGACCTGGGCGCGGAAGTCATCAAGGTCGAGCCCATCGAGGGCGACCGCACGCGGCAGCTGCTGGGCGCGGGCGCTGGCTTCTTCCCGATGTTCAACCGCAACAAGAAGAGCATTGCGCTCGACTTGCGCCACCCGCAAGGGCTCGAGGCGGCACTGCGCCTGTGCGCCACGGCCGACGTGGTGGCGCAGAACTTCAGGCCCGGCACCATGGACAAGTACGGCCTTGGCTACGCTGCGCTCGGCAAGCTCAACCCGCGGCTGGTGTATGTGAACCACACCGGCTTTCTACCCGGGCCCTACGAGCACCGCACCGCGCTCGACGAGGTGGTGCAGATGATGGGCGGCTTGGCCTACATGACGGGCCGGCCCGGCGACCCGCTGCGCGCAGGCACCAGCGTGAACGACATCATGGGCGGCATGTTCGGCGCCATCGGCGCCATGGCCGCGCTGATGCAGCGCATACAGACCGGCAAGGGCCAGGAGGTGCAGTCCGCGCTGTTCGAGAACAACGTGTTCCTGGTCGGCCAGCACATGCTGCAGTACGCCATCACCGGCCAAGCCGCGGCGCCGATGCCCGAGCGCATCTCGGCCTGGGCGCTGTACGACGTGTTCACCGTGAAGGACGGCGAGCAGATCTTCCTGGCCGCGGTGAGCGACGCGCAATGGCGGGTGTTCTGCGATGCGCTCGGCTTCGACGACCTGAAGGCCGACCCTGCGCTCCGCACCAACAACGACCGGGTTCGCGTGCGGCCGACGCTGCTCGCGGACTTGCGCGGCCGCCTGGCCGACCGGTCGGCCGCCGAGCTGTCGGCGATCTTCGAGGCGCGCGGCCTGCCTTTTGCGCCCATCGTGCGGCCAGAAGACCTCTACGAGGATCCGCACCTGAAGGCCACCGGCGGCCTCGCCGACATCCGCCTGCCCGACGGCGAGCGCGCAGGAGAAACCGCGCAGACCACGCTGTTCCCGATCACGCTGGGCGGCGAGCGACTGGGCGTGCGGCTCGATCCGCCGATGCTCGGTGAACACACGCGTGAGCTGTTGGCCGAACTCGGCTATGCCGAGGCGCAGGTGGCGGCCATGCAGGCCGAATTGGCCATCGCCTGAGCGCGATTTTTCTTCGAAAACCATAAAGAGAGACAAGACCATGCACACGATGCTTCCCCCGATGACCCGCCGCGCCGTACTGGGTTTTGGCGCTTCCGCCGCCGTACTGGCCGCGTGCCCCGCACTCGCGCAGGGCTCCGACAAGCCCATTCGCTTCATCCTGCCGATCAGTGCCGGTTCGGGCGTGGACGCCATCGCGCGCGCGGCATCGGTTGCGCTCGGCAAGGCCTTCGGCCAGCCGGTGGTGATAGAAAACCTGCCCGGTGCGGGCGGCATCACCGGCACTTCTGTGGTGGTCAAGGCCGCGCCCGACGGGCTCACGCTCGGCATGGTGTCGAACAACCACGTCATCAACCCGGCCGTGTACAAGAAGATGCCCTTCGACGCCATCGCGGACGTGACGCCGATCAGCATCGTGGGCGCGACGCCGCTGGTGCTGGTGGTCAACCCGAAGCTCCCCGCCAAGAATGTGAAGGAGCTGGTGGCACTGCTGCGCGCCAAGCCCGACACCTACAACTACGCTTCGTCGGGCAACGGCACAATCATCCACCTGGCCGGCGAGATGTTCATGGAAGAGGCCGGCGTGAAGGCGCGGCACATTCCCTACAAGGGCACCGGCCCGATGGTCACCGACATGATCGCGGGCCAGGTCGAGATGGGCGTGGTGGCATTGCCCGCGGTGCAGCCGCACCTCAAGAGCGGTGCGCTGCGGGCCATAGGCCTGTGCAGCGCGCAGCGCTCGCCGGCCACGCCCGACATGCCGACCATTGCGGAGCAAGGGCTACCCAACTACGCCGTCGAAGGCTGGTTCGCGGTGATCGGCCCGCCCAAGATGCAGCCCGCCGACATCCAGCGCGTGCACGACGCAGTGGCCGCGGCCTTTACGAGCGCCGAGGTGCGCGACGCCATGGACAAGCAGGGCAATGTCATCAAGCCCACATCGCCCGAGCAGGCCGCGAGCTACTTCCGCAGCGAAGCCGCGCGCTATGCCGCGCTGGTGAAGAAGGCGAACGTCGTATTGGAATGAAGCGCGGGCTCAGGCCGGGCTCGTGATCTTGAGCCCGAGAATGCCCGCGACGATCAGGCCGACGCAGATGAGCCGCGCCGCGTTGGCGGGCTCATGGAACAGCACGATGCCCAAAATGACCGTGCCCACCGCGCCGATGCCGGTCCATACGGCATAGGCCGTGCCCACGGGCAGCGAGCGCATGGCCCAGCCCAGCAGCACCACGCTCAGCACCATCGAAAGGGCGGTGCCGATCGAAGGCCACAGCCGGGTAAATCCCTCGGTGTATTTAAGACCGATGGCCCAGCCCATTTCGAGCAGGCCCGCCACCAACAACACAACCCACGCCATGCACGCTCCTTGAGAAGGTTTCAGTTCCCGGGCCGTACGGCGCTGTAGAGCGCGCGCACGAAGTCCGACTGCGTGATCATGCCGGTGAGCCGCCTTTCGTGGTCGATGATGGGGATATGGTGGTGGCCGCCTTCGGAGAACAGCGGCACCAGGTCGACCACCGGGCGGTCTGCGCTGGCCACGCGCACCGTGGTGTCGAACAAGCCCGAAGTGGTCGGCCAGATCATGACGCGCCAGGGTGGCCGCCTTCGGAGAACAGCGGCACCAGGTCGACCACCGGGCGGTCTGCGCTGGCCACGCGCACCTGGCGCGTCATGATCTGGCCGACCACTTCGGGCTTGTTCGACACCACGGTGCGCGTGGCGCGGATCAGGTCGCGCAGCCGCCCCGCAATCCCTTCGTGATGTTCCAGGTCGAGCATGCGAAAGAAGTCGGCCTGCGTCACGATGCCCACCACGCGGCGCGTACGGTCGATAACGGGCAATGCCTTGATGCGGCGCTGGTTCATCAGCATCCACGCCTCCTGCAGCGGCGTGCCGAACTCCACCGACACCGGCTCGCGCGACATGATGTCGGCGCAGTGCAGGGTGCCGAGGCGCCGCTTGTACGACTCGAGCTCGGTCTGCTGGATGAGCGATTCGAGATCGTCGCGGCTGATGTCCAGCACCTGGTTGTAGCGGGCCAGCACCGCGTCGATGTCGGCCTGGCTGAAGCGCGCATCCGCCGATGGCGGCCGCACCACCTGCACGTGCGGATAGCGCCTGCCGGTGAACGTGTTGTAGGCCACGCCGGCCAGCACCAGCAGCAGCGAGTTCACAAGCGTGGGGAACAACGCCGCTGAAAAGTCGGTGGTGTGCGTCAGCACCGCGAGCAACGCCGCGGCGCCGCCCGGCGGGTGCAGGCTGCGCGTGGCAAACATCAGCCCGATGGCGGCGCCGACGGCCAACGCGGCAGCCCAGGCCGCGTCGGGTATCCAGTGGACGCAGGCAATGCCCACCACGGTCGACAGCGTATTGCCGACCATGACCGACCAGGGCTGTGCGAGCGGACTCGCGGGCACGGCAAACACCAGCACCGCGCTCGCGCCCATCGGCGCAATGAGCCAGATGCTGATGCCCGCTGCTTCGGCCATCCATCGGCACAGCAGTGCGGTGATGACCAGGCCGATTGCGGCGCCGGCCACGGCGCGCATGCGCTCGCGAATGTCGACGGTGTTGCGGCCCGGCAGCCAGGCGCGCGCATGGGTGAGCAGGGCGGAAAGCTGCAGCATGGCGTCAGACCTCCGCCGCCACGCGGCGGCCGATTTCGGGCCACTGCCCGTGCAGCCACACCCAGGCGACGAGGCCGATGCCGAGCATCAGCATCGACGTGACCGCCAGTGCCAGCGTGGAATGCATGACCAGCGGCGCCACCACGCCGGCAACAATGCCGTTGGCAGTGGAGCCGATCACCGCCTGCAGCGACGAGGCCATGCCGCGCCGCTCCGGATGAAGGTCGAGCACCAGCAGCGTGACCACCGGCACCATCAGCGCCCAGCCGAAGGCGAACACCGCGAGCGGCCACAGGGCCCACGCAGCGTGCGCGGTGAACAGCCAATTGGCCGCAACGTTGACGAGCGAAGTCACCAGCATGATCAAAAAGCCGTCGCGGATCTGCCGCTTGGGCGCCACCTTGCCCGCCATGCGGCCGCTGGCCCAGGCGCCCGACATGATGCCGCCGATGGTCAGCAGGAAGAACCAGAAGAACTGCGTCGGCGCCAGGGCGAGGTGGTCGCCCAGAAAGGCGGGCGCCGCCAGCACGTACAGGAACATGCCGTTGAACGGAACACCGCTTGCAAAGGCGAGCAGCAGAAAGCGCGGGTCGGAGCACAGGTCCCAGTAGCCGCGCATCAGGTGGCGCACCTGGAACGGCTGGCGCTGGCTCTGGTGCAGGGTTTCGGGCAGCAGCTTGTAGTTGGCCACGAACAGGATCACGCCGACCGCCACCAGGAACCAGAAGATCGCATGCCAGCCGGCATGCACGAAAAGAAAGCCGCCCACGATAGGCGCAATGGCCGGCGCCACGCCGAAGTAGATGGTCACCTGGCTCATGACCCGCTGCGCATCGGCCGGCGGGAACATGTCGCGGATGACCGCGCGCGAAACCACGATGCCCGCACCGGTCGACAGGCCCTGCAGCCCACGGAACAGCACCAACTGCGCAATGTTCTGCGACAGCGCGCAGCCCAGCGAGGCAATGGTGAACACCGCAAGGCCCCACAGCACCACGGGCCGGCGGCCGAAGCTGTCCGACAGCGCGCCGTGGAACAGGTTCATGAACGCAAAGCCGAACAGGTAGGCCGAAAGTGTCTGCTGCATTTCGGCCGGCGTGGCGCCAATGGAGCGCGCAATGCCCGAGAAGGCCGGAATGTAGGTGTCGATGGAAAAGGGACCGAGCATGCCCAGCACGGCCAGCAGCACGGCGAGCGCCCAGCGCGGCGCCAGCCAGAGCTTTTCTGCATCGGGATTCATGAGGTTTGCTCCATTTTTCTTATCCGAAGGCCAAAAAAGAAAGCGCCCTTGCGGGCGCCTCCTCGTCAGAGAAATACCGGGAGACCGGCTTAGAGCGTATCAATAAAGCTGCGCAGCTTGTCCGAACGCGAAGGATGCTTGAGCTTGCGCAGGGCCTTGGCTTCGATCTGGCGGATGCGCTCGCGGGTTACGTCGAACTGCTTGCCGACTTCTTCCAGCGTGTGGTCCGTGCTCATTTCAATGCCGAAGCGCATGCGCAGCACCTTGGCTTCGCGCGGCGTGAGGCTGTCCAGGATGTCCTTGACCACGTCGCGCAGGCCCGCCTGCATTGCGGCCTCGATGGGGGCCGTGTTGCTGCTGTCCTCGATGAAGTCGCCCAGGTGCGAATCGTCGTCGTCGCCGATGGGGGTTTCCATCGAGATCGGCTCCTTCGCAATCTTCATGATCTTGCGGATCTTGTCTTCCGGGATCTCCATCTTCGCGGCCAAGATGCTGGCGTCCGGCTCGAAGCCGAACTCCTGCAGATGCTGGCGCGAGATGCGGTTCATCTTGTTGATCGTCTCGATCATGTGCACCGGAATGCGGATGGTTCGAGCTTGATCCGCGATGGACCGGGTAATCGCCTGGCGGATCCACCACGTGGCGTAGGTCGAGAACTTGTAGCCGCGGCGGTATTCGAACTTGTCCACCGCCTTCATCAGGCCGATGTTGCCTTCCTGGATCAGGTCGAGGAACTGCAGGCCGCGGTTGGTGTACTTCTTGGCAATGGAGATCACGAGGCGCAGGTTGGCCTCGATCATTTCCTTCTTGGCGTCGCGCGAGGACGATTCGCCCTCGTTCATGCGCTTGTTGATTTCCTTCAGCTGGGTGAGCGGCACCACCACGCGCGACTGGATGTCGGCGAGCTTTTGCTGCAGCTCTTGCACCGGCGGAATATTGCGTGCGAGCACGGCGCTCCAGGGCTTGCCGGAGGCAGCCTGCTTCTCGACCCACTTCAGGTTGAGCAGGTTCGACGGCACGCGGTTGCCGTTCTTGTCGTAGCCGGAGAAGTCGCGAATGAACTCGTCCTGCGGAAAGCCGCACTTGTCCACGATGATGCGGCGCAGTTCGCGCTCCTTCTTGCGCACGTCGTCCACCTGCGTGCGAACCAGGTCGCACAGCTTCTCGATGGTCTTGGCCGTGAAGCGGATGGTCATGAGCTCGTCCGACAGGGCCTGCTGGGCCTTCTGGTAGGCCGGCGTGCCGTAGCCTTCCTTGTCGTAGATCTTGTGGACCTTCTCGAACATGACGGCAATGCGGTCGAAACGCTCGAGCGCGTCGCGCTTGAGTTCTTCGAGCTTCTTGGTGAGGGCCTTGGAGCCGCCCTTGCCGTCGTCGTCGTCTTCCTCGTCGAACTCGTCGAAGTCTTCTTCGGCCACGTAGTCGTCGGCCTCGTTGGGGTTCGAGAAGCCGTCCACCACGGTGGAGATGACGACCTTGCCTTCACGGATGTCGGCGGCTAGGCGCAGGATTTCGGCGATGGTGGCGGGGGAGGCCGAAATGGCTTCCATCATGGCCATCAGGCCGCCTTCGATGCGCTTGGCGATTTCGATTTCGCCTTCGCGCGTCAAGAGCTCGACCGTGCCCATTTCGCGCATGTACATGCGCACGGGGTCGGTGGTGCGGCCGAATTCGCTGTCCACCGTGGAGAGCGCGGCTTCGGCTTCTTCTTCGGCTTCTTCCACCGTGGTGGCGGTGGGCGCGGTGTTGTTCAGCAGCAGGGTTTCGGCGTCGGGCGTTTGCTCGTACACCGCCACGCCCATGTCGTTGAGCATGGTGACCACGACTTCCATGGTCTCGGCGTCGACCAGCTTGTCGGGCAGGTGGTCGGAGATTTCGCCGTGCGTGAGGTAGCCGCGGGTCTTGCCCAGCGTAATGAGGGTCTTCAGGCGCGAGCGGCGCTTGGCCAGGTCTTCCTCGGAGAGCACGGTCTCGTCGAGGCCGAATTCCTTCATCAAGGCGCGTTCCTTCGCCTTGCTGATCTTCATGCGCAGCGGCTTGACCTTTTCTTCGGTCGTCGTCGCGGTTGCCGGTTCGTCGCCGACCAGATCCTCTTCGATATCCGACAGGTCGATGTCGCTCTCGGGCGCGTCATTTCCGGCCTTGGGCTTGCGGCCGCGCTTGGCACCGGTGGCGGGCGCGGCAGCGCCGGCGGCCTTGGGCGGGCGGCCGACTTTCTTGGCGGCAGGGGCGGCGGCAACCGTCTTGGCGGCGGCTTTTTTCGGATCGTCGATGGAGGTCGATTTCGTGGGCACGGTTTTCACTTTCGTTGCGGCTGCCGATTTGGACGCGGCGGCACCCGACTTAGTTGCCGGCATAACGCCAGCTTTCAACGGTTTTTCTGCGACAGACTTTGGGGCGACGCCTTTGGCGAGTGAAGGAGCAGGCTTCTTTGAACTGGGCATACGACCTCGTTACAGCAAGATGGACCAAGCGAAATCACAGGCGCACCGCCACATGGGCAGCGCCGCCACAGCCCGTGCACAGGCACGGACGAGACACAAAGCCCGCGCACAGGCACGGACAGGACAAATGGGAAAGAGGAAGAAATTCCTCGTCAGGCAAGATGTCGGGCGAACATTTGGTGTGCAGTCCTTGCGGTTATTGACCCTTTCCGACGGATGTTTTCCGTTGGAGTGCGTTGCGCTAGGGGTCGGCCCGGAGGTGCTGCTGTCGCTCTTGCCTAATTTCGCCAGTTGCGAAGCCTTACATTATAGCCTATTGCGCAAATTTCAAGCACTTTATGCACCGGAGGGTTTCAGCCGGTTGCGCAATTCGAGCCTTCGCGCCTCCAGGGCCTTGTAGCGCTCCAGGGCCTTCGGGTCTTTGCCCACGGCCGCAATGGCATCGCTCTGCTGGGCTTTCAGGCGGTCGTCGAGCATGAAATCGAGCACGCTCGAAAGCTCCTTGACCGCATCGGCCAAGTGCTGGTCTTCTTCACCCTCGGGCACCGGCGCCGCTTCGGACACGCTCATGAGCCGCTCCGCCAGGGGCTCGAAGTCGAGCCCGCGCATGCCTTCGCGCAGCGCCGCCCAGGGCTGCACGCCGTGCTCATGCAGCTGGCTGTCGAGCCAGGTAAAAAGCGCGCCGTGCTGGCCCGGCAGGTCGCACAGCATCACGTGGAGTTCATGCGACAGCGCTTCCCACTGCGCCATGTTCGACAGCAGCAGCCGCACCGCTACGTCCGGCCGGCTTGGCGGCTTGCCGCGGCCGCGCAGGGGCTCGATGGGGGCCTCGAACTTGCCGCCCCAGCGCTTGCCCTTGGTGAATTTGCCGCGGGGCTTGCTGCCGCTATCGCTTTCGTAGCGGGGCGGCTCGTACTCGGCCGGGGGCGGCATGTCGGCGTAGTCGAACGGATCACCGGGCTCGCCGGAGTGGCGCGGCGCGGGTGCCGCAGCCGCCTTGCGTGGGCCCGGCGTGGCGGCCCAGAGCTCCGACAGTGCATTGGCGTCCAGCTGCACCAGCGTGGCGATCTCGCTCAGCATCTGCCGCTTGAGCGCACCGTCCGGCATGGCGCTCCAGAGCGGCCTTGCATTGCTGCTCATGTGGGCGCGGCCTTCGGCAGTGGTGAGGTCGCAGCCCTCGCGCGCCGCCTCGATCATGAAGCGCGAGAGCGGCGTGGCCTCTTGCACGAAGCGCGCGAACGCGTCGGCGCCGAATTCGCGGATGAAGCTGTCGGGGTCGTGCTCGGCCGGCAGAAACAGGAACTTGATGCTGCGCACGTCGGTGGCATAGGGCAGGGCGCCGTCGAGCGCCTTGCGCGCGGCACGCCGGCCGGCCGCATCGCCGTCGAAGCTGAACACCACCGATTCTGTGAACCGGAAGAGCTTTTGCACATGCTCCGTGGTGCAGGCCGTGCCCAGCGTGGCCACCGCGTTCGGAAAACCGAGCTGGGCCAGGGCGACCACGTCCATGTAGCCCTCGGTCACCAGCGCATAGCCGCGCTCGCGGAAGGCGGCACGCGCCTCGTACAGGCCGTAGAGCTCCCGGCCCTTGCTGAAGACCGGCGTTTCGGGGGAGTTCAGGTATTTGGGCTTCTCGTCGCCGAGCACCCGCCCGCCGAAGCCGATGCATTCGCCCTTGACGTTGCGGATGGGAAACATCACGCGGTCGCGGAAGCGGTCGTAGCGCTTGGCGTCCTCGGCGCCGTCCTCGGTGTTGACGATGACCAGGCCGCTCTCGGCGAGCAGCGGGTCGTCGTAGTCCGGAAACACGCTGGCAAGGGCGCGCCAGCCGGCCGGCGCGTAGCCGATGCCGAATTGCTTGGCCACTTCGCCCGAGACGCCGCGCCCCTTCAGGTATTCGATGGCGCCAGGCGCCTGCCGCAACGCCTTGCGATAGGCCTCGCCGGCCTTTTCGAGCACGTCGCTCAGGGTGGCCTGCTTCTGGCGCTGGTTTGCGGCGCGGGCACGTTCGGCGGGTGAGGCGTCGTCCTCGGGCACCTGCAGGCCGTATTGGCCGGCCAGGTCGTGCACCGCCTCGACAAAGCCCATGCCCGCATGCTCCATGAGAAAGCCGATGGCGTTGCCGTGCACCCCGCACCCGAAGCAGTGATAGAACTGCTTGGTGGGGCTGACCGAGAAGGAGGGCGATTTCTCGCCGTGGAACGGGCACAGCCCCATGAAGTTGGCGCCGGCCTTCTTCAGCTGCACATAGCGCCCGACGATCTCCACCACGTCGGCACGCGCGATGAGTTCCTGGATGAAAGAAGCGGGGATGGTCATGTAGGCGAAGAGCGGCAAATCATACGCAAGCGGCAGAACGCCCGCGCCCGGGCGGCATACTGCCCGCACCGGAAGAACGCCCCGGATTCCACGCATGAAGACGCCCAAGCCATTGCACCACGTCGCGCCGCTGCTGCGCCACCCCCTCCGGTTCGTATGGGACGCGCTCAAGGCGTTTCGCGCGAACCAGGGCCTGCTGCTTGCGGGTGCGGTGGCGTATTACGCGCTGCTTTCCATCGTGCCGCTGCTCATCGTGAGCGTGATCGCGATGTCGCATGTGATCGAACAGGCCGAGTTGCTGCGCACCATCGGCCGGTATCTCGAGTGGCTGCTGCCCGGGCAGTCCAAGGCGATTGTCGGTGAGCTGTCGAACTTTCTCGACCACCGGGACGTGATGGGGCCGGTGCTGCTGGTCACGATGATCTTCTTCAGCTCGCTCGCCTTCAGCATTCTCGAAAGCGCCATGGCGGTGATCTTTCATCACCGCAAGGCGGACCACAAGCGCCACTTCCTGGTGTCGGCCGTCATGCCCTACATCTACATCCTGTGCCTGTGCGTGGGACTGCTGCTGGTCACGCTGGTTTCGGGCGCGCTTCAACTGGTGGGGCAGGAGAGCGTCGACCTGTTCGGGCGCAACTGGTCGCTCTCGGGCGTGTCGGGGCTGCTGCTCTACCTGCTTGGGCTGGGCGGCGAAATCTTCATGCTGACTTCGCTCTACCTGGTGATGCCGGCCGGCCGCATGTCGCTGCGCCACGCGCTGCTGGGCGGCGTGACGGCCGCGCTCCTGTGGGAGGCCACGCGGCACGTGCTGATCTGGTACTTCTCGACGCTCTCGCAGGTCAACGTGGTCTACGGCTCGCTCACCACGGCCATCGTGGTGCTGCTGAGCCTGGAGATTGCCGCCACGCTGGTGCTGCTGGGGGCCCAGGTCATCGCCCAATACGAGCGCCTGGACCGTACCGGCAGCACGGCGGTGCCGCCGCTTACCGGGGCGGAAGTCGAATCGCTCCGTCGAGACGAATCACCTCGCCGTTGAGCATGTCGTTCTCGATGATGTGCTTGGCAAGCTTGGCGTAGTCTTCCGGCGTGCCCAGGCGGGAAGGGAAGGGCACGCTTGCGGCCAGCGCGTCCTGCACCTCTTGCGGCATGCCGAAGAGCATGGGCGTGCCGAAGATGCCGGGGGCAATGGTCATGTTGCGAATGCCGTTGCGGGCCAGGTCGCGCGCAATGGGCAGCGTCATGCCGACCACGCCGCCCTTCGAGGCGCTGTAGGCCGCCTGGCCCATCTGCCCGTCGTAGGCCGCGACCGAGGCGGTCGAGATCAGCACGCCGCGTTCGCCAGTGGCTTCGGGCTCGTTCTTGCTCATGGCCTCGGCCGCGAGGCGAATCATGTTGAAGCTGCCGATCAGGTTGACGGTGACGGTCTTGCTGAACACGGCCAGCGCGTGCGCGCCGTTCTTGCCCACCGTCTTCTCGGCCGGCGCAATGCCCGCGCAGTTGACCAGGCCGACGAGCTTGCCGAGCTTTTGCGCCGCGGCAACCGCCGCCTGGCCGTCGGCTTCCTGGCTCACGTCGCATTTCACGAATACCCCGCCGATGTCCTTTGCGACGGCTTCGCCTTTTTCAGCCTGCATGTCGGCAATGACCACCTTGCCGCCATTGGCGGCCAGCATGCGCGCCGTGCCTTCGCCGAGGCCCGAAGCGCCACCTGTGACGATAAAAACCTTGCCGTCGATCTGCATTGAGAGTCTCCTGAAATAAGACCTGCATTATCGAAGAGGGCTTGGCCGGCCAAAAAAAAAGGCCTCATCCGAAGATGAGGCCCTGAATTGGATCCGTGAGGACCCAAGGAGACAACTGGTGGCGGTCGGCCGGCGGCTTAGCGCTTGCGGGCGGTGGTCGCGGTCTTCGCGGCGGCGACGGCTTGCGACGACACGGCGTTGAAGTTGGCTTCGGCAACGTCCGACGCTTGCTTGACGGCCTTCTGGACCGATTCGAAAGCGTTGTTGGCGGCAGCCACGGCGCTCTTCAGCACGGCAACGGCCGTTTCCGAGCCGGCGGGTGCATTCTTGGAAGCGCTGTCGACCAGGCCGACAAAGGTTTGCTGGGCTTCAGCAGCCTTGGCTTCGAAAGCCTTGGTGAACTCGGCGCCGGTGCCTTGGGCGATGTCATACAGGTGACGGCTGTAGGCGGCGGTCTTTTCGGCCAGGGGCTGGAACAGGCTGGCTTGCAGCGTCAGCAGTTCTTGCGCGTCCTTGACATTCAGGGCGGCTTGGGCGGTGCCGGCGGCTTCGGCCAGGGCAGCCTTGGAAGCGGTCACGTTCAGTTCGACGAGCTTCTCGACGCCTTCGAAAGCCTTGGTGGTCAGGCCGAACAGGGTTTCGAGGTTTGCTTTTTGGGCGGCGAGGATTTGGTCAGCGGTCAGGGCCATGTGGGATCTCCAGAAAGGATGGTGGTCGGTGTTCACGTTGCGCTGCCCCTCGTCGTCTATGTTGCGGTGCAGCATGGCCTCAAGTATAGGCAGCACAGCTTTGCGATCAAGGGGTTTTTGCTGCTTTGCAGCAATTTAGAACGCGCTTTCTAAATTCGGCCCGCGCCCCAGAATGCAGCCCATGCGTGCCTTCTATTCCGGCCAGTTCGTCTTGCCCCTTCCGCCTGGCCACCGCTTTCCGATGTCCCGCTACGCGCTGCTGCGCGACCGGTTGCTGGAGCACCTGCCAAAGGTGGAAATGGACCAGGCGCCGCGTGCCACCGATGGCGAACTGGCGCTGGCCCACACCCCGCAGTGGATTGCGGCCATCAGCGACGGAACCGTGAGCCCGCAGGCCATGCGGGAGATCGGCTTTCCCTGGAGCGAGGCGATGGTCGAGCGCTCGCGCCGATCTACCGGGGCAACCATCGCCGCCTGCCGCGCGGCATTCTCGGGCGGAGTGGCGGCCAACATGGCGGGCGGCACGCACCACGCCTACGCAGACAAGGGCGGCGGCTTTTGCGTCTTCAACGACGCTGCGGTGGCCGCCCGGCTCATGCAGGCGGAGCATGGCCGCAGCGGCCGGCAGCTCAAGGTCGCCGTCATCGATCTCGACGTGCACCAGGGCAACGGCACGGCAAGCATCTTTCGCAACGACCCGAGCGTTTTCACGCTCTCCATGCACGGGCAGAAGAACTTTCCGTTCCGCAAGGAGGCGAGCGACCTGGATGTCGAGCTGCCCGACGGCTGCGGCGATGCCGACTACCTGACCGCACTGGAGCATGCGCTCGACGAACTCGACCGGCGCTTCTCCCCCGGGCTGGTGATCTACCTGGCGGGCGCCGATCCCTTCGAGCGCGATCGGCTCGGCCGGCTCAAGCTGAGCTTCGACGGCCTGGAGGCGCGAGACCGGCGGGTGTTCGACTGGGCCTGGCAGCGCCGCGTTCCGCTGGCTTTTGCAATGGCCGGTGGTTACGCGACCGACATCGCCGAGACCGTGCAGGTGCAGTTGGGCACGTTCAGGGTGGCTTTCGATTACTGGCGCCGCTGGCAAAATGCCGCGCGATGAGCTCCGTCACCAAACCCACGCCGAATTCCCGTAGCGGCTACCGCGCGTTTCGCAGCATCCCGACGCGCTGGGCCGACAACGACATGTACGGCCATGTCAACAACGTCGTCTACTACAGCTGGTTCGACACGGCGGTGAATGCGCTGCTGATCGAGCGCGGCGCGCTCGACATCCACCAGGGCCAGACCATCGGCTTCGTGGTCGAGACGCAATGCAACTACTTCGCGCCGATCGCGTTTCCGCAAACGGTGGAAGCCGGCATCCGCGTGGCCCAGGCGGGTCGGTCGAGCGTGCGCTATGAGATTGCGCTCTTTGCGGAGGGCTCGGACACGGCGGCAGCGCAGGGCCACTTCGTGCATGTGTATGTCGACCGCGCGACGCAGCGGCCGGTACCGTTGCCTGATGCGCTGCAGCGCGTCGTCGACTCCTTGAAAGCCTGACCTCATGAAAAGCGGCGCCCGAGGGCGCCGCTTTTTTTAAGCCATGCGGCCCGTCAGGACCGCAGCGGTCTTACATCGTCTTCTTCATGGCCTTGATGTCGGCCTTGCCCTGAGCTTCGTCGGCCTTTGCCTGCTTCTCGCATGCAGACTTGGCGTCGCCCGTCTGGTCGTCGCACTTTTCCTTGGCGACTTCGTACTTGGCCTTCACCTTTTCTTCAGCAACCTTGCGTGCATGCGCGTCGCTTGGCTTGTACTGCTGCTCGAGTTCGGCCTTGGCCACGTTTTCGGTGCCCTTGGCTTCCTTCTGGCAAACGTCCTTCGCGTTGTCCTTCATCGCGTCGCACTGGGCCTTGGCGGACTTGTAGTCGGCTTCGATCTTGTCCTTGGCAGCCTTGTATTCGTCCTTGGTCATCGCGCTGGCGTGCGTGGCCATGAAACAGGTCGAGGCGAGTGCGAGCATGAGCAGATGTTTTTTCATTTTGGTGTTCTTTCTTTTGCAGTTGAGAAGTTGAAAGGGAAGCAGGGTGCGGGGCAGCCTTCAGGCGACCGCAGGTGTCAGTACTTTTCGTACCAGAGGGTGTCCGGCGTGCGGCCGTCGCGCGACTCCCACTCCTTGACCTGCTTTTCGGCCTCATCGCGGCTGATGCCGTGGCGCTCCTGGATACGGCCAAGCAGTTGATCGCGCTTGCCGGCAATGACGTCGAAGTCATCGTCGGTCAGCTTGCCCCATTGCTCCTTGACCTTGCCCTTGAGCTGTTTCCAGTTGCCTTCGATGGTGTCCTTGTTCATGCGAATCTCCTTGTACGGTTGATTCGGCGGGCTCGTTGGCCGCCGTGGACACAATGTCGCGGGACCGATTCACCCTTGCGGTAGGACGTGCAGTGCAGGCCCCGTAGGCACAAGCCGACGCTGCCCGTGATAATCGAACGCACGCCGAAAAGCTTGGGACAACGCGCGCCGCACCATGATCATTCACAGCCTGCTCGACACCGACCTCTACAAGTTCACCATGATGCAGGTCGTCCTGCATCACTTTCCGGGCGCACAAGTCGAATACCGGTTCAAGTGCCGCAACCCGGGTGTCGACCTGGCGCAGTTCGCCGGGCAAATCAGGGAAGAGGTACGAAGCCTCTGCTCGCTGCAGTTCCGGGACGCCGAACTGGCCTACCTGCGGTCGATGCGTTTCATCAAGAGCGACTTCGTCGACTTCCTGGGCCTGTTCCGGCTCAACGAGAAATACATCAGCATCACGCCGCAGCCTTCGGGCGAGCTTGAAATCCGCATCAAGGGCCCGTGGCTGCACACCATCCTGTTCGAGATTCCGGTGCTTGCGATCGTGAACGAGGTCTACTTTCGCAACACGCAGAAGAAGCCCGATCTGGACGAAGGCCGAAGGCGCCTCGAAACCAAGATCGGGCAGCTGCAGGATGCCGGCCTTGCCGACCTCAAGATTGCCGACTACGGCACCCGCCGCCGCTTTTCGAAGGACTGGCATGAAGAGGTCTTGCGCACGCTGAACGCAAGGCTCGGCGCCGTGACCTCGCCGCCGGTGCAGGCCAAGCCCGCCGCCCGGTTGCCACAGCTTGCGGGTACCAGCAACGTGCTCTACGCCATGAAGCTCGGCCTGATTCCGCTCGGCACCATGGCCCACGAATACCTGCAGGCCTGCCAGGGGCTCGGGCCGCGGCTGCGCGACAGCCAGATCTTCGGCTTTGAGAACTGGGCCCGCGAGTACCGCGGCGACCTGGGCATTGCGCTGTCGGACGTCTACGGCATGAGTGCCTTCTTGCGCGACTTCGACCTGTACTTCTGCAAGCTCTTCGATGGCGCGCGCCACGACAGCGGAGACCCCTTCCAGTGGGGCGAGCGCATGCTGGCGCACTATGCGGCCAACCGTGTCGACCCACTCACCAAGACGCTGATCTTCAGCGACAGCCTCACCGTGCCGCGCACCATCGAGCTCTACCAGCAGTTCCGCGGCCGCTGCCAGCTGGCGTTCGGTATTGGAACCAACCTCACCAACGACCTCGGCTACGAGCCGCTGCAGATCGTCATCAAGATGATCAATTGCAACGGCCAGCCCGTGGCCAAGCTGTCGGACACGCCTTCCAAGAACATGTGCGAGGACGAAAAATACCTGGCCTACCTGCGCCAGGTGTTCGAGATCGAGCAGCCGCCGGCCTGACCCCCGTCTGGTACGGTACGGCCCCATGAAAAAAACAGTTCGCCTCGCGGCAGCCGCAGTGCTGCCGATGATGTTTCCCGCGCTTGCCATGGCTGCCGAGCTCGATGGCAGCAAGCTGTCTGCCCTTTGGGGCGTTCCGTTTGCGGGCATTCTCCTGTCGATTGCGCTGATGCCGCTGCTCGCGCCTTCGTTCTGGCACCACCACTACGGCAAGGTATCTGCCGCCTGGGCGCTGGCCTTCCTGCTGCCATTTGCAGCCATTCATGGCGCACCGCTGGCTGGGGGGCAACTGGTGCATGCCCTGGTGGAGGAATACATTCCCTTCATCATCCTGCTCACCGCACTGTTCACGGTGGCAGGCGGCATCCATATCCGCGGCAATCTGCACGGGGCGCCGGGGCTCAACACGGCCATTCTTGCCATTGGTGCGGTGCTTGCGAGCTTCATGGGAACCACGGGCGCCTCGATGCTCCTCATCCGGCCCCTGATTCGCGCCAACGACAACCGCGTGAGCAAGGCGCACGTGGTGGTGTTCTTCATTTTCATCGTGTCGAACGCAGGCGGCTCGCTCACGCCGCTGGGCGACCCGCCGCTGTTCCTCGGCTTCCTGAAGGGCGTCGACTTCTTCTGGACGGCGAAAAACATCTTTCCCGAAACACTGTTTCTCGTCGGCACGTTGCTCGCGCTCTTCTACTTGATCGACCGCCATCACTACCAGAAGGAAGGCGTGCTTCCGGTCGACCCCACACCGGACACCCCGCGTATCGGTTTCGACGGTGCGGCCAATTTCTGGCTGCTGGGCGGCATCATCTTCTTCGTGCTGCTCTCGGGTGTCTGGAAATCGTCCGTGAGCTTCGACGTGTTCGGCACGCAGGTCGGCCTGCCGGGGCTCGTGCGCGACATCGGCCTCATCGCCATCACGCTGCTGTCGTTCAAGACGACCTCGGCCAAGGTACATGCCGACAACCAGTTCGAATGGGGTCCGATGGCCGAGGTTGCCAAGCTGTTTGCAGGCATTTTCCTGACCATCATCCCGGTGATCGCCATGCTCAAGGCCGGCTCGCACGGCCCCTTTGCGGCAGTGATAGCGGCGGTGACAAGGCCGGACGGGCAGCCCGACCCGGCGATGTATTTCTGGGCCTCGGGCATCCTGAGCTCGTTTCTCGACAATGCGCCGACCTACCTGGTGTTCTTCAACACCGCAGGCGGCGACCCGGCCGCGCTCATGACCACCTACGCCACCACGCTGGCCGCCATTTCGGCCGGCTCCGTGTTCATGGGCGCCAACAGCTACATCGGCAATGCGCCCAACCTCATGGTCAAGGCCATTGCCGAGAGCCGCGGCGTGCGCATGCCCAGCTTCTTCGGCTACATGGCATGGTCGGTGGCCGTGCTGATCCCGCTGTTCGTTCTCTCCACCTTCATCTTCTTCCGCTAGGCGCAGACATCATCATGAGCAAGCCCAAGATCCTGGTCGCACGCGCGATCTTTCCCGAAACCATCGAACGCCTCTCGCAGCATTTCGAGGTCGAGTCGAACCAGTCCGACGAGAGCTGGAGCAAGGAACAGCTGATCGCCAGGCTCAAAGGCAAAGAGGGCGCCTTCACCACCGGCAGCGAGCGCATCGACGCCGCCGTGCTCGACGCCTGCCCCGACCTGAAAATCTGCGCCAACATGGCCGTGGGCTACAACAACTTCGATGTCGACGCGATGGCCGCGCACGGCGTGCTGGGCACCAACGCGCCCGACGTGCTCACCGAAACCACGGCCGACTTCGGCTTTGCGCTGCTGATGGCCACGGCGCGCCGCATCACTGAAAGCGAACACTTCCTGCGCGCGGGCAAGTGGCAGAAGTGGAGCTTCGACATGTTCGCCGGCTCCGACATCCATGGCTCGACGCTGGGCATCATCGGCATGGGCCGCATCGGGCAGGGCATTGCCAAGCGCGGTGCGCACGGCTTTGGCATGAAGGTGGTCTATCACAACCGCTCGCGTCTGGACGCCTCCCTTGAGGCGGAGTGCAAGGCCAGCTACGTGAGCAAGGAAGATCTGCTCAAGACGGCCGACCACGTGGTGCTGGTGGTGCCGTATTCGCCGGCATCGCACCACACCATCGGCGCTGCCGAAATTGCGTTGATGAAGCCGACCGCCACGCTGGTGAACATTGCGCGGGGCGGCATCGTCGACGATGCGGCGCTGGCGGTGGCGCTGCGCGAAAAGCGCATTGCGGCGGCGGGGCTCGATGTGTTCGAAGGCGAGCCCAAGGTTCACGCCGACCTGCTGACCGTGCCCAACGTGGTGCTCACGCCGCACATTGCGAGCGCGACCGTGCCCACGCGCCGCGCCATGGCCGAGCTTGCAGCCGACAACCTCATCGCCTGGTTCAGCGGCAAAGGGCCTCTGACGCCAGTCACGCCCGTTCCTGCCGCCGGCAAGTAACCAATACAGCAAGCATTACAGCAAGGCAACGCAGCGTTCGATTTTGCAATCCACCGACTTGATTCTTCTCCTATTGGCTGCATTCGCCCTGGTGCAGCTCGTGCTGGTGATCTGGCTGCTCGCGCGCCGGCAGCCAAAGCCCGACCACAGTGAAATGCTCGCCGTGCTGGCCACCATGGGGGCGGCCAACGAGCGCACCGAGCGTGAGCTGCGCCACGAGATCGGCGAGAGCTCGCGCGGCGCGCGGCAGGAAACCGCGCAAGCCTTTGCCACCTTTCAGCAGGCACTGGTGCAGCAGGGCGCCGAAGCCACGCGCACGCAAAACGCGCAGCTCGATGCTTTTTCGCTGCAGCTCGCATCCTTGCAGAAGAGCCTGGCCGACACGCTCAACACGCAGTTGCAGGGGCTGAGCGAATCGAACGCGCGCCGCCTTGCAGAGGTGCGCGAAACCATGGAAGCGCAACTGGCCCAGCTGCAGCATTCCAACACCGCCAAGCTCGACGAAATGCGCAAGACAGTCGACGAGAAGCTGCAGAGCACGCTCGAGGCGCGGCTGGGAGAAAGCTTCAAGCAGGTGGCCGACCGGCTGGAGCAGGTGCACAAGGGCCTTGGCGAAATGCAGACGCTGGCCGTCGGTGTCGGCAGCCTGCAGCGCGTGCTGACCAACGTGAAGACGCGCGGCGTGTTCGGCGAAGTACAGCTCGAGGCGCTGCTCGAGCAGGTGCTTACCCCGGACCAGTACGCCAAGCAGATCGAGACCAAGCCGCGCAGCGGCCAGCGGGTGGACTTTGCCATCCGCTTTCCGGGCCGCGGCGATGATGGTGCTCCGGTGTGGCTGCCGATCGACGCCAAGTTTCCGCGCGACGACTACGAGCGCCTCATCGATGCGCACGAGCGCGCCGACGCGGCCGGTGCCGAGCTTGCGGCCAAGGCGCTCGAGGCGCGAATCCGCAGCGAGGCGCGCTCGATTGCGGAGAACTACCTCGCCGCGCCGCACACCACCGATTTCGCCATCCTGTTCCTGCCGGTCGAAAGCCTCTACGCCGAGGTGCTTCGCCGCCCGGGGCTGATGGATGCCATCCAGCGGCAGCACCGGGTGACGCTGGCCGGCCCGACCACTTTGCTTGCCATGCTCAACAGCTTGCACATGGGCTTTCGCACGTTGGCGCTGGAGCAGCAGGCTTCGGAAGTGTGGAAGGTTCTAGGCGCGGTCAAGACCGAGTTCGAGCGCTATGGTGAATGGGTATCGCGCATCAAGGAGCAGGTGGCCAAGGCCTCCGACACGCTCGACAAGGCCGACACGCGCGCCAAGCAGATGCGCCTCGCCCTCCGCAAGGTAGAGGCACTGCCCGAGGCCCAGTCTCAGGTGCTGCTGCCCCCCACAGCCGACACCGAGGGCGACGACATTCCGTGAAAGGTTCTGAACTGCTGCGCGTGATCGGGGCCCAGGTGTGCCTGCACGCCACCATGGCCGGCATGCGGCTCGCAACGCCGCTCCTGGCGCTCCAGCAGGGGTACAGCGCCGCGGCTGTCGGCTTGCTGATTGCGCTGTTCGCCCTGACTCAGGTATTTCTTGCGTTGCCCGCAGGGCGCTTTGCCGACCGGCACGGCTTCAAGCGGCCGTTGTGGCTTTCGGTGCTGGCGGCTTCCGCCGGTGCGGGGCTTGCAGTGGTCTTTCCGATTTTTCCGGTGATGTGCCTTGCCGCGTTGCTGACGGGCGGCGCCACCGGCGCGACGGTCATTGCGCTGCAGCGTCACGTGGGCCGTTCGGCCACCAACGCCACCCAGCTCAAGCGCGTGTTCAGCTGGCTCGCGATTGCGCCCGCGGTCGCCAATTTTGTCGGCCCGTTCCTCGCCGGCTTGCTCATCGACCATGCCGGCCGGGCACCTGCGGACATGCTGGCGTTTCGGGTCTGCTTTGCTGCAATGGCCGTGCTGCCCATGGTGTGCTGGCTGCTTGCACGCGGCGCGCACGAGCCGCAGCGCACTGCGCCCGCGGCGGGGGCAACGCCCACGCGCGCCTGGGACCTGCTGCGCGAGCCGATGTTCCGGCGCCTGCTGTTCGTGAACTGGCTGCAGTCGTCGAGTTGGGACGTGCATGCCTTCGTGCTGCCCGTGCTGGGGCACGACCGGGGCATCAGCGCATCGGTCATCGGCTCCATTCTTGGCGCCTTTGCCATTGCGGCCGCCGTCATCCGCGTCGTGCTGCCCCTCATCGCCTCGCGTGCGTCAGAACGCAGCGTGATCCTGAGTTCGACCCTTGTCACGGCGGCGGTGTTCGCGGTCTACCCGCTGCTCGATTCGGCCCTGACCATGGGCCTGTGTTCCGTGGTGCTGGGGTTTGCGTTGGGAGCTGTGCAGCCGATGGTGATGAGCATGCTGCACCAGATCACGCCGCACGAGCGTCACGGCGAGGCGCTGGGCCTGCGGCTCATGACCATCAATGCCTCGAGCGTGGCCATGCCGATGCTGTTCGGATCGATCGGTGCGCTGATCGGCATTGCCGGCGTCTTCTGGGTGGTGGGCGGCGTTGTCGTGCTGGGCGCCCGCGCCACGTGGGGCTTGAAAGTCTGACGGCGCCCGGCGTACCCTGCAATGGCTACAGCTTGTAGAAACGCTTGATTGCGTCCCACGCGTCTTCGGGCGCGTCGACATATTCGAAGAGCTTCACGTCCGTGGGCGAGATCACGCCCTCCTCGACCAGAAAGTCGAAATCGATCAGCTTCTTCCAGTAGGCCGAGCCGAACAGCACGATCGGCACCGGCTTCGACTTCCTGGTCTGCACCAGCGTGATCACTTCGAACAGCTCGTCGAGCGTGCCAAAGCCGCCCGGAAAAGCCACCAGCGCCTTCGCACGCATCATGAAGTGCATCTTGCGGATGGCGAAGTAGTGGAACTTGAAGCTCAGCGCCGGCGTGACGTACGGGTTGGCTTCTTCTTCCATCGGCAGCGCGATTGCAAGGCCGACCGAAATGCCGCCGCCTTCGTGTGCGCCGCGGTTGGCCGCCTGCATGATGCCGGGGCCGCCGCCGGTGCAGACGAACAGCTTGTCTTCGGGCTCTTTGCCGTCGCTGTATTGCGCAACCAGCTTGCCGAAAGCACGCGCCTTCTCGTAGTAGTGCGAGCTGCGCGCCAGGCGGCGCCAGCGCTCGGCCGCCACGGCATCGCCGTTGGCTTCGGCCTGCGCGACCAGCGCGGCGGCTTCTTCTTCGCTGCGAAAGCGGGCGCTGCCGAACACCACCACGGTGTTTTCGATGCCATGGGCGCGCTGCTCCAGGTCAGGCTTCATCAGTTCGAGCTGCATGCGGATGCCGCGGGTTTCGCGGCGCAGCAGGAACTCGGGGTCGGCGAAGGCGATGCGCGAGGGATCGGGGTCGAGCGGAAGGCCTTTTTCCGAATGCGTCTTGAGCGTGGCCCAGGCATCGGCGAGGCGTTTGTCGTGAAGGTCGTGCGTGTTGTTCATGAAGGAATCAGACAGGAAGACGGGTGCATTGTGCAGCCTTGCAACCCGCGTGCCCGCCGGTTCAGAAAGTGCCGTGCCGCCCCGCGCCCTGAACAAAGCGCTCGGCGCCGGCCGCGCCTTCGGCCGCGACGATCGGAACGCCCAGGCGTCCTTCTTGCCGGAGTGCCTCGGCCAACGGCAGGTCCCACTGCGCGTAGGCGGAATGGCGGTCCGCCAGCATGCATTGCTGCGGAAAGGCGGCGATCTCGTATGCAAGGGCTTCGGCGGTTTCGCGGGCCTTGCTGCCGGGCACCACCCGGTTCACCAACCCCATTGCAAAGGCCTCCTGGGCGCGCACCGGCCGTCCGGTCAGGATCAGGTCGAGCGCGCGGCCCATGCCGACGATGCGCGGCAGCCGCACGGTGCCGCCGTCGATCAGCGGCACGCCCCAGCGGCGGCACAACACACCCAGCACCGCATCTTCTTCGGCCACCCGAAGGTCGGCCAGCAGTGCCAGTTCGAGCCCGCCGGCCACCGCATGGCCGCTGATGGCGGCAATCAGTGGCTTGTTCAAAGCCATGCGAGTCGGCCCCATGGGCGCGGAGCCGCCACCCTCGGGGTCGAGCTCATTGCGCCGGGCCGGGTCGCTGACCGCGCCCAGGTCGGCGCCCGCGCAGAAGGTGCCGTGCTCGCCCCACAGCACGGCCACCCGTTGGCTTTGATCGGCCTCGAAACGTTCGAAGGCGGCGCGCAGCGCGTCGGCCATGGGCCGGTCGACCGCGTTGCGCTGCTTCGGGCGGCTCATGACGATGGTGCTGATCGGCCCATCGATTTCGGTACGAACGCTGGCGGACGTATTCATGAGGGCAAAGGGTACGCCCATCGACGAAAAAAGGCTCCTTTCGGAGCCTTTGTCGGGATGGCGGTTGAGCCAGCCAGGAAGCGCTTAGACGCGCTTGCGGTATTCGCCGGTGCGGGTGTCGATTTCGATCTTGTCGCCTTGCGAGACGAAGAGCGGAACCGGCACTTCGAAGCCGGTTGCGATCTTGGCGGGCTTGAGCACCTTGCCCGAGGTGTCGCCCTTGACGGCCGGCTCGGTCCAGGTGATTTCGCGCTCGACGCTGGTGGGCAGTTCGACCGAAATGGCCTTGCCGTCGTAGAACACCACTTCGACCGGCATGCCGTCTTCGAGGTAGTTGAGGGCGTCGCCCATGTTCTCGGCTTCGACTTCGTACTGGTTGTACTCGGTGTCCATGCAGACGTACATCGGGTCGGCAAAGTAGGAGTAGGTGCACTCCTTCTTGTCGAGCACGATCTGGTCGATCTTGTCGTCGGCCTTGAAGACCACTTCGGTGTTGAAGTTGGCGATCAGGCTCTTGAGCTTCATGCGCACGGTGGCGGAGTTGCGGCCGCCGCGGCTGTATTCGGTCTTGAGGACGACCATCGGGTCCTTGCCGTGCATGATGACGTTGCCGGCGCGGATTTCTTGAGCGATTTTCATATCAGGTTCTCTGGATGTTGGCCGCTCGGTGCACGGGGCCATGGGCGACGTTTGCAATGTTGCAGTGCAACGTCTTGCCGGCGTTCTTGGCCCCGCGGTACATGTCCCGCGGCAGGTTTGGCGGACAGCATCTCGGATCTGTGTAATCCGGGCCGAAATCCGCAAAGCCCGCTATTTTAGCTTTTTCCGGCGGCCAGATGCCGCAGTTGCGTGACCAAGTCCTCTTGCGCGCACAGCTTTTCGCGGGCGGCCTGCACCGTTTCACGCCACGGGCCCAGCGTTTCCAGAGGGGGCAGGGGGCCAGCGCCAAAGCCGTTCCAGGCGTGGTGAAACTGCCGCAGTGACGGTGGCGCGCCCAGCCAGTCGAGCCAGGCGCCGAGCTTGACGTGGTGCGCGTCGTCGTCCTGCGGGTAGATTTGCCACACGAGGGGGGCGCCGGCCCAGAGGGCGCGCACCAGCGAGTCTTCGCCTCGCACGAAGTTCAGGTCGCAGGCCCACAGAAGATGGTCGAAATCCGGCTGGGTCAGGTACGGCAGATATGAAATTGATAGCGCCCCCCACCCGGAAAGCCCGTGCTCCGGCCGTTCCCGGCCGGAAAAGAATGCCCTGACCGCATGCGCGGCGCGGCCTGAAGTCACGAGGAGCCGCGTCGGCTGGGAACCTGCTGCCAGTTGCTCGAGCAGGCTTGCCAGCGCCGGAGGTTCGTAGCAGAAGAGCGACATGAGCCGCTCGCCTTCGCGCCAGGGGATTTCCTGCGCCGCCAGCCATTGCCCGCGGTCGAAATGCGCCCGCCGTTCCAGGAGCCCGGGCTCCCGCAGCAGTCCCCCGGTGGGCGGCGTGAAGCCGGGATAGAAAAAGCGCTTGGTCAGCCCCGCACCAGGTCCCCTGAACACCGGCGAGGGCAGCCCGTGCAGCCGTTCCACATAGGGCTCCGCCGACAGGTATTCGAGATTGATCCATGCACGGTCCGGCGCCCCAGCGGCCGGCGGCTCGGCGAAGCGGGCGATCAGCTCGGGCGCCGGCTCGCAGCCGAAGGCTTCGATCAGCACGTCGGGCGGCGGGGCCGCGGCAGCCTGCCGGATGGCCGCGGGGTCGAGCCAATCGACCACGCTCACGCCCTCGCAGCCGGCGGGCGCCATCCAGTGCAGGGCGGTGGCGTCGTCGATCCACAGCCGCACCCGCTCATCGAGCGCTGCCAGCTGGCTGGCCAGCCGCCAGCACACACCCAGGTCGCCGTGGTTGTCGATGACCTTGCAGAAGATGTCCCATTGCATGGCGCCAGTGTGCCTGTCTTCGGCAGGCCGGCGCAGTGGTGGCTGCTTGGTATGCTGGCCGGCACCACAACATCCCGGAGCGAGAAACCATGCGCATGAAGACCCGCCGTTCGCCGTTGTTCCCTGGTTGCCTTCGCACGGCGAGAACCGTGCTCGCCCTTTCCTTGGCCTTGGGCGGCATGGTGGGTGCCTCGGCGCAGACCACGCCGTCGCTCACGCCGCAACAGCAGCGGTTTCATGGCATATACAAGGAGTTGATCGAGATCAACACCAGCCATTCGGTGGGCGACAACACGCTGGCGGCCCGTGCCATGGAAAAGCGTCTGGTCGAGGCGGGTTTTGCGCCGGGCGACATCCAGATCTTCGAGCCGTTCCCCAAGAAGGGCAACCTGGTGCTGCGCTTCAAGGGCAACGGCAGCAAGAAGCCGTTGCTGTTGCTGGCCCATATCGACGTGGTCGAGGCCAAGCGCGAAGACTGGAAGAGCGACCCCTTCAAGCTGCAGGAAACCGGCGGCTATTTCACGGCGCGCGGTTCCATCGACGACAAGGCCATGGCCGCGGCGCTGGTGTCGGTGCTGGGGCAGCTCAAACAGGAAGGATTCAAGCCCAGCCGCGACATCATCCTGGCGCTGACGGCGGACGAGGAGCGCGGCGATGCGCTCAGCAACGGCGCCTTCTGGCTCATCAACAACAAACCCGAACTGCTGCAGGCGGAATTCGGCATCAATGAAGGCGGCGGCGGCGAGCTGCGCGGCGGCAAGCCCAACCTGCACCGCATGCAGGTGGCCGAGAAGATGTACACCACCTACATGCTCGAAGCGCGCGACGTGGGCGGCCACAGCTCGGTGCCGACAAAGAGCAACCCGATCTATGCGCTGTCGGCGGGCCTGGAGCGGCTGGGCAACTACGCGTTCCCGGTCAAGCTGGCCGATGTCACGAAGACCTATTTCGCACGCAGCGCGCCGTTTGCCACCGGCCAGCTGGCCGACGACATGCGCGCCATCGGCGGCGGCAACCCCGATGCCGCGGTGATCGAGCGGCTTTCGGCGAACCCGGCCTACAACGCGCAACTGCGCACCACCTGCGTGGCAACCATGGTGCAGGCGGGGCATGCCGAAAATGCGCTGCCGCAGTCGGCCAAGGCCACGGTCAATTGCCGCATCCTGCCGCACGACGACCCCGAGGAAATCGAGCGCCTGCTGACCCAGGCCATCGGCAACGACAAGATCGTGGTACGCAATGTCGGCAAGCCGCTGCGCAGCCCGGCCTCTCCGCTGAACGGCGATCTTGTGAAGACTGTCGAATCGGTGACGCAGGCCATGTGGCCAGGCGTGCCCGTGGTGCCGGCAATGAGCACGGGTGCCACCGACAGCCGCTTCATGCGCAACGCCGGCATTCCGATGTACGGTGTGACGGGCATGTTCCTCGACCCGGCGGACGCGCGCGCCCACGGCCTGGACGAGCGCATCGAGATCCAGCGGCTGTATGACGGCCGCGAGTTCCTGTACCGGCTGGTGAGCGAACTCGCCAAGTAGCTCCGGGTCATAAGGAAACGCGGCGGCCGAGCTGGTCGCCGCGTTTCAGCTTTCTTCAGCGCGCCACAATAGCCGCCATGTCAGACGTGCATTCCGATCAATTGCTCAGCGAAGTTGCGGCGTTGCCGCAGCTGCCGGGCGTGTACCGCTATTTCGACGCCGCGGGCGCGGTGCTCTATGTGGGCAAGGCGCGCAACCTGAAGAAGCGGGTTGCCAACTACTTCCAGAAGAGCCATGGCGGCACGCGCATCGGCCACATGATCTCGAAGATCGCGCGCATGGAGACCACCGTGGTGCGCTCCGAGGCCGAGGCGCTGCTGCTCGAGAACAACCTCATCAAGACGCTCAAGCCGCGCTACAACATCCTGTTCCGCGACGACAAGAGCTATCCGTACCTCAAGATCGCGTCGCACGAGTTTCCGCGGCTGGCCTACTACCGCGGCGCGGTCGACAAGAAGCACCGCTACTTCGGGCCGTACCCCAGCGCCTGGGCGGTGAAGGAATCTATCCAGCTGCTGCAGAAAGTTTTCAAGCTGCGCACCTGCGAAGACACGGTGTACGCCAACCGCACGCGACCCTGCCTGCTGTACCAGATCAAGCGGTGCACCGGGCCGTGCGTGGGCTACATCACGCCCGAGGCTTATGCGCAGGATGTGGCCAGCGCCGAAGCCTTTCTGATGGGCGACACGCAACTCGTGCTGTCCAAGCTCGAGGCGCGCATGACCGAACACGCCGAGAAGCTCGAATTCGAGCAGGCGGCCGAGTTGCGCAACCAGATGTCCGCAATCTCGCGCGTGCTGCACCAGCAGTCGATCGAAATTGCTTCCGACAAGGACGTGGACATCCTCGCCGTGAAGGTGCAGGGCGGCAAGGCCTGCGTTAATTTGGCAATGGTGCGCGGCGGCCGCCACCTGGGCGACCGCGCCTACTTTCCCGTGCATGTGGAAGACGCCGCGCAAATCCATCATGGCGAGCTCGACGCGGAGGAGGGCGTGGTGCCCGCGCCGGCCGATTCGATCGAAGTGCAGGTGCTCGAGGCCTTCATTGCCCAGCACTACATCGACGTGCCCGTGCCCGCCACCCTGGTGCTGAGCCACCTGGTGGGCCGCGAGCTGATCGAGGCCATTTCGCAGCAGGCCGGCTCGCGCGTGACGGCCGTGTTCCAGCCGCGCGAGCAGCGCCGCCACTGGCTTGAAATGGCCGAGACGAATGCGGGCCTGCAATTGGCACGCCTCCTGGCGGAAGAAGGTTCGCAGCAGGCGCGCACCCGCGCGCTGGCCGACGCGCTCGAACTCGCGCCCGACGATCTCGACAATTTCCGCATCGAGTGCTTCGACATCTCGCACACCGCGGGCGAGGCCACGCAGGCATCCTGCGTGGTTTTCGAGCACCACACGATGCAGAACCGCGAATACCGCCGCTACAACATCGAGGGCATCACGCCCGGCGACGACTACGCCGCCATGCGCCAGGTGCTGCATCGCCGCTACGGCAAGCTCGCCGAGGCCATGGCGGCCGAGACCGATGCGCCGCCCATGGGCGATGCCGCGGGTGCCGGCAATGACGCGCCCGCCAGGACCAAGGCAGCGCGCATGCCCGACCTGGTGCTGGTCGATGGCGGCAAGGGACAGGTGTCGATGGCGCGCGAAGTGTTCAGCGAGCTGGGCCTGGCGCTGTCGCTCATCGTGGGGGTCGAGAAAGGCGAGGGCCGCAAGGTCGGGCTCGAGGAACTGGTGTTTGCCGACGGCCGCGAGAAGGTCTACCTGGGCAAGGACTCCGCCGCGCTGATGCTGGTTGCGCAGATCCGCGACGAAGCGCACCGCTTTGCCATCACGGGCATGCGGGCCAAGCGTGCGAAGGTTCGCGTGGGCGGCAGCCAGCTCGAAGACATTCCCGGCATCGGACCGAAGCGCCGCGCGCGCCTGCTGCAGCGTTTTGGCGGAATCCGCGGCGTGGCGGCCGCAAGCGTCGAGGACATTGCATCGGTCGAAGGCATTGCCACCGACCTGGCCGAGGAAATCTATCGCGCACTGCACTGACGCCGATTGCCCCTTGGCTTTCGGCCCGTCACGCGTGCATGACACAATCGCCCGCATGTTCTGGACCCTCCCGACCATCATGACCTGGACGCGCATCGTCGCGATTCCATTGATTGTTGGCGTGTTCTACCTGCCGATGGCCGAGCCGACGCGCAACCTGATTGCCACGGTGATGTTCATCGTCTTTGCCGCCACCGACTGGCTCGACGGCTACCTGGCACGCAAGCTCAACCAGACCTCGGCCTTCGGTGCCTTCCTCGATCCCGTGGCGGACAAGTTCCTGGTGTGCGCCGCGCTGCTCGTGCTGGTGCACCTGCAGCGTGCCGATGTGTTCGTGGCGCTGATCATCATCGGCCGTGAGATCGCCATCTCGGCGCTGCGCGAATGGATGGCGCGAATCGGCGCCGGCAAGAGTGTGGCGGTCCACATGATCGGCAAGGTCAAGACCACCGTGCAGATGGTCGCGATTCCCTTCCTGCTTTATGACGGGCGTCTGTTCAATGTCATCGACACGGGCCTCTGGGGCCAGTGGCTGATCTGGATCTCGGCGGTGCTCACCGTGTGGTCGATGGTTTATTACCTGCAAAAGGCCATTCCCGAGATTCGGGCCCACAGCAAATGACGGTGGCGGCCACGGCACGTGGCTCCGGGTGGCTTCGGGCCATGCCGGCGGTCTTCGTGCTCATATGGAGCACGGGCTTCATCGTTGCGCGCTACGGCATGCCCTATGCGCCGCCGCTCAAGTTTTTGGCGGTGCGCTATGCGCTGTCTCTCCTGTGCTTCTGCATCTGGGTTGCGCTGGCGCGGGTTGCCTGGCCCAAGGAGCGTGCACAGTGGGGACACCTTGCGGCCACCGGCGTGCTGATGCAGGCGGGCTACCTGGGCGGCGTGTGGGCGGCCGTGCATGAGGGCATGGGCGCGGGGCTGGTGGCGCTGATGGTCGGCGTGCAGCCCGTGCTGACCGCCATCTGGCTTTCGTTCACCGGCGGGCGAATTTCGCAGCGCCAATGGGCAGGGCTGGTCCTGGGGTTTGCGGGCCTGGTGCTCGTGGTGTCGCGCAAGTTCGGGCAGGGCACTGAAGTCAGCGCATTGACGATGGGGCTCGCCGTCATGGCGCTGCTTTCGATCACCGCGGGCACGCTGTACCAGAAGCGCTTCGTCGCGCCGTGCGACGTTCGCAGCGCCAGCGCCGTGCAGATGGCGGCGGCGTTGCTTGTGACGCTGCCCTTTGCCGCAATGGAATCGCAGGCCATCGAATGGAACGCCTACTCGACAGGCGCCATGGCGTGGTCGGTGCTGGCGCTCTCGCTCGGCGGCAGCTCGCTGCTCTACATGTTGATCCAGCGCGGCACGGCGACCGCCGTCACGAGCCTGCTCTACCTGGTGCCGCCGTGTACGGCGGTGATGGCCTGGCTGCTGTTCCGCGAGCCGATCACCCTGGTGACCTTGCTGGGCATCGGGCTGACCGCCGCCGGCGTAGGTTTGGTAGTGCGCAGCGAACGCTGACTTCTTGGCGCGCTTTCTATCAGCGCGCCGAACCGGCCTTGCCCGGCTTCCAGGGCTCGCCGCGGAACTGTTCCGCCAGGTGGTCGAGCAGCAACCGCACGCGTCGCGGCGTCTTGGGACGCCAGGGCGCAATCCAGTGGATGTCCGCATCGGGCATGGCGTAGTGGGGCAGCACGCGCACCAATTCGCCGGACGCCAGTTGCGGTGCAATATCCCACAGGCTGCGCAGCATGATTCCGTGGCCGGCCAAGCACCAGTCGCGCACCATCTCGCCGGAATTGCTTGTCAGCGGCCCCTGAACGCGCACGCGCGCCGTGCTGCCGTCGCGCGCGTGGCGCAGCGTCCAGAGTGCGAACTGGTGCTGGTTTACCTCGCCGTTTTCGCGCGCCACCAGGCAATCGTGCGTGCCCAGCGCGTCGACCGTGGCCGGCAGGCCGCGCCGCTCTATATATGAAGGAGAGGCGGCAAGCACGCGCTGGTTGCGCGCGATGCGGCGCGTTACCCAGTCGGCCGCACGGCGCTGCTGCACGGCCCACAGCCACAGCGCGCCGTCGTAGCCTTCGGCGCCGAGGTCCGGGAGCCGTTCGGTCAGCAGCAGTTCGATCTGCAGCCCGGGGTGCCGCGCCTGGAACGCGGCCAGCGCGGGGCCGAGCCAGCGCCGGCCGAAGCCGAAGGTGGCGGCGAGACGTATCGTGCCGACCAATGCGTTCTGCCGTTCGCCGAGTTCGCTTTCGAGTGCCGCAAAACCTTCGAGCAGCGCTCTGGCATGCAGACAGACAGCCTCGCCCTCGGCCGTGACGCTGAGCCGGCGCGTGGTGCGTTCGAACAGCCGCTGGCCCAGCCGAGCCTCGAGCGCACCAAGCCGCTTGGTCACCACCGAAGGCACCACGTCCAGCGTGGCGGATGCTCCCGCCAGGCTGCCTTGGTCGCGAATGGCCAGCACCAGCTCCAGATCGCCCCGGTCCATCGACAATGAATTCATGCCAGATTGGAAAATATGAATTGGCTGATTGTTGCTTGATGGCCGGCGGAGCGCAACGCACAATGGCTGCGTGACTGCCTCCTTCTTCGACTTTCCTGAATTCGACATCGAACGCGACGGCGTGCGCGTGCATGGCCGCATCGGCGGCCGAGGCGCTCCGTTGCTGCTGTTGCACGGCCATCCGCAAACGCACCTCATCTGGCACCGCGTGGCGCCGGCGCTTGCCGAGCGGTTCACCGTGGTGGCGGTAGACCTTCGCGGCTACGGCGACTCGGGCCGGCCCGCGGACGACGCCGAGCACGTGGCCTACAGCAAGCGCGAGATGGCGCTCGATGCGCTCGCCGCCATGCGCCACCACGGCTTCGAACGCTTCGGCGTGCTCGCACACGATCGCGGCGCGCGCGTGGCGCATCGGCTGGCGGCGGACCATGCCGCCGCCGTCGACCGCATGATGCTGCTGGACATCGCGCCCACGCTCTCGATGTACGGGAACACCACCGAAGCGTTTGCCCGCGCTTACTGGCACTGGTTCTTCCTGATCCAGCCGGCGCCGCTGCCCGAGGCGCTGATTGCTTCGGACCCTGTGCGCTACGTGCGCAGCGTGATGGGTGGCCGCCATGCGGGGCTCGCGCCTTTCGCGCCCGAGGTGCTGGCCGAGTACGAGCGCTGCGCCGCAATAGCGGGCACGGCCGAATCCATTTGCGGCGACTACCGGGCTTCCGCCACCATCGACCTGGTGCATGACCGCGCCGACATCGACGCCGGCCGGCGCCTTGAGCAGCCCCTGCGCGTGCTGTGGGGCGAACATGGCGCGGTAGGCCGGTGCTTCGATGTGCTGGCGCTCTGGCGCGAATGCGCCCGGCAGGTTTCGGGCCGCGCCTTGCCGTGCGGCCACTATGTTCCGGAAGAAGCTCCCGGCGAGGTGCTCGCCGAAGCGCTCCAGTTTTTTACTCCCCCTCTCCAGCAAGAAGGAACCAGACCATGACCACCCACAGAATCGCAGTGATCGCCGGCGACGGCATCGGCAAGGAAACCATGCCCGAAGGCCTGCGCGTGGTCGATGCCGCAGCGCGCAAGTTCGGTATCGACCTGAAGTTCGACCACTTCGATTTCTCGAGCTGGGACTACTGCGAGAAGCACGGCAAGATGCTGCCCGACAACTGGAAGGACCAGATCGGCGGCCACGATGCGATCTACTTCGGCGCGGTGGGCTGGCCCGAGAAGATTGCCGACCACGTGTCGCTGTGGGGTTCGCTGCTGCTGTTCCGCCGCGAGTTCGACCAGTACATCAACCTGCGCCCCGCACGGCTGATGCCCGGCATCATTGCCCCGGTGGTGCGACGCGACGGCACGCCGCGCGAGCCGGGCGAGATCGACATGTACATCGTGCGCGAGAACACCGAGGGTGAATACTCCAGCATCGGCGGGCGCATGTACGAAGGCACCCCCCGCGAGATCGTGGTGCAAGAGACGGTGATGTCGCGCGTGGGTGTGGACCGCGTGCTCAAGTTCGCCTTCGAGCTGGCGCAATCGCGGCCGAAGAAGCATTTGACCAGCGCCACCAAGTCGAACGGCATCTCGATCACCATGCCGTACTGGGACGAGCGCGTGGCCGAAATGGCAAAGAACTACACGGGCGTGAAGCTCGACAAGTTCCACATCGACATTCTCACGGCCCATTTCGTGCAGCGGCCCGACTTCTTCGATGTGGTGGTGGCCAGCAACCTGTTCGGAGACATCCTGTCCGACCTGGGACCGGCATGCACCGGCACCATCGGCATTGCGCCCAGCGCCAACCTCAACCCCGAGCGCACCACGCCTTCGCTGTTCGAGCCGGTGCACGGTTCGGCGCCGGACATCGCAGGCAAGGGCATCGCCAACCCCATCGGACAGATCTGGTGCGGTGCAATGATGCTCGAGTTCCTGGGGCACAAGGAGGCCCACGACGCGATTCTTGCCACCATCGAAAAGGTGCTTGCGCCCCAAAGCGGAGCACCGCGCACGCCCGACATCGGCGGCAAGGCAAGCACCAGCGACCTTGGCAAGGCGATTGCCGAAGCGCTTTAAATAGAGTTCACGAAACGCCCCTAAAATCGCGCGCTCCGCTGTTCTGCATGGCCTCGTGTCGTATTGACACCCTGCAGACCAGTGGTTGTAATCCTCGCTGGCAGCGCGCTGCCGAGGCGTCAGTCCTGCCAAATTTCTTGCGCCGCGTCATTTCGCGGCCAGGGTCGCACTGACGAAAGCCGACCAACTTTATTTCTTCGACAAGGGGCCCTTGTGAACAAGACCGAACTGATTGAGCACATCGCAAAAAACGCCGATATTTCCAAGGCAGCCGCCACCCGCGCGCTTGAATCCACCATCGGCGCCATTCGTACCACGCTCAAAAAAGGCGGCTCCGTGTCGCTGGTCGGTTTCGGCACTTTCGCAGTAGGCAAGCGGGCTGCTCGCACGGGCCGCAATCCCCGGACCGGCGACGCGATTAAAATCAAGGCTGCCAAGATTCCGAAGTTCCGTCCGGGCAAGGCGCTGAAAGACGCGCTCAACTAAGACGTAGACTCGGAGAGTTTCCCGGTGGGGTGCTTAGCTCAGTTGGTAGAGCGGCGCCCTTACAAGGCGTAGGTCGGGGGTTCGAGCCCCTCAGCACCCACCACCAGAAACTCAACGAAATCAAGGGCTTAGAGCGATCTAGGCCCTTTTTCTTTGCCTGTTTGCCAGCTTATTTCGCAGCGTAGAACAGCCTTTGCCAACCAAAAACAGCGAGTTGCCAGCCATGCGAATCGCGTAAAGTGCGTAGCTTCGCGGTGAAAAAGGAGCGGGCATGGCGGGCAAAAGGCAGCGGCCGAACGGGTGGGAATACGTCATCAAGCGGGCTGGCCTGCTCGACAAGCCGATCTATCTCACGTTCGCTGATGAAAAAGAGGGTGACGCCTTCGTCGCCAAGGTCGAGAAACTGCTCGATAAGGGCATCGTACCGACCGAACTGCAGGTTCCTTCCCGCATCGTCACCATCACCGACCTCGTGCGCGAGTACGAGCGTGACGCGCACCCGAAGCAGAAAGACCGTGATGCCCTCGGAACCATCATCAAGGCGAAGGGCGCAGTACGACTGACCAGCATCGATGCCGGGTGGGTCGATGACTGGATTTCTGAGATGAAGCGCATCGACAAACTGGCTCCCGCTACGATCCGTGCGAAGGTGGGCGCGCTGGCCCGCTGTACGGATTGGGGTATGCGGAAGGGCCATGTCCTTCTGCCGGATCACCCCCTACGCACCCTCCCAGACGGGTATGCGCAGTACACGAAGACAGATGAGGCAATCGCCGGCAAGTCGCGTGTCGACGTGGAGCGAGATCGGCGGCTTGAGCCTGGCGAATTTGAAAAGGTCTCGGCGGTGATCGTGGCCGGCGTGCTGCCACGCAAGCAACGTCCCCTTGCGCTCGATGACCCGAAGGCCTTGTGGTGCATGTTCGTGCTTGCCGTCGAGTCGGCCATGCGGATGCGCGAGATGTACACGCTGACGCTGGATCAGGTTGACCTTGCGAAGCGAACCGCTTTTCTCGACAAGACGAAGAACGGCGATAAGCGGCAAGTTCCTTTGTCGAGTGTCGCCATGGCGACGCTGACGGCGTACCTCGAGCTACGCGTTGCTGCCGGCGCGAAGGGGCGCGATGTCCTGTTCCCGTGGTGGGATGGCGACATCAATCCCAAAAAACTTCACAAAACCACAGACTATCTTTCGAAGCTCTACGTCGGAATATTCGAAGCCGCCGGGTGCGCGAACTTGACGTTCCACGACTTAAGGCACGAGGCGACGAGCCGCCTTTTCGAAAAGACGACTCTCTCAGAAACGCAGATCATGAAGATTACCGGCCACAAGTCGCACCGCATGATGATGCGGTACGCGAACCTACGGGGTAGCGACCTGGCGGCGCGGCTTTGGTGACCGCGATGGTCGGCGCATGCGCGCGGCCGTGTCTCTGATGACGGCATTCTCGATGTAGTCGAGGACATCTTTCGTCATCATCACGTAGGCGCGGCCGACCTGGGCTGCCGGCAGCTCGCCCTTGTGGATCATCTTCTTCACCGTCTCGGGGTGAATTTTCAGCAGCTCGGCTGCGCCGGGCACGTCAACCGTGAGGCTCACTTTGATTTTTCCTCGCAGGCGATTGGATTCGGAGCGATGGCGATCCCCGTCTGCCGCAAGACGGAAAGCACCACGCAGGTCGCGTTGTCGCCCGTTGGGTCTTGGGTGAGATTGCGAAGCGCTTCGTCTACCTCTCGGTGGTCGCAGATGGCCTGTGCGGCATCCCATTCGGAGCGGCCAGCGACATCTCGCCACGTGCGCCGCCGGGAAGGGGCGATCTTGAGCTTCCGCACGAACAACGCGCAGGGACCTTCCTCGGTGTCGTAGATGAGGGTGAGTTGCCAGCCCTCGCCGGCAGGCGGTGTGGGCGTCCATGCGGTGCAGTCGCCGTCGTAGGCCTCCATCGCATCGAGGTCAACGTCATCTTCCATGAGGGCGAACGACGCCTCGAGGCCGAATGCCGAGAGAAAGAGTCGCATGTTCACGTCCTCATCGAACGCCGGAAAGCTCGGGTGATCGAGCATCCCGCACACGTCGCGGCGAATTTCTCGCAGCGCGAGCAGCGCATCGCGCAGGCCCTGCAGATCGGACACGGTTGGCTGCGGCTGGGAGGGCTCGGCGGCCGGCGCGGGGACCCAGAACGGCGCCGACCGGCCTTCGAAAAAGTGCCGAACCTCGGCGAGCACCAAGTCAACATCGGTCGGGTCAGCAGGAATGCGGCGCGGGCAGTGACCGTCTTCGATGCGCCGCTCGGCGGCAATGATTCTCTCGATGAGGCCTTTGGGAACAGCCGCGAGAAGGGCGGGGGTGCATTCAGTCTTCAAGGTGTGCTCCTTGCGCGCTGGGGCGCGCGGTGAACGATTTCCGATGAGGGCATTCGATATGGCTGCACTCGACATCGCCGTAGGCGACCTCGCTCATGCGGGTGCCGCGTCGATTGCAGGTGCTGCAGCTCTTGGGATTGCTCGGCGCGGTGTAGATGGCGCCGGCGAGTGGGTGGGGCGCGCTCGGCATCGACGCGCGCGCATCCCGCTTCGCGTCGGCGCAGACCGCATCGAGTTGGCGCGCGGGATGGCGCGGGACTACCCGGCCGACCTTCGGCGTCGGCGCGGGGTTGGCCGGGAAGGGTTCGGTGTTGACGAACTCGGGCGGGCTCATGCGGGCACCCTTGAGTGATTGCTGCGAAGCCGCCTTTGCAGCGCGGCGGCGGCGTTGAGCCGGGCGTGCAAGCCCTCGAGCGCCTCGGCGCTGAGCGGATACCCGGAGCGGCGCACCAGGCGCGCGGCATCCTCCAGCGTGTGCAGGTCGTGGGGGTTGCGAAACTCGACCGTCATCCGGTTGGCGGTGACATCGACGCCCGCCACGGAAACGAGCGGGCCGGCGCAGGCAATCTCAGTCGCCGCCATTGAGTCGGTGGTTGTAAGAATCGCTTCGACCAGCTCGACGCGTCGGGATGGTTCCAGCTCCGGAGCAAGGCGCTTCACCACGCGCCAAAGGGCGGTTCTGCTGCTCATGCCGTCGCTCGCTGTTCTGCTGCGGCTTGGCGCAGCGTGAGGTGGTAGGAGGTGGCGGCGGCCTCTGCCATTTGCTGCGGCGTGCTGTTGCGCATCATTTCTTCGTAGACCTCGAGGCCTGCGGTCATGGCATGGAGGCCGGGCCCGTCGAAGCCATATCGGCCATGGCGACCGCGGATGCCATCGCATCGGATCAGTGCATCGCGCGCGGCGATCATCGGCGCGACGCATACCGGGTCGATCTGCTCGGCGCGCACGAGCCCAACGTTGATGCACGATGCGAGGCGGTCAAAGAAGTCATCGTCCGTCGTGCCAGCCTTGAGCTGGCAGAACGCATCGTGCAGTTTGAGCATCACGTCATCGGCGGTGCCCGGGTGCGTGTCCTGGCGCGCGGCGATGAGCATTGCCCATGTCGCAGGGTTGACGTTGGAGCGGGGATAGCGGCGCTTCATGCTGCGGCCCTTTCCTGCTCGATTCCGCGGAAGTTGGCCGCCACGATGGCGCGGGCAAGCGGCGGGCACACGCTGTTGCCACACATGCGGACTTGCGCGGTCTTCGTCATCGATTCCCCGGCTGCGCCGTGATCGATGATGTAGGTGTCCGGGAAGCCTTGAGCTCGGTACAGCTCGCGCGGTGTGAGCATGCGCAAGCCGATGTCGACAATGGCGTATTCCTCGCCGTGGACGGTCACCAGGCCAAAGCGATCCTTCGTCGTGACCGTGTGCAGCGGCTCCCGCAGTTGGGGGTCTTGGTCGGTGCCGTAGTACTTGATGAGAAACGCGCGCACTTCTGCCATGTGGCCGCCCGTGGTAATGGTCGGGAGCGGGCTGTCCGCCGCCGCGCCGCTGTGGCCGGTGGTGTTGACCATCAGGTGCGTGGTGACCAACGCGGCGGGCATGCCGGACGCCGTGACGGTGTTCAACGGTTCGGTGGCATCGCGCACGCCATGGCTGAAACGCTTCTTCCCGTCCTTCCCTTCGCCGTGCCCCATGTGAACAAGGTTCGCAGCGACGATGGTCTGTTGTGCCCCCTTCGTAGTGATGGTGCTCAGCGGCTCGGTGGCGGCGCGGCCGTCGCTTGGAACCGTGCCGCGATGGTTGTTGTGTTGGGCCAAGAATGCGGCCACGAGGGCGTGCTTCTGGCCGCTCACGACCGTGCCGAGGGGCGCTTGCAGGTCGAGTGCTCGCGGCGCCTGGCCTGCGCGTTCGCCGTAGCCGGTCTGCACAAGTGTGGGTGCGACAAGCGCGAAGTGGCCGCCCTTCACCTGGGCGCACTGAGTGCGCAAAGGCACATCTGCGGAAAACGTCCGCTGTGTCGATGCATTGGCGTGCTCGGTGAGGAATGGGGCCAGCGTGGAGACGATGAGCGCCTTCTCGCCGCGGTTGGCGCTCGTGACGGTGTTGAACGGCGCGCGTATGTCCTCCGTGCGGTCGCCGCCTTGATGGGTGAGCGGCACGATGAATGGCTCGGCGCAGTCCACCACGTAGCGCATCACGCCCTTCGCGATGCGCCGCAGCGTTGCCTCGGCCAACGGTCGTTTGCGCTCGAAGATCGAAGGGCACGGCACACTCCAGTCGATGCACTCGGCTGCACTGCGCCATGGCTTGAGCTTTTTGGCCTGCACCGGCAGCGTGCCGGGCTTGCCGTGCGTCGCCTCCGGCCACACGATGGGCTGGCCGTCGCACCGAAAGATTCCGAACAGTCGCTTGCGGATGGTGGGTGTTTCGTAGTCCGCGGCTCGCAGCTCCCGGAATTCGCCCACATAGCCCTGTGCCTCGATGCGCGCGCACCATTCGCGGAACAGCTCGCCGGCGCGTTCGGGGATAGGGTAGTTGTCTTCATCGAGCGGGCCCCACGTCTTGAACTCTTCGACGTTCTCCATGCAGATGACTCGAGGGCGGACCTTCTCGGCCCATTCGGCGATCACGTTCGCGAGCGCGCGAATCTTCTTGGAAACGGGCTTGCCGCCCTTGGCCTTGGAGAAGTGCTTGCAGTCAGGCGATGCCCAGAGCAGGCCAATGGCCTGGCCGCCCGTCACTTCCAGCGGGTCCACTTCGAACACGTCGCAGGTGTAGTGCCGCGTCTGCGGGTGATTGACGGTGTGCAACGACACCGCTTCGGGGTCGTGGTTCACCGCGATATCGACGTGGCGCCCGATGGCCTGCTCGATGCCGGTCGATGCGCCGCCGCCGCCGGCGAACAGGTCAACTACCAGCTCGCCCGCAATGGGGAGGACGAATTGCGGGGTCAGCATGCGAGAGCCCTCTGCAGCTTGTCGGCGGTTTCGGTACGCAGCTCTTCGAACCGGCCACGGAACGCATCGCGCCATTCGCGCCAGGTCTTGGCCTCGCGCTCGGGGGTGTCGAGGCGCGTCCAGTAAAGCGCCGGCACGGGTGTGGGCCCGCCCTCGCTGAGAACGGCCCACGGCGTGTGCTTCGCGGGGTCATAGGGCATCAGGTCGCGTCGCTCGGTGGCCAGCGCCTGCAAGTCCACCTCGCGAATGAAAGCGCGGTGGCTCGCGAACACGGTGAGCAATCCGAAATGCTTGTGCACCGCCCGCGCGTGTTCGTTCTCGAAAAGGTTCCATGCGGGGATGCCGCCGCCGGCCATGCTGTACCCGTTCACGGCAATCTTGGCGGGGCTGCTCAGGTCGGTGACATAGGCCTCGTGCGCGTCATGCATGAGAGCTGCGAGCTGCACGACGGACGAGGCGCCTGCGCGTGCCGCGATTTCGCAGCACAACAGGCTGTGCTCGGCGACGCTGTAGGGCCGCGACGTGGCGCCCGTGAAGCGATTGATGAGCGCGAGGTGATGCGCGATGTCCTCGATGGACCGTGCGACCGTTCGCGCCAAGGGCGGCGGGGCCGGACAGGTGGTATTCGAGGCCGGAGCTGGTCAGCATCCAAGTCATTGGGAAGCCTTGTCGGTGGGCACCTGACGCAGCGCGATGAGCGCCGTACGATGCTGGTTAAAGATGTCGCGGAAGGCCTCGCCGGCCGGGTCCGTGAATGGATAGGGACATGCCGCGTTGAGCGTGTCGCCACGCTCGGCCGAAGCCTTGGCTTCGCGCTCGATGCGCTCGCGGGAAACAATGGGAAAGGGCATGCGAATGGGCCTCTCAGGCGGTCTGTGCTGTGACGGGCGAGCGCGCAGGCAGCAGCTCGCACGAGCTGATTTGCGCGCTTGTTTCGGGAGTGCCGCGGGGGCCGAGTAGCGAGCGCGGATTGATGAGCACCAGGCGCAGCGCATCGCCGGCCTTGAGCGCGGGGTGCGCTTTGCGCCACGTCTGCGCTTCCGGGCCCATCCAGCGCACGACATAGCCCTCGACGCGGCCGGGGCCTTGGTTGTCGATGAGCCGCATCTTCAGGATGAAGACCTCGCAATCGTTGAGGTGCTCGCTGACCGCGGGGCGACCCGGATAGTCCTTGCCCACAAAGAAGACGC
The DNA here is from genome assembly GCF_029919115.1 of Variovorax paradoxus. NCBI lineage: Bacteria > Pseudomonadati > Pseudomonadota > Betaproteobacteria > Burkholderiales > Comamonadaceae > Variovorax > Variovorax paradoxus. Next base: position 1,316,369 of record NZ_CP123990.1, read on the forward strand.
CGGTGGTTGTCGTCGTCATGGCCGTGCACCTCGCTGCTCGGCGCGGATGCGCTTGAACGTCTTGCTGATGTCGGTGGCGACGGCCGGCGTGTAGCGAAACCGGCTGTCGATGAGGCCGCCGATGGGTCCGGTTTGTTGCGGCTGCTTGGGGCGCCGCGGGCGAGGGGAAACAATCACGATCATGGTGTGCTCCAGCCGTAGACACACATCGCAGCAAGCGCGATGGGCAGGACGATGAAGACCGCCAGTGCGGCAGCGGTCGCGAGGAAGCCCGGAGCGGGCGTGACTAGCGATGTCCTCATGAGGCCAAGGCCGGTTTCTTGAAACGAGGTCGAGCGCATGGCCGGCCTTTCAGAATGGGCAGGCCGCGACTGCGCGGCCCGGTGTGGTGAGGGCGATTTCGAGCGCGATGTCGAACACCTCTTCGTCAGAAGCGCCGTGCCGGCTCGCCAGCAGCGCCCCGCTCATCGGGTTGTGCTCGCAGAACGGCGAACCCGGGCGGTGCTCGTAGTGGTATCCGCCGCACCGGCACAGGCGATGGCCGGTTTCGCGCAGGTGCTGCGTGAAAAGGCCATGGCTGCGCCGCCGCGTGCGGCACTCGGGGCAGCGAAAGAGGAATGCCATTACGCGGCGCCCCCTTCCTCTTCGCAAGCCTTGGACGACTCGAGAATGGTCTGCAGTTCGCAGCGGCAGTGGGTCCACCAGTCGGGGCCGTGAGCGCCGTACAGACTGAGCATCCAGTGAATGGCGGCGGCTTGCTCGGCCTCGGCCTTGCACGCGATATCGGCGCCGCCAATGCGCAGCACTTCGGCGATCCGGGCGCACGCGAAATTCGGTCGACCGAGAATCTCTCGCATGTCGTCGTTCAGCGGCGGCAGCTTGAATGCGGTGTGCTCCGCGGCGCTCATCGTGCTGCACCTGCCGACACATTCAACGCGTCGATCTGACGGTTGAGGGCTTGTGCCTGCCTGCCGAACGCTTCGTGCATCGGATGGGCGGGAACGTCTTCGGTGTGAAGGCGCACGGTGCCGCCTTCGATTCCGGGCAGCGAGACGGTGCCGGCCTTGAGTGCCTTGTCTGCAAGCGGAAGGCCCATGGCCTGCCATGCCGACACGCCCACGGCGGGGCAACGGTAGAACGCCTGGCGGCGAGTGCCGACCTTGCGAATCCAGATGTCTACGCGCGTCGAGCCGGTAGGAACGAAGCCAGAGGCTGCGCCCGTGCTCGTGGCGTGGTGAGCTTTGACGCCGCGCATCGCTTAGCTCGCGTGCTCGAGGCGAACGACATCAGCGACGGGGCAGCCGGTGACGTGATTGGCGGCGACCTGGGCGTCTTCGGCGTTCGCGGCGCGAAGCTGCACGAACGGGAGGTAGCCGGTATCCGACTGGGTGAGGTGGCCCAGCTTGTCGCGTGGGGTGTAGTAGCAGCGGTACCTACGGCCCGCGGTGAGTGCTTTCGCCATTTCCAACTCCTAGTTGAGAAGTGGCGACTTTAAGCGTGCTAACAACTAAACGCAAGCACACTTACCGATAAATTTAAGCAAACTAACTTTGTGGGCGTAAAAAAGCCCGCGCGAGGCGGGCCGGGATGTCGCTGCGATTGACCTGTTATGCGTGGTGCCACCATGCGCCGATGCGCGCCAATAAGTAGACCGCCAAACCCAGTGCGCCTAGCAGCCCGCCGAAAAGTGGCTGATTGGCCATGCCCACGACGATGCCGACGATGAGCATTCCCGCCCCGATGAGCTGAGCGCCCTTGTACCGTTTGCCGGTCTGCTGAGTCGTGACGACGCGGGAGCGAGATGTTAGAGACTCCGCTTTCACGGGTGCGCCGCACTTAACGCAGGCGAGGGCGCGGTCGCTGATGCTGGTGCCGCAGTCGGGACACGCAATGAGGGCCATCTTTTCTCCCAATCGGCTGGCCTAGTCCGGCCGCCATTTGCTAGGTGTCACCACGGCGCCGACGGCATGGATGCTGTCGATCTCGGAAACATCGAAGGTCATGCGCTCCTGGCTGTTGACGCTCAAAACTTCCACCGAGCCGGCACGTCGAATCAGAAGCTCCTTGACCATCTTCCGGCCGTCTCTCAGCTTGAGCAGCACATACTCGCCGGTGCGGGGTTCTCCGTTCGGCTCAATGAGCACGTACCAGCCATCGCGAATCGCGGGAAACATGCTTTGTCCTCGGACTTGCAGCCCATAGGCGTTCGGGTCTTCTGTCGCGATTTCGATATGCCCATCTCCTGCGCCCACAACCGAGCTGATCTCTTCGTAGAAGCCGTCGCTCCCCATCTTTGCCATTCCCACAATTGGCACCAGGCGTTGGGGCCTTGAGCGACCAGCATACTCAGCGCCATCGTCATTGGCGGGGGCGACCTTTTTGATGCCCTTACCTTTGGCGAGCCAGAGGGCACTAAAGCCGCTCTCCCGCTCAAGCATTACTGCCGGCTCGATCTTGATGCTGAGTGTTTCGCCGCCTATCCACTGCGACACCGCGGACGAGGAGACGCCAGCCACTGAGGCGATCTTGCCGACCGTCCAGCCCGTCTCGCGGACGAACTCCTGCATGCGTTCCTGAAGTGTGCTCATGTAAGCAGGATTAAAACTTACCTGTGAATAAGCGTGCTTGTTCGTCGCGTTTAAGCGTGCTAACATTTGCGGCATGAAGAAGACCCGTGCGTTGGAGTTGTTGGGTGGCTCGGTCGGAACAGCCGCCGAGGCAGTCGGCATTTCGTCGGCGGCCGTGTCTCAGTGGCCGGACGATTTGCCCTCGCGGATCGAAGATCGAGTGCTAGCCGCGCTCGCCCGCAAGCATTTGCCTGCCGAGATGATCGGCGACGGTTCCCCAACTCCAGTTTCCGACGCACGGGGGAGGGCGCGCCCGTGTGACGCCATCCACATCTCGCCGGAGGTGCCCCAATGCTGATTCACGCATCTGCCCGTGACTGCGCAGCCAAGGTACTTCCCGGCGACGCTCACATCGTTCTGTCCATCGACATCCGTGATGGTTCTATTGGCATTCAGGCCTTCCTGCGCGGCGAACTCGACGCGTCCTATGCGCGATTGGCCGAGGCACGGCTCCCGCCTGAAATCCTGAAGCTCTTGGCCGAGCTGCGCTCTCAGTTGTCGTCGGAGGGCTCGTGAATCACCGTGTAAATCTCGTTGAACGCGATCTGCACCAGGCGTGGGCCTTCGACGGGTCCTCGTTCCTTCACGCGATAGAAGCTCAGATCGCCGCCCCCGAAGAAAACGCGGTCGTCGTCGCGGATCGACTTGGCCAGCTCGAGAAAGTGCATGCGGAATTCCTCGCCGGACATGGTGTTGGTTTCGCTCATGGAGGCTCTCTTGCGAGTTGAAGTTTTGGAATGCCGATTCTTGCAGGGTGCCGCCTCCACCTTCTTGAAGGGCGCGCATGAGCCACGTGCTCACGACCACCGCGCTTCCGCCGGCCGCACCACATCGACGGCGGGCGTCAGCACTCGTCGGCACAGACCCTCGAGCGTCTTCGTCTGCCGAGGTGTGCGTGCGCCGTGCGCCAGCGCGCTCGCCGAGCAGACGTCGATCCATGCCGAAACGGTTTCGCGGTTGATTTCTGGCTCCACCTCGAGCAGGAGCACAAGCTGCTGCAGGAATTGCTCGATGGCGTCGATTCGCTCGGCTGGCGTGGGAGTGAATGCTGCTTCCATGGTCTGCCTGGCTCTTTCTTTCTCTTGAGGTTTGCATGAACGCAACTTTCTCAATTCCGAACCATCTCGCCTATGGCGCCGATGAGGCCATGCCCTCCAGACAACCTGGGCAAGACATCCTCGACGCGATCTACAACACGGTGCACAACTACCCGGGCGGCGTGGCTGCCTTGGCCGGCCGTATGGAGATGAGCGCAAACACGCTCACGCACAAGGCCAACCCGAACACGGTCACGCACCAGCCGAACCCGCGGGAGCTCATCGCGCTGCAGACCTTCAGCGGCAACTACGCGATCCTGCATGCCATGGCCGAGGCGCTGGGGCACACCTGCACGCCATCGACGCCGGACCAATCGGGCGGCGATCCGGTCGAGGCGCTCATGCTGATGCAAGGCGCCTTCGCCGACTTCGTGCGAGCGACAGCCGATACCGTGCGGGTCGGTGATGGTGCGGTGAGCAGCGCTCAGATTCGCCGGGCCGACCATTGCGCCCAGGAGGCGATTGCGACGATAGGGCACGCCATGGCGATGCTGCGCAGCCGCATGCGGAAGGCGCCGCAGACATGAGCGATTGGGAAATGGCGCTGCTGCCCGACCTCGGCTTGGACGCTTTGCTCGAGCGCGTCGATGAGGTCGGCGAATGCTTGGTTTGGAACTGCTATGCCCTCGATGGCCTGTACCCGCAATGGCGAATCGGCGGGCGGGGAGGGCGGCTGTGGAATGTGCGGCGCCTGCTGTGGTTGGTCGTGCGTGGTCCCATCAAGACGGGCTGTCAGATCGGAGTGAAATGCAACACGGACCTGTGCGTGCATCCCGACCACCTGGCGGCGCGCACGCGCTCGCAAGCCTGTGCCGGCAAGCCCAAGGCGCCGGACCATCGGATTCGGATCGCCGTGGCGAGCCGTGCGCGCGCGAAGTTGACGGCTGATGTGGTGAATGCCATTCGGGCCAGCACGGAAAGCTGCGCGGTGCTCGATGAGCGGCATGGGCTCTCGCGCGGCTATTCGTCGAAGATTCGCAACGGCACCAAGTGGCGGCATACCGGCGGGCACTTCGATGGTCTGGGAGGGCGTCGGGCGTCATGAGCATCCGGGTAATGACGATGGTGTTCGACCGCTATCCAACCGGGGGCAGCGAGCGGCTGCTCGCCCTGGCGATGGCGGATCACGCACGAGACGATGGTTCTCGCATCTGGCCTTCGCTCGATGAGCTGGCGCGCAAGACCATGCAGAGCCGCAGCACGGTGCAGCGGCAGATTTCAAAGATGCTGGCCTCGGGTTGGCTCGAGCGCGTGTCGGATCGCACTGGGCGTGGGCACACCAATGAATACCGCATTGCGCAGGTCTGGATCGAGGGCGGGCTGCTCCCGTCGCAGGTTGCGCCGGCACCTGTTACAGATGCGGAGCTGAGTTATTCACAAGGTGGTCAAGATGACACCCTTTCTCCGGACCAAAAGGGTGTCACCCAGAACGCAAAGGGTGTCACCACGGACGTAAAGGGTGTCACAGCTATGACACCCGAATCTTCAGAACCGTCAAGGAACCATACCCCCCTACCCCCCGATGGGGGGGCGACGGGTTTCGATCAGGTCTTTTCGGAATACCCGAACCATGCCAATCGGGCCAAGGCAGAGCGGCGGTGGCGCAGGCTCGGGCCCGACGCGGCATTGCAGCGGGCCATGCTCGCGGCCATCGCCGTGCAGCGGCACAGCGTGAAGTGGACGAAGGACAAGGGCCAGTTCGTGCCCGAGTTCCACACCTGGCTGCGCAATGCCGGATGGCGCGACGACGTGAGCGAATGCAGCCCGGCATTGCCGTGGGACACCGACCGCAGAACCATCGAGGCAAAGGCTGCCGAACTGGGCATGCGGCCGTGGAATGAGGCGGACCTCAGCGTCAATCGCGAGACGTTTCAGGCGTACACCGAGCGCGTGCGCCGTCTGGTCGAACAGGAGGCGGAATGCGCATTGACCTGAAGCTCACCGGCATCGAATCTGTGCGTGACGTGATGCAGAAGCTGAGCGGCCAACAGGTCAAGCAAGCCTATGCCGCTGCACTGAACGACGGCGGCTTTCACCTGCGCCGCGCGATGCGCAAGGAAATGGCTGCGGCCTTTGACCGGCCCACGGCCTACATCCTCAACAGCGTCTATGTGCGCAGGGCCAAGCCTGATGATCTGAGCGTGGCAGTGGAGCCCACCTACTACGGTGGCAAGGGCGTGGACCCGCAGCGGATTCTTCAGGCGCAAGAGTTTGGCGGCTCGCGGCGGGACAAGCGCAGCGAGGTGGCGCTGCGACGTGCAGGCATCCTGCCTTCGGGCTATCAGACCGCCATCCCTGCGACGCCATTCCCGGGCAGCGAAGATGGCCGCGGCAATCTGCGCGGCTCCTTCCTCGTGCAGCTGCTGACCTACTTCCAGACGATGGGCGAGCAGGGCTACCGCGCCAACATGACGGACCGCCGCAAGGCCAGCGTGCACAGGGGCACGAAGACCCGCACGGGCCGACGCTACTTCGTTGCCTACGGTCATCTGCGCAGTGGTCCCACCTCGCACCTGGCGCCCGGCATCTGGGCGGCCAGCGGCACGCACGATGTCGAGGTGCGGCCTGTGCTGATGTTCGTGCGCTTGGGTATCTATGAGCCGAGGCTCAGCATGGAAGCTGTTGCCGACAGGGCGGACGTGGATGCGTACATCGAGAAGCGCATCCGCTTCCGTATCAGGCAGGCGGCGGGCCAATGACCATCAACGTCCATGCACCACGGGCGTGCGGCACCCCCCCGGGCTCGGGTCCTTCTGCGAAGCGTCGGATACGGGTAATTCGAACCGCGTCCCCGGGCTGTTCACCGACCTTCCAAAGGGGGTTAAGTGAAGGCTGTTGAGGCTATGGGTGTGGGCATCACGCAAGCGGAGTTCGCTGTGCTGGTCGGCGTGAGCGAAGCGAAGGTGAGCCAGCTGGTCGGGGAGGGCGTCATCGAGCGCGGCCAGACCGCGCACGCATGGCTGCTCGCCTACTGCGAGCGGCTGCGCGAGGTGGCCGCAGGCCGTGCCTCAGGCGAAGCCGGAGGCCTCGACCTCGTGCAGGAGCGCGCCAGACTCGCGCGCAGCCAGCGCGAAGCACAGGACATTAAGAACGCCGTGGCCCGAGGCGAGTTCGCGCCCATCGGCCTCCTGGCTGACTTTCTCGGCATGGCATCGAGCGCGGTCGTGGATCGCTTCGAACAGCTCGAGGGGGCGCTTCGCAAGGCGTGCCCGGAGCTGCCCGACGAAGCGAAGGCAACCGTGCAGCAGGTCATTGCCAACGCGCGCAATGAGTGGATTCGCGCAACGGAAAAGCTCGTGGTGGCGGAACTGGATCGCATGGCTTCCGACGACGAAGCGGGCTCAGACGATGCCTTTGCCGAAGAGGTGGAGCAGTAATGGCCGCGCACGTTTCGCGTGAAACATTCCGTGCCGTGGGCAAAGCGGTAGGCCTTGGGCTGAGCAGCCTTCGCGCCGAAGTGTTCCAGACGCTGAGCGAGTGGGCCGCCGACAACTTCAAATTGGCCGGCGAAAGCTCGCACCAGAAGGGCGGATGGCTCGCATGGTCGTTTCAGGTCGGCATCCTCGACTTCATGAGCGATGACCGCATCGAGGAACTCGACGTGAAGAAGTCGAAGCGCGTCGGCTACACGAAGATGGTTACCGCCTTCGTGGCCTACAACATCGCGCATCGCCGGCGCAAGCAGGCGCTCTGGCAGCCGACCGACGACGACCGCGACAGCTACGTCAAAAGCGAAATTGACCCGATCCTCGATGCGCGTGACGGCGTGCCTGCGGTGCAGGCTGCGCGCCGCAAGGGCGGCGGCAGCGACGACACCATCAAGATGAAGAAGTTTCGCGACAGCGTGCTTCATCTCTTGGGCGGCAAGGCGAAGCGGGCCTATCGACGCATCACGGTGGCAATCTCCATCCTTGATGAGTGGTCCGCGTTCGACCAGACCATCGAGAAGTCCGGCGACCCGGGCGGCCTGGCGAAGGGGCGGCTGGAGGGCGCGCCTTATCCGAAATTCGTGGGCGGCTCGACGCCGGGGGTCAAGGGCTTGTGCCACGTCGAGCGCGCCGCGCTCAACGCCGAGGGCTTCGTCCGCTTCTACATCGATTGCAAGCACTGCGGCCTTGAGCATCCATTGAAGTGGGGCGGCAAGGAAATGCTGCACGGCTTCAAGTGGGATCGCGGCAACCCGGCCAGCGTGCGGCATGTCTGCCCGCACTGCCGCAAGTCCATTCGGCAAAGCGACTTCCTGCACGGCGGACTTCCGATGCAGGGCACATGGGTGTGCGAGAAGACGGGCAAGAGGTTCGGCCCGGACCGCATCTGGCGGGATAGCGCTGGCATGCCCACCCGGCCGCCGAAAACCTTGGGCCTGCACATCTGGGCGGCATACAGCCCGCAGCGCACCTGGGAAAGCATCGTCAAGGAATTCGAGGAAGCGCTCGACGCCATGGCGCGAGGCGACGCCGGGCCGATGCAGCTCTTCGTGAATGAAACCCTCGGCGAGACGTGGGAGGTGGTTGGCGAGCGCACCGATGAGCATGCGCTGCAGTCCCGTGCGGAGGCCTACCCGCTGAAGACGGTCCCGGCGGGCGGGCTGGTGCTGACGGCCGGTGTTGACGTGCAGCGGGACCGCTGGGAAATCGATGTGTGGGCATGGGGCCGCGGCTTGGAGTCGTGGCACGTCGAGCATCACGTCATCCAAGGAAATCCGGCGTCGGAAGACGATTGGGAGCCGGTCGCTGCCTATCTGTCGAGCCGCTACGTGCAGGCCTGGCATGGCGGCTCGATGGGCCTGAGTGCCATCTCCATCGACTCGAGCGACCAGACGCAGGCCGTCTACAACTGGGTGCGCAAGATGCAGCACCTGCTCCCGAAGCTGCGCGCAGTGAAGGGGCGCGGCGAAGAGAACGTGCCCGTACTCGGCCCGAGCAGCCCGCAAGAGGTGCGTTGGAACGGCAAGAAGATCCCGAACGGCATCAAGCTGTGGAATGTGGGCGTGGATTCGGCGAAGGACTTGCTGCTCGGGCAACTCGCCATTGAGAAGCCCGGGCCCGGCTATGTGCACTTCAGCCAAGAGCTGCCGAAAGAGTGGTTCGAGCAACTCACGGCCGAGCAACGGATTCTCGTGAAGGTCCACGGCAAAGAGGTCTACCGCTGGGTCAAGCGCAGGCCGCGCAACGAAGTGCTCGACAACCGCAACTATGCGCTGCACGCGGCCTTTGGCCTCGGCTTGCACAACCACACCGACAAGCGCTGGAATGACCTCGAGGCGGCCGTGCAGCCCGCGCGGGACCTCTTCAGCAGTCCGGCCGCCGTTGACCCCGCACCAATCCAGACGGCCGCGACTGTTGCGCGCGCGCCGGCACCAACGCCACCAAGACCCGCGCCGCGGCCAGCACCCACGCCGCGCTCGTTTGCATCCGATGAATGGAGTGACCGCCTTTGACTGAACCTACCCCGCTCACACCTGGGCAATCCGAAGACGCCGCGGTGCAGTTGGAGCACGACTTCACCAGCATCGTGCGCGAAGAAATTGGCATGCACGAAGGCATGGCCGGCGTGTTCGCAGCGGCGCTGGTGCGCGGCCTGCGCCGGCGCCTTGGCGGCCAAGACATCTACATCCCGGCGCCGGATCGGTCCGTGCGCGACGCGTCGATTCGCCGGGACTTCACCGGGTCGAACGTCGATGAATTGATGCGGCGCCATGGGCTGAGCCGAACCCGCATCTACGAAATTGTCGGCCAGCGACCACCGCGCCCGGCACCTGCGAAAAATCCGGAATCGCCCCTAAAAACCGGACTCACAAACGGATAGTTTCACCGCCATGACCATCGCAACAGACATGCTGGCCGCCTACCTGGCCGCCGAAGCCGCAGTGCTCTCGGGCAAGACCGTTCAGTTCAATGGGCGAACCCATGCCTATGAAGACCTGGCGGAAATCCGCAAGGGGCGCTTGGAGTGGGAGCGCCGCGTTGCCAACGAATCCGGCGGCGGTCAAGCCACCTTCGGCGGACTCTCTTACTCCATCGCGCGCTTCGACCGCGAGCAAGGCTGAATATGAATATCGTTGATCGCATCGTTGGGGCGGTAAATCCAATGGCCGGCCTTCGTCGCGCGCAGGCGCGCCGGGCACTAGCGCACTACGAAGGCGCGAAGCCCAGCAAGCAGCGCATGCGGCGCATGGACAACAGCTCGCCCGACACGCTGGTAGGCGCGGGCGCCGCGGCTGTACGTGCCCACGCGCGCTATCTGGAGCGCAATCACGACATCAGTCGTGGGGCTCTCCGCGTGCTGGTCAACAACGTGGTCGGTCCCACGGGCATCGGGGTGGAGCCGCAGCCGCGTCGAGCAGACGGCTCTATCCATACCGAATATGCGGCCCTCCTGCGCGAAGCGCATCGCGACTGGCAACGCAGGCCGGAGGTCACAGGTCGTTATCGCTGGCCGCTCGCACAGCGCCTCACGGCTTACACCTGGCTGCGCGACGGTGAAGCGTTCGCGCAGCAGCTCGTGGGCCCCGTGCCCTTTCTCAACCACGGCACCCGGGTGCCGTATTCGCTCGAGCTGTTCGAACCTGATTTCGTGCCGCTCGACTATGACGATCCGAGCAAGGGCGTGCGTCAAGGCATCCAGTCGAACGCGTGGGGCGAAGCGACCGGATATTGGGTCTACAAGGGCGATCCGCGGGACGGGATGACTTTCATGAACGCAAGCGGGCTGAAATTCATTCCGGCCGAGCGCATGCTCCACACGGCCACCATCGACCGCCTGCACCAGCGCCGGGGCGTTTCAGAATTCGCCAGTGTCATCACCCGCGGCGAAGACCTCAAGGACTACGAAGAAAGCGAGCGCATTGCCGCCAAGGTTGCGGCTTCGTTGACCGCCTACGTGAAGCGAAACGAGACGAATGGCTTCAACCCGGAGAACGCGCCGCAACTGCCGCGCGATGCCGAGGGCAACGTGCTCCCCCGCGATCTGCGAATGCAGCCCGGGATGATTCTCGACTCGCTGACGGTAGGCGAAGAAGTCGGGATGATCGACAGCAACAGGCCAAACCCCAACCTTATCGCCTGGCGCGCAGGACAGCTGCGCGCGTTCTGCGCCGGCATTGGCGCGAGCTACTCGAGCGTGAGCCGCGACTACGACGGAAGCTACAGCGCGCAGCGGCAGGAGCTGGTCGAGCAGTGGGTCCACTATGCAGTCCTGGCCGATGAGTTCGTGGGCATGTTCGTGCAGCCGTCGTGGGAAACGTTCGTGCAGGTTGCCCACCTGAGTGGTGTGGTGCCGATTCCCTCCGACGTGGTGCCGGGCACCGAAGACGATGCCCTCTTCATCGGTCAGAGCATGCCGTGGATCGACCCGATGAAAGAGGCCAACGCGTGGGAGAAGCTCGTGCAGGCCGGCTTCGCGAGCGAGGTCGAAGTCATCCGGCGCCGCGGCGGAAACCCGCACGATGTCATCGAGCAAGTCGATGCCTTCCGCAGGGATGCAGCAAGGCGTGCGCTGGTGTTCTCGAGCAACGCGGCGACGCCCGCCAACGTGGTGGCCGCAGCGGGCGCAAAGCCCGAGCCGGAAGAAGAGGAACAAGGCCGGCGCAAAAAATAATCCGGTTTCTCCCCTAAAAACCGGACGCCGGTTTTTTGACACTGAGGGCCTCAACACAGAGGCCCTCAGTTCATGAGCAAACCGCAAAACACCTGGTACGCAATTCGCCGCCGCACAGCCCTCGCCGCAGCCGCGCTGGGTGTTGCAGCCGCAGCCGAGATTTACATCTACGGCGACATCGGAGAAAGCTGGTGGGAGGAAACGGTCAGCGCCGCCTCCTTCGTTCGTGAGCTGCAGGCCATCGACGCCGATCAGATCACCGTTCGCATCAACAGCATCGGCGGCAGCGTGCCCGATGGCCTGGCCATCTTCAACGCACTTCGCCGCCACAAGGCGACAGTCACGACGGAAGTCGATGGCATGGCGTTCTCAATTGCGAGCCTCATCGCCATGGCCGGCGACAAGGTGCATATGGCCGACAACGCCATGCTGATGATCCACGCGCCGTGGACCTACGCCGCCGGCAACAGCGCCGAGCTGCGCGAACTGGCCGACCAACTGGATACCTGGGCTGCGGCGATGTCCACGAGTTACGCGGTGCGCACTGGCGATCAGCCCGGGATGCTGGCCCTGCTGACCGATGGCAAGGACCACTTCTACACGGCCGCCGAGGCGCTCGCCGCGAAGTTCATCGATGCGGTCACCGACCCGATGCCTGTCGCCGCCAGTGCCGCGCGCGACCTCCCGCTCAACCGTTACCGCTCTCTGCCGGCTGCTTTGCTGGCCGAGGGCACCACCGCGGCGCCTGCCGCTCTTTCCGCTGAAGAGGACTCTATGAAATTCCGTTCCCATGTGCTGCTGGCCGCCCTCGGCGCTGCCGGCGCAGCTGCGGCCGGCGGCGGAAACGCCGCCGTTCCCGCTGCCCACGCCGCACCTGTCGTGGCTCCCGATGCCGCCGCAGTGCTGGCTGCCGATCAGGCGCGCCGCTCCGGCATCCGTGCGAGCTTCGCGCGCTTTGCTGCCCAGCCCGGCGTCGCCGATATCCAGCGTGCCTGCGAAGACGATCACGCCGTGACCGTCGAGGCGGCTGGCGCGCGCCTGCTCGCGCACCTCGCCACCGGCGCAACACCCGTGGCCGGCGCCCATGTGACCACCGTCGAAGACGAATCCGACAAGCAGCGCAACGCCGCCACGCAGGCGCTGCTCGCGCGTGCCGGTCTGGAAAAGCCGGAGGGTGCGAATCCCTTCCGCGGCTACACGCTCGCCGAGCTGGCTCGTTCCAGCCTGGCGCGCGCTGGCTTCAAGACCGATGGCATGGACAAGATGGCCTTTATCGGCGCTGCGTTCACGCACAGCACCAGCGACTTCCCGGGCCTGCTTGCAAACGTGGCGAATAAGTCGCTGCTGCGCGGCTACACCGAGGCTGACGAAACGTTTCCGCTGTGGACCCGCGCCGGCTCGCTCGGTGACTTCAAGCCCGGCAAGCGCGTCGACCTCAACGCGTTCCCAAGCCTGCGCAAGGTGGCCGAAGGCGCCGAGTACAAATACGCCACCCTCGGCGAACGCGGTGAAACCGTGATGCTGGCAACCTTCGGTGAGCTCTTCAGCATCACGCGCCAAGCCGTCATCAATGACGACATGGATGCGTTCACCCGCGTGCCGCGCCTGATGGGCCGTGCCGCCATCCGGACGGTTGGCGATCTGGTCTATGCGGTGCTGACCAGCAACCCGGCGATGAGCGACGGCGTGCCGCTGTTCCATGCCGATCACGCCAATCTGATGGTCGGCAGCCCAATCACCACCGCGAGCGTCGACGCCATGGGCGCGGCAATGGCAGTGCAGAAGCAAGGCAAGTCGGCGCTGAACATCGGCCTGAAGTACCTGCTCGTGCCGCGTGCACTGCGCGGTGTCGCCAACGTGGTGAAGGCTAGCGAGTTCGAAGTTGGCGCCGCCAGCAAGAACAACACCGTTCCGAACTCGGTGCGCGACACCTTCGAAGTCATCTCGGATGCGCGTCTCGATGCCGCTTCGCCGACCGCCTGGTATGGCGCTGCCGACCAGAACGCCACCGACACCATCGAAGTGAGCTACCTCGATGGCAACGATCAACCGTACCTCGAGCAGAAGGCCGGTTGGAACGTCGACGGGACCGAGTTCAAGGTGCGCATCGACGCCGGCGTGTCGCCGCTCGACTTCCGCACCCTCGCGAAGAACGCCGGCGCCTGATGCCCATGGCAGGGCCTCACAGCCCTGCCGGCACAGCACATCTCAACTTCCTCAAGGAATCGTCATGAAGAATTTTGTTCAAGAAGGTCACGTCCTCGACTACACGCCGGGCTCGGCCGTGGCGTCCGGCGCCGTGGTAGTGATCGGCGCTCGCGTCGGGATCGCGGTCGCCGACATCGCTGCCGGCAGCACCGGAGCCCTGCGAGTCAAGGGCGTGGTCGAACTTGCCAAGCTGGCGGCCGACGCTCCGGCGCAAGGCGCGCTCCTGTACTGGGACGATGCCAACGATCGGCTCACCACGACCGCCAGCGGCAATACCCTGGCCGGCTATGCCGCCAAGGCGGCAGGCGCAGGCGCTACCACCGTCTGGCTGCACCTCAACGCCTGAAGCGATGTCGACGCCCTTCGCCGCCCTTGAAGGCCGCGCCAACGGCGCGGTGCTCCACCGGCTCGCCAACGCCCTCGCGGTGGTGGGCGGCGTCGATGTGCCTGTGATCTTCGACAAGCCCTACGCGGCCCCCTTCGGTGGGGAAGCCGACGCAGCGGCGCCCGAGTGCACAGGTCCTGCTTCGGCGCTTGGGACCCTCGAGCGCGATAGCGCACTCTCGATTGACGGCGTGGCGTATGAAGTCGAAACGGCAGAGTCGGACGGCCTTGGCTTCGTGCGCCTGGTGCTGCGGAGCGCCTGACCATGCTCGCACTTGAACCTGCAATCGTTGCCCGCCTGCGGGCGGAGCTGCCCGAAACCTGGACCGTCAAGGGCATGTTCTCCGACAGCGGCAGGCGGGAGGCGGAGCTGTTCGCTTCGGTGCTGTTCGTTGACGGCAACGTGCCGGCCAGCGATGCGCCTGGCGTGCTGGTGCGGCCGTACTGGGCGATCACCCTTATGGCGAAGCGCAGCGACCCGGACGCGCCTGCGCGTCTCGATGACGCATTCGCCCGCGTCGTCGGTGCAATGCAGGGTTGGACGCCCGGGCAGATCGCGGGCCGCCCTTGGGAGCGCCTGCTCCTGGCGAGCGTGAAGCCGCCTATTCCCGACAACGGCCTTGTCGGCATCGAACTCGTTTTCTCCACTTCTGCCCGCTTCGACGGGCAACCCTGAAAGGACACCCCATGCCCATCGTGCATACCAAAACGGAACTCTCGGCCCCGCGTGGCCGGCTGCGTCTCGACATCATGAACGCCCTCGAGGAACTCACGGGTGAAGAGGAAATGGGCAACTGCCCGGCCTTCGTCCTGACCATCGACTCGGAGAAGGCCGAAGAATTCTCGGCCGAGAGCGCGGCCAGCGAACTCATCGGTACGCTGACGGGGAAGGTCAAGCGCACTGCCAAGATCACCTGCAACAACATGAGCATGGCGACCTATCAGCGCTTCCTCGCTGCGACCAGCGAAGTGGTAGTGCAGGCTGCGGTGGCGGTCACGGGCGAACTCCGCGCCGTCGTGCCCGGCAAGATTTACCAGCTCGGCCAGACGGCGGCCAACCCTATTGGCGTCCGCAACGTCACCGCGGTGACGGTCAAAACCGAAGACGGCACCACGCCCTTTGTCGCGGGCGAAGACTTCAACGTCGATCCTGAAACCGGCGCGGTCCAGATCGTTGCCGGCGGCGGGATCGTGGCGGGCAATGTGCAGTTCGGCTACACGCCCGTGGCCGGTTCGTACACGCGCCTGAAGACCGGTGGCAACACCTCGTTCCTTTCGGCCATTCGCGTGGTCGCCGACAACGCGGCGGGCAGCAACAAGGACTGGTACATGCCGCGGTGCAGCCTCACGCCCTCTGGCGACCTGCCCATCGTGTCGAACGAAGTTGAGTTCGTGAAGGTCGAGTTCGACGTTGACGTTCTCAAGTCCGCCAACGCCGAAGCGGTCTACGTCGGAGGCCGCCCGGTCGCCTGACCGAACTCACGCCCCCGCCCATTGGCGCGGGGGCGTGGTGACGCATGCGGCTTCGCACAGAGGCTCCATGCGCCGCCATCGCCCCATTCACCTGACGCTCCCTCCCTGTGGCCATCAAGCCGATTCAGATCCTCATCAACGCCAAGGACAACGCGTCCTCGGTGTTCGACAAGCTGCAGCAGCGCGTGATCGCCTTCGCTGCGCTGATGGCCGGGTACTTCGGCATTCAGGCCTTTGCCGGATGGATCAAGGGCGGTGCCGACCTCGAGCAGGCACTCAGCCGCGTGCAGTCGGCCACGGGCGCAACCGCCGCGGAAATGCGTCTGCTGCGCAAGGCGGCTGTCGATGCTGCGGCAGACACCCGTTTCAACTTCACGCAGCTGGAGGCCGCGGGCGCGCTCGAGAACCTTGCGAAAGCCGGCCTCAGCGTCAAGGATGCGATTGCCACTTTGCCCGCTGCGATGCAGCTCGCCCGCGCCGGCGACATCGAGCTTGCGGGTTCGGCGGAGTACCTGACCAAGATCGTCAACGGTCTGGGTCTGTCGTTCACCGAGTCGGGGCGGGTGGCCGACGTGCTCGCAAAGGGCGCCAACGGGACGAACACCAGCGTGACCGGCCTGGCGCAGGCGCTCAGCTACGCGGCGCCCCTTGCGAACACGCTCGGCCTCGGGCTCGAGTTCACTGTTGCGATCATCGGCAAGTTCGCAGACGCAGGCATCGACGCCAGTCGCGCGGGCACAGCCCTCAACAGCATCCTCGCCCAGTTCTCCGACCCTGCCAGCAGGTTCCGCACGGAACTGGCCGCGGCCGGGATCACGTCGACCAATTTTGAGAAGGCGCTGCACGAGCTGGCCGCGGCCGGGCCGGCGGGCCAGCGTGCTATCGCTGCGGTAGGGCAGGAGGCGGGTCCGGCATTGCGTGCCCTGCTGAATCAGGGTGTCGGCAAGCTCGATGAGTTGAAGAAGTCGCTTGAGGATGCCGGCGGCAGCGCTGCGGCGACGGCGGCCATCATGCAGGCCAATCTCAACGGCGCGCTAGCGAGCTTGCGCACGGCGTGGGATTCGGCGACCAACGCACTGGCCACGCCCGTCCTGCCGGTGCTGAAGGAAGGCGTCGAGCAGCTCGCGGGGGCGCTGCGTGCGGCGGTTGCAGACGGCACCATCGGGCGCTTTGGCTCGGCCATTGCGTCTGCGTTCCAAAATGGCATGAAGTGGGTGCGCGAGTTTCTCGGCACTGTCGACTTCGCCGCCGTCGCAGAGCGTGCACAAGCCTTCGCCGAACGTATCGGTGTGCTGCTCGACAGCTTCGGGCAGAAGGCGCAGACCACCGGCAACATCGTGCAGGCGGTCTGGGGTGTCATGGCTGGCGGCGCGAATGTTGTCCTTGCGGCAATGTTCAAGATCGCGGAGGGCATGGCGAACGTTGTCAGCGCCGTGCAGTCGGGGCTTTCGGCCATCATCGGTGGCCTGGCGAAGATCACTTTCGGCGATCTTTCGACGGCGTTCAAGGCTGCTGCCGAAGAGGTCCGCCAGTCGGCCGAGGCCACAGGCGCGGTCGCCGATGCGTTTGGGGAGAAGGCCAGCGAAGCCTTCGACCGCGCGACCGAAGGCGCGGAGCAGGCGCGCGCCGGCTGGGCGGGCCTGACCGGCAGCGCCGAGACGACGACGGCAGCGGCCACCAGCAGCGCCGCGGCCTTCACGAGCATGGCCGCCGAGATGAAGGCGGCCGGCGACACGGCACAGGAAGCCGGCCAGAAGGCCGCCAGCGGCGCCGAAACGCAGCGGGTGAAGGCAGAGGAAGCCCGGGCCACGGTCGAGCGTCTGCGGGCCGAATACGCGCAGGCCATTGCGACCAAGAATCTGGAGCTGGCGGCGCAGAAGCTTGATGAGCTGAAGAAGGCGAACCTCGCGGCAGCCAGCTCGGCCAAGGAGAACAGCAAGGCCCAAGAGCAGGCCGCGCTCGAGATTGCCGCGGCGTTCTCGCGCGCGGGCATCGAAACGAAGGCATCGCTCGAGGTTGCGGCACAGACGGCGCTTCGTGACTTCGAACTCATTCGTGACAGCGGGCAGGCGACGGCCATCGGGTTGGGCGAGGCATGGAAGCGCGCCGCCGAGGCCGCGATTGCCGCTGGCAACGGTGTGGCACCTGGGTGGGTGCAGGCACAGGCCGCCATGCGCGGGTTCGAGGTGGTGCTTGATGGTGCGGGCCGTTCCACGGTCAAGCTGCGCGACGCGCAGAACGATGCGATGCAGTCGGCCTTCGGCCTGGCCGGCGCGCTGCGCGAGGTCACGAACGCCCGCGAGCGCGACATCGAAACGCGCGAGAAGGCCAACGCCCTGAAGGAGCGCGAGAACGCGCTGGAGAACAAGCGGCTCGGCCGCGACGCGAGCGGGTTCTCGACCGACAAGAACGGCAAGACCGTGAACGCGGGCAGCGACCTGGGCACTCTGACCGGCATCGCCGCGTTCCTGAAGGCCGCCGGCGTCAGCGACGAGAAGAGGGCGCGCGCCATCGCGATGGAGTTCGCCGACACCAAGGGCGACATCCCGTTCTTCAACAACCCGGGGCAGAAGAAGTATGCGGACGGCGGCACGCTGAGCATGGCGCTGCTCAAGGCGGCCGAGAAGGAAACCTTCTTCGGCAACGGGCAGTCGCCCACCGCCATTCCCGTACCGCAGTCCAACCGCACCGTGAATCTGCACCTCAACCTCAATGGTCGGGACTACGGAACGGTCAACACCGATGCCGCCGGTGCGGATGCCATCGAGGATCTGCTCGCGCAGCTCGGCGCCGCGGCTGGCGCCTCTTCCAACCGTCCGGGCAAATAGACATGGCTGCACCCGCTTTTCACACGCTCGCCGGCCTGCCGGTTCCGCGCGGCATGGTCTGGTCTGATGAATTCGGATGGAGCCGCATCGAGAAGAGTCTCGAGTATTCGGTCACCGGCGCTGCGTTGATCGATGCCGGCGTGCGCCTGGCCGGCCGCCCGATAACGCTGCAGGGCGAAGTCGAGGCCGGATGGATCAAGCGCGGGGCACTCACTGCGTTGCAGGCGCTGGCCGACTCCGCTCCCACCGGCACGCACGCGCTTGTGCTGGCCGATGGCCGCAGCTTCTCCGTGCAGTTCGCGCCTGGCCTGCCGGTGGAAGGCAAGCCCATCGCTCGCCCCGAGTTGCCCGTCGAGAACTACCCCTACGTCGCCACCGTGCGGCTCATCACCGTTTGACCATGACCATTCTCGAATCCGACATCAAGCTCGTAACCACGCAGGTGATGGATGACGTGCCGGAGGGCGGCGGCGCGCCGACCTCGAACGTCATTCCCGATGGCGCTGCAAATACCGTCTTCAAGGACATCTCGGCCGTTGACCGCGCGCAGGGCGACGTGTCGATCATGAAGATTGCCGCGGTCATTCAAACCTTGAACACCGACACGGCGCTCGGTGGCGTCGTCATCATCTCGCGCCCGCCGGCTGACCCGAAGGTGAGTGCGACCCTGTTCGCGACCGGCGACTTCTTCGACCGCCGGGCGAGCATCCAGAACCGCATCGAGGCCTACACCTCGCCGGGCGAAGAGTTCAATGGCTATCTGCTGTCCAACCATGTGCAGGGGCAGCGCTCGCTGCAGATCTTCCAGCGACCCGGTGCCACGCCGCCGAACATCAACGGAACGCTGCAGATCAGCGGCGGCGGCAAGGTCGAGTATGTGCGTGTCGCGGACGTGGCCGTCGAGCAGCGCACCTACAGCTACAGCACCGGCGGTACGTTTGTGGACTACCCGGCGCAGGTGTGCGTCTGCGAGCTGGTCGACGGGCTGAAGAACGACTACACCGGCACGCCGGCGAACCGTCTCTTCGAGCGCACCCCCACCGCGGCAGCGATCAACAAGATGCTGGTCGCCAACGCCTCGAAGTTCTACGGGATTTCCAAGCTCGCGCAGAACGTCGCAACCGGGGACCTGTCGGCCGTTGTCGAGCACATCGACACGCAGCTCGTGCCGAGCGCCACGACCGAGATTCCCATCGTGGACACCAGCGCGGCGGGTTCGGCAACCACGCTTGTTGCGTCTGACGCCGGCACGGTGTCGCTCACCACGGGCGTGGTCTTCGGGCCGAATTCGATCATCGTGGTGGGCAACCCCGTCTATCCGGGCTCGCTTTCGGTGGCTACGACTGCCGGCACGCTCACTGACGACGGCGGACGCCTGAAGCTCGGCGCCCTGACCATCGGCAGCGTCAACTATGCCGGCGGCTCGATGGCCTTCGCGAGCGATGCGCCGGCCATCGGCGGAAACAAGACGATCACCTTCCGGCCGGCCGGCGCGCCCATCGAGCTGGCCGACTCGGCGTCCATCATCGTGACGGTCGAGAGCCGGCGCATCAACTATCCGCTGACCATCCTGCCGCCGCCGGCGCCCGGCTCGCTGCGGGTCGCTTACCGTGCCGGCGGCAACTGGTACGAACTGGCCGACGACGGCGGCGGTCGCCTGTCGGGGGCCAGCTCCAGCATTGGCAGCGGCACCGTGGACTATGCGACGGGCACGGTCTTGCCTACGCTCGGCGTGCTGCCGGACGTGGGCAGCGAGGTGATCTACACCTGGGCCGCGAAGGTCAACTACAAGGACCGCAGCGGCACGCTCACGTCGGCGCTGTCCATCATGCTGGCGCTCGACAACCAGGCGGCCGAATCGGGCACGGTGTCGGTGGACTGGAACGACGGGGCCGCGCGCCATGCCAGCGACAACGGCAGCGGCGCGCTCACCGGCGACGCCACCGGCCCGGTGTCCTATGCAAGCAGCACCATCGAGGTGAGGCCAAACGTGCTCCCGGGCTCTGCGGTCGCCTTCACGGTGGGCTACAGCCACGGCGAGCCATCCTCGAAGACCTTCGCGGCGCCTGCGCGCAATGTCGATGGCTCGATCACGCTCAATTTGGGGCAGACCAACATTGCGCCGCGTTCCCTCGCGCTCGACTGGAACCTCGTGCTCCAGTCCACCGGCGGCGTGCCGGCCGATCAGTGGGTGCCGCAGAATTTCGCGGCCACCAAGACGGTGACCGACGACGGCGCCGGCAATCTGAAGGACGGGCTCGGCGTGACCTTCGGCACGCTGGTCTATGCCACCGGCGTGGCGACCTTGTTCCCGGAAACTGTCGTCAGCGTGGCCGTACCGCAATGGGCCGTGAACCCGCAGGGCGTGCTCGGCACAGTCCTTTCGCCCAACCTGCCGGGCTTCTATCGCAACACGCTTACCGGCTACACCTATGCGGTGCTCAACGCCTCGTTGCCGGCGGACTCGTCGGCGCTCGTGACGGCCAATTTCCGAGTGGCGGGCGCGGGTTCCACGAAGACGCAGGTTTTCAATCAGCCGAAGCTCTCCATCAAGCTGCTGCCCAACTTCAGCGAGCCGGGCGTGCCTGGCACGGTGAATTTCACGCTGGGCGGCAAGACCTATTTCGACCGCGCCGGCGCCCTGTACACCGACCTCGACCCGGCGACGGGCGCCGCCACGCTGGCCGGCACCTACGACTACGCCACGAACCTGGCTTCGCTCAACACTTGGCCGGCGACGGCGTCGAGCACGGTCGTGGTGAACAGCCTGCTGACCACGCTCGACGGCCAGCCGGTGGAGTACGTCGTCTTCCGCACGCCGGTGGCACCGATCAGCCCGGGCTCGCTGCAGTTACTCGCCACCAAGCTCAACGGCGGCACCATCAACGTGACGGCCGATGCCGCCGGCTTCCTCAACGGCACGAACGTGCACGGCACCTTCGACCATGCGACCGGTGTCGGCAAGGTGCGCTTCGGCGACTGGGTGACCGCGGCGGGGAACGAGAGCGCCATCTGGTATTCGCCCGATGCGGTGGGCAGCGACGGCAAGATCTGGAAGCCCGTGCCGGTGTTCGCCAGCACCATCCGCTACAACGCGGTGGCCTTCATCACCTTGCCCGTCGATGCCACGCTGCTGGGCCTCGACCCGGTGCGCCTGCCGGCCGATGGCCGCGTGCCGATTTTCCGCAAGGGCGAACTCGCGGTGATCCACAACACCAAGCGCCTGCCACCGGCCGTCGTCGCGAACGGGCAGACCCTGAGCGCAGGGCGTGAGCGGCTGTCCCGCGCGCGGATCATCGGTGCCGATGGCGTAACCATCGAGACGGGCTACACGCGCAACCTCGATGCCGGGACGGTGACCTTCACGGACGTGTCGAGCTATGCGCAGCCGGTCGAATATGAGCACCGCATCGAGGACATGCTCACCTTGTCCGATGTGGGCATCGATGGGCGCCTGGCGTTCGCCGGCCGCATCTCCCACGACTACACCGCGGGCGACAGCTATGTGAGCAGCGGTCTGCGCATGGGCGACGTGAAGGCGCGCGTGTCGCTGCTGTTCGATCAGCAGGCATGGACGGGCCTGTGGTCGGACAGCCTCGTCGGCAGCGCCGCCGATGCGACGTTCAACGACATCGACCACCCGATCACGGTCACCAACAAGGGCGCCGTGACCGAGCGGTGGCGCATGCAGATCAACAACGGCGGCAACACCTACAACCTGATCGGCGAGCACCTCGGGCAGATCGTGACCGGCCAGAGCCTCACAGCCGACTGTTCGCCGCTCGGCCCCTCGGGCGTGCCCTACATGACGATCCCCGCGGCCGGCTTCGGCTCCGGCTGGCCCGCCGGCGCGCTCGTCCGCTTCAACACCATCGCCGCCACTTTTCCCTTCGTGCCCATCCGCACCGTGCAGATGGGCGCCGAGACGGTGCTCGATGACAGCTTCGAAATTCTGGTCCTCATTGGCGTGGACCGCCCCTAACGAGAGAGCGAGAAAGAGAACATGACTTCAGTTGTCGATACCGGCGTCAAGAATTTCAACAGCACCATGACGGGCGCGCCCGTGCTCAATGGCACGGCCGGCTCGCTGGTGGCGCTGCTCGATGCGGTGCTCGTGAACGGCTTCGACCTCAAGAGCGCCAACAGCCTGACGGTGGCCGGCGGCGTGGCGACGCTGGGCTTCACGGGCTCGCACAGCGCGCAAATGGATTCGGTCATCGTCGTGGCGGGCAGCAGCATCGCTGCGCTGAACGGCGAACAGAAGGTGACAGCCATTGGCGCGGGCGTCGTGAAGTTCGCGACCGCCGCGGCGGATGGCGTGGCCTCGGGGACGATCACTATCAAGATCGCGCCGGCCGGCTGGGAGAAAGTCTTCTCGAAGGCGAATGTCGGCGTGTATCGCAGTCTCGATCCGGCGAGCACGAAGATGCTGCTGCGCGTGGACGACACGGGCACGACTATCGCCCGCGTGATTGGCTACGAATCGATGACAGACGCGGACACGGGTGTGGGTCCGTTCCCCATTGCCGCGCAAGTTGCAGGTGGCGGCTACTGGGGCAAGAGCACGGTGGCCAACGGCACAGCCAATCCGTGGGCAATCCATGCGGACTCTCGTCTTTTCTATTTCTCTCCTGCGGTGGGGGTTGCCACCGCGGCGGCGAACGTGGGCAGCGAGACCCGTTTTTTTGGGGATATTTTGGCGGCGAAGCCAGGGGGCGATGCCTACGCTTGTGGGCTGTCCTATTCGACAGCCACCACCGCCAACGCCATCCCAGATGGAGCTGTTTTTTCTGGTGGCTCCACGGCCGGTACGGCATTTCCTCGGTCTTACACGGCGCTGGGGTCTGCTGTTGTGCAGACTATTTTTTCCTATGTAGGCAACCAAGGCAGCCCCCTCGCTTCCGGCAAGGACAACACATTCGGGTCTTTTCCCAGCGTCATCGACGGGGCGATGCGCCTCTCAAATAAGTACGTCACTGCGGGCACCGTATCACCTGTCAGGGGCGACATGCCCGGCATCTATCACGTCCCGCAATCGCAGGTGTACGACACGTTCAAGCAGCTTGACAAGGTCCCCGGTTCCGGATCTCTCGCAGGCCGCGTGTTGCAGGCCGTCTCGTGCCGCGATGTGTCCACTGGACCGACGAACGCTCCTTTGTCCGGTAACACCGGAATTGGATTCATAGACATCACAGGGCC
This sequence comes from Variovorax paradoxus, assembly GCF_029919115.1. Taxonomy (NCBI): domain Bacteria; kingdom Pseudomonadati; phylum Pseudomonadota; class Betaproteobacteria; order Burkholderiales; family Comamonadaceae; genus Variovorax; species Variovorax paradoxus. The sequence continues at coordinate 1,339,784 of NZ_CP123990.1, forward strand.
GTGGCGCTAACGCGATGGCAGCACATCGTTACTGGCGCGTGAAGGTCGTAGCCGCCTATGCAGGCGGGGCGCTCACGTTGAGTGAAGTTCAGCTTTTCAACGAGACCACGCGCGTGGATGCCGCGGCAACACTGAGTAGCAACGTCGCCCCGACATCCGGGACATTGGCGAACTTGAAAGACGACAGCCTGACGACCGAGGCGTCGTGGGCGGTCGCCAAGGACGTGGTGTTGGTATGGGATTTGGGGTCCGGCGGCGACGTGGATGTGACCAACATCCTCTTTGGATCGGCCGATAGCAGGCTCGTGTTTCCTGCCGTCGCGGTGCTGCAGTGGTCGGACGATGGCGCCGCCTGGTCCGACCGGTATCCGACAGCTTTCATCGGCATCAAGTGGCCGGGCGTGCGGACCAAAACCGCGAACACCATGCGCGCGATCCCGGGCCAAATGCGTTTCGACAAGGATTGGCGCGATCTGAGTATTGCTGGAGAGACGGTGTTCTCGTCAGCGCCGGGAAGCCACGTGGCGGTGAACGGATACCGCATGCAACTCAGCACCGCGGCCGTCACGGACTCAAAAGTGCGGTTCGCGACCATGCCGTCCATGGCGGACGTGGACATCACGCTCGTCGCCAACGTGCAGGGTGAACCGTGTGTTGTGTTCCGCACTACGTACTGGGGGGCGGCCAACGATAGCTATGGCTATGTGGTCGGTCTTGGCGCGGGAAACGTGTACATCAGCCACGGTTCGAACAACGCCACGCCTGTCTATACGACCATCGCAGCGACCCCGCACGGGCTATCGGGGTCTGGGGATTGGACCCTGCGAGTGTCCATGGTCGGGTCGACGTACAAAGTCTATGTGAATGGTGTGTTGAAGCTGACGGGTACCGACACGACCTTCGCCGGAGCTGGCGAAGTCGGGGTGCGGACGTACAACAGCACTTCCTACTTCAATTGGATTCAAGTCCGCGAGGCGGAGGAAACGCACTCACTGATCGAGCTTGACGCCGCGTACGTGCGCACATCTGAGCTCGTTCGTGTTCCCTCGGCCATGAGCATCGTCATGCCCTACGGTTCGACGAAGGCACAGCCCTTCTTTCGAGCACGCCCGGACTATCTCACCGGGGTGCGCGGTCAAGGCGTTGGCCGCGTGCGAGGCGTCACGCTCGACTACGTCAACCCGCTCAACAAGCCGTATCGGTGCCGCGTGCGACTGGTGCGCGAAGCCGATGGCTTGGTGATCCGCGAGCAGTGGAGCGCGGCGGACGGCAGCTACGACTTTCAGTATGTCGACGAGCTGCAGAGCTACACCGTCCTGGCGTACTACCTCGACCATGGAAAGCGCGCTGTCGTCACGGATGGCTTGAGCCTTGCCAATGGCAAGGTGGAGCTGATGCCATGAACTTGCTCGCCATCAATGCAATGTTGGGCGGGCCTGGCCTGCTCGCGTACCTGGGCACCGGGGCGCGCTTCCTGGCGTGTGGAGGCGTGCAGCCGGCCGAGGGGGGCGCCATTGCGACGCTGCTCGCCTCGGCCGCGCTGGCGCTGCCCGCCGGCACCGTGGACAACGGGCAGCTAGCGCTCACGCAGGCCGACAGCGCGGGCGACCTGGCGCTCGCGACTGGCATTGCGACCTGGGGCCGCGTGGAATTGGCGGACGGCACCTGGGTGGCCGACTTCAGCATGAGCGGTCCCTCGGGCACCGGGCAGGTGAAGCTCGTCGTGGTCAACCCGCCCGAGGGCGACCCTGAGGCGAAGCTCTATCAGGGCGGAACCTTCTTCATCGGCGAGGTGGTCTTCGGTGCTTGAGGACCTCATCTTCCGGAAGCCGCCTCTCGACGGGCCGCCGAACGTCCTCGTCTTCGGCGAGCCCGACGCGACCGCCACCGCGGCCTACGCGCTCGGCCGCATCCCGCTGCCCGCCTTCATGGTGTTCGGCGCGGCCGTGGTCACGATGCCGCCCTATGCGACCGCCGGCGGATCGATCCCGCTGCCGGCCTTCATGGTGCGGGGCACGTCGAGCTACTCGAGTGGGGTTTCGCGCCCGCTCGTGGGCAAGGTGTCGGCCGGCTGGCAGATCGCGCAGCAGATTGAAGGCGGCGCGCTGGCGCGGCACCAAGGCGCTGAACGCGCGCGTGCCTACCGCGCGACCGCGTGGCAGAAGGCCGCACCGCTGGTCGTCGGCGTTGCGCCGGCCTGGCAGGACGTGCTTCGCACCAGTAGCGCCGCGGCGCTGCGGCATCAGGCGGCCAGCCAACTGGGCGCCGCGGTCGTGCTGCGCCATCAAGAGGCGGTGCGGGTGCGCACTGGCGCCGCGGCACGCTGGCAGGAAGCCATGCGCGTGGCAACGGCGCCGGTCGCCATTCGGCATCAGGGGGCCGAGCGGTTGCGCCGCGGCGTGCGAGCGCGCTGGCAGGAGGCCGTGCGCGCCGAGCAGCGACATGAGGCGGGCTTCGGCGCCGCGGTGCAGCTCGACATCGGGCGCGTGTCGCGGTGGCAGGCCGCCATGGCGCCGCTACCGGGCCGCGCGGTCAACGAGCCGCCGGTCGAGATCCCTTGCTATGTGCCCTCGACGACGCTCGTTTTCAGCGAGCGGCAGAAGTACAGCACGACGCTCATTTTTGTTTGCGAGCGGCATGGGTCGCCGCCCGGCACCGGGCAGACGGTTGTCGTGCCCGTCTTGGAGGTCTATTCCGTGGAAAACAGCATCGCGCTCACGCGCGTGGACAGTGGCGACATCATCGAAGCCCGGGGGTTCTCGATGTCGCTCGATGCCGACTCGTGGACCTGGCAATGGAGCGCCACGCTGCCGGGCTCGGCGCTGCCGCTGGTACAGGAGGACGGCAACGGCGATCCGGCCGAGCTGCTCGCGATGGTCAACGGCGTGCCCTATCGGCTGGTGGCCGATGTCCCCGCGCGGGAGCGTCGCTTTGCGCGTGCCGAGGTTCGCGTGCGGGGCAAGGGCCGCGCGGCGCTGCTAGACCGGCCGTATGTGTCGGAGCAGCACTTTGCCTCCGCGGCAGGGCGCACGGCGGCGCAGCTCATGGCACTGGCGATGACTATTAACGGGGTTAATAACGACTGGGCCATCGACTACCGGATCGGCGACTGGTTCGTGCCCGGGGAAACCTGGGCCTTTCAGGGCACGCCCATCGCGGCCGTGCTCGACATCGCCACGGCCGCCGGCGCCATCGTGCAGCCGCACAACACCGACCCGACGCTGCGCATCCTGCCGCGCTATCCGGCGGCGCCATGGATGTGGCACACGCTCACGCCCGACTACGTGCTGCCCGCCGATGTTGTCTCGGTCGAAGGCATCGAATGGGTCCGGCGGCCGGCCTTCAACCGCGCGTTCGTCTATGGCGCGTCCGGCTCGGGCGTGCGGGGCGACATCACGCGCAGCGGCACCGCAGGCGACTACGCGGCGCCCATGGTCGTGCATCCGCTCATGACGCACGCCGATGCCGTCATGCAGCGCGGCGTGGCGGAGCTGAGCAACACGGGCCGGCAGGCGCACGTCAGCCTGCGCATGCCGGTGCTCGCCGAGACAGGCCTGATTCTTCCCGGCTCGCTCGTGCGCTACGACGGCGGCGATGCCACGCGGCTGGGCTTGGTGCGCGGTGTCGCGCTCGATGAGGCCTGGCCGACCTTGCGGCAGACGCTCACCGTCGAAACGCATGTGGAGGCCTGAGCATGAGCCGCAATCCCTACAGCGTCTTTCTGGATCTGCTGCCGCCCAAGCGGCTGGTGATCGCGACCGTGACCGGCATCGATGGCGATGTCGCGCGGCTGGTGCTGCCCGGTGGCGGTGTGCTGACGGCGCGCGGCGTGGGGCCGCGCGTGGTCGGCGCCGAGGTGTATGTGCGCGACGGCGTGATCGAGGGCGATGCGCCCGCCGACATGCCGCCCGTGCAGTTCGAAATTTAGAGAGACATCAATGGGCGATTTCATCCAAGTATTCACCGAGCTGAAGGGCGTGCTCGGAGGCGCCGGCGCCGTGGCCGTCGCGGTGGCTCTCTATCTTTGGAATCAGCGCGGGCAGCGCCAGCTCGAGGGCGCGAACACCGAGGCGAACGTCTCGGCCATCGCGCACTGGCGAAGTGTTGCGGAGCGCTCCGACGCTGCGCTTGTTGCCATGACGCTGCGGGCCGACAAGTTCGCCGAAGAGCGCAATGAAGTGCGCGAGGCCTTCGCACGCATGGAAGGGCAAATGGCGGAGATGACCAAGCTGATTGCACAGCAGAACTCTCAGCTCGAGGCACAGAGCAAAAAGTTGGAGTTGCAAAGCGCAGAGATGCTCGGTCTGCGGGACCAAGTTCGAAAACTTCAGGAGCAAATTCATGCACCCCGTTGATAGCGACCTGTCGCCGCTCGAGCCAACCAAGCGACTGCCCCGTTCCATCCGCCATGTTTTCAATGCATGCGTCGTGATTGGCGGCCTTCTTGGAGGTGGCGTGAGCATCGGCTACTTCGTCGGTGTGCAGCAGCAGCGGCAGGCGTCCCTCGAAGAGATCGCGAGACTTCAGAAGGCCTATGGGCTCCGCCTTGAAAGCGCTGCCGGCGCCGTCTCGGACGCAGCAAAAGCAACGTCGAGCGCAGCAGAAGCGGTGGGCGAGGCGGCCGACCAGGTGGGAGCCGCGGCCAAGACCGCGACCTCGGCGGCAATCACAGCCAAGGCCGCAGCCAAAGCCACCACTGCGCCGGCGCCGCCACCACCAGCCGCCGCGGTGAACAACACCATCAAGCGGGCGAACGAGAAGCTCCAAGGGGGTCGCCCATGAGAAGAGCAGCGGCCGCCCTGTTGGTGTTGGCGTTGCAGGCGTGCGCGACGCAGCCGCCCGTGGCGCGCGACTGTCCGCCGCTCCCGACGCTTCCGACGAATCCCACTACCGCGCAGAGAAGCCAGCACACCGAAGCCATCGTTGCGCTGTACCTCCGCTGTGCCGGCGTCACGCCATGAACCTGAACAACCTCACCGCGGCGAAGGAGCCGAGAAAGCCATGATCGATGTCCAAACCCTTGTTGACTGCACGGGCGCCACGCGCGCCAATTCGGAGCGCTACGCGTGTCATCTGAACGATGGCATGAGCCGCTTCCGTATCACGTCGGCTGCGGTGGCTGCGTGTTTCCTCGGCCAAGTGGCCATCGAGTCCGAAGGCCGCGAGGGTCGACTTTCGGCGGTGGAAGAGGGTCTTAGCTACACCTCTGCAGACCGGCTTCGCGACATCTTCCCGAGCCTGTTTGTGAAGGGCGGGTATCGGGCGGAGGACTATGTGCGAAAGCCCGCTGCTCTGAGCAGCTTGCGCTACAAAGGTTTTCATGGCCGCGGTTTGATCCAGCTCACCTGGGAGGCGGCCTATAAAGCAGCCAGTGATGCGCTGGACTTCGACTACGTGGGCAATCCGGCACTCGTGCTCGAGCCGATGCACGCCGCGCTTACGGCATGTTGGTTCTTTGCCGAGTACAAGGGTTGCCTGCCGGCGGCAGAGCGGGGCGATATCTATGAGGTCACCGGGCGCGTGAATGGCCCGGCGCGCCTGAAGCTCGCGGAGCGCAAGGCGATCACTGCGCGTGCGTACAAGGTGCTGAGCAAATGAAGTTGCTCGACATCGTGCCTTCGTGGCTGTGGGCGCTGCTGCTCGCGCTGGCGCTTGCCGTGGTGGGCGTGGAGCGCACGCAGGTACTGAAGGCGAGGGCGGCGGTCGCCAAAGCGCAGAAAGCCCTCTCCGACGAAAAGCTCGACCGCCAGGCCGAGAACACGCGCCGCGCGCTCGCCGCGCTCGATGACCTGCAGCGCGTGCTTGCGATGCAGGCCTCCCATGCCAAAGCCCAACAGGAAAACGTCAATGCCTACGAAAAGAAACTGGCCGTGCTCGATGGCCGCCGCCGCGCTGCTGCTGGTGATGCTGAGCGGATGCGCCAGCAGTTCGCCGCCTTCGCCGCCCGTGATCGGGACGAAGCCGCAAGCGACCCCGCTGCCTGCCAGCGTGTCGCAGATCGATCCGCGGTCCTCGGAGACCTGGCTGCGCGAGGTGCAGAGCTACTTGAGCGAGGTCGCATCGTTGTTGAGCAGCGAGACGCCCAAATAGGGCTGCTGCTCGGGATCGTCGGCAATGACCGCGGACTTATGGCGCCGAAGCCGCGATGAAGGCGGGTTGAACCGGGTGGGTTCAGAGTGCTGAGCTCCCTGAAACCGATGATTGCTAAAGGTGACTAGATGTGTTTCATTGGCTCACTCCTTTTTTGATGAGACCCCATGATTTCACAGCACATAACTCGCAAGCCTACTGAACCTGCGGTCGCGACCGTTGCCGAGCCCTCCACGCAAGCCGCCGAGCCTCTTTTTGAACAGTCAGCAGTGTCAGTTCAGCCCGGTAATGGCAGTGTGGCGCATCAGATCATCGGTCAATTCCTCGATGAGCTGGGGAAGGATGCTGCAACGGAAGAGATTGCTTCCAATTTGAGAAAAGTTGTGTTCGGGGGCAAGCCGTCTGAACTGGATTTGAAAATCGCAATGTTTGGAATTTAATTATGATTAATGTTGAAAGCATTGTGATTAAAGAGTTTCGGGGCGTCCGGTCTTTGAAGCTGGCGCTGGGCGGGAAGAATTTTGCTATCTGCGGTCCCAATGGAACGGGGAAGAGCGGGATCGTAGATGCTCTAGATTTTGCCTTGACTGGCAATATTTCTCGACTGTCGGGGCAAGGAACAGGGGCGCTGTCGGTTAGAGAGCATGGACCACACGTCGACAGCCGAACCAAGCCCAAGCTGGCGGTCGTTGAACTCACGGTAAATATTCCGTCATTGAATAAAACTGCCACGATCACGCGAAACGTACACGACGCAAAGAAGCCTTTGATCGTTCCGGACGAGCCCGCCATCCGGAAAATATTCGATGATGTGGCAGTTCATCCGGAATTCGTTCTATCTCGGAGAGAGCTCATCCGATACGTATTGGCCGAGCCTGCCAAGCGATCGCAAGAGGTGCAAGCCTTATTGCGCCTTAACGAAGTTGAGCATCTGCGTGGATTATTTTCAAAAATAGCAAACGCGTCGAAAGCGCAACTCAGATCAGCAGCTGACGCTAAAAAGATAGAGGGGGAGAAGTTTATACGTGGCTTGGCCCTGCCTGCGCTAAATTCTGCGGCAATCTTGGAAAAGGTGAATGAATATCGTAATGTCCTTCGCCTCGCACCCGTCCAGGCGCTCGAAAAAGATTCAGTGCTTAATCAAGGGGTAGAACCTGGTGAAGCTGACGCTGTGCCGCGAGTGAAAATTGCAAAGAAAGCAGCTCTGGACGATTTGGCAACTTTCAGGACATGGATTGACTACATCAGTTCTGATGTTTTTTTGGGTAAGCTGGGCGACGCACAAAGTGAGCTGGAAGCCTTGAAGGCTGATGAGGCGTATCTACGTGATAGTTCTCAGGCTGCTTTCTTGGAAAAGGCTTTAGAAAACTTCGACGGGGAAAATTGCCCGGTGTGTGATACCCGTTGGGACTCCGAAGAATTTACGGAAATATTGCAAAAGAAAATAAGTAAATTTGAGGAAGTCGTTGCTCGCCGACGAAAGTTAGATGAGCAGCTGAGGTCGATAGTTGGCGCCTTTCAAGCTCTTAGAGCTTGCGCCGAACTCGCGGCTAGTTTAGGCGGTCAACTTGTTCCAGTGCGTGCAGTTGGGGCATTGCAGCAATACGTCACACGCCTGAAAAACTCAGAGGACAGCTTGAGGAAATTGCTTCCGATGACTGACTCAATCGCTGCCGTTGAGGGGGGCGGGAAAATTTCTGCTGAAGCGATGGCGGAGTTCGAGCAAATTTATACGGCCGTCAGAGATTTGCCGGAAGCGAGCGCTCAGGAGAATGCTCGCGTGAACCTCGCCTTGGCGCAGGAAAGATTTGAGAGCTATCAGAGGGCATCGCGCGACTGGCGCGCTGCGGATGCTGAATTTGCAATGGCCCAAAAGATTTCCGAAGCTTACGGGCGTGTTACTACATCTTCGTTAGAAACGATCTACAAAAGCGTTGAAGGCACCTTCAGAGAACTTTATCGCATGGTGAATAGCGATGACGAGGCGAATTTTGAGGCCAAGCTTCAGCCGTCACTTAACAAGCTCGGGTTTGATGTTGATTTTTACGGCCGCGGATTCTTTCCGCCCAGCGCTTATCATAGCGAAGGGCACCAAGATGGAATGGGGCTATGTCTCTATTTGGCTTTGATGAGGCATTTGGCGGGCGACGGATTTACGTTTGCGGTGCTCGATGACGTATTAATGTCGGTAGATGCGGGTCACCGACGAGAAGTCAGTCAAATGTTAAAAAGTCAATTCCCTACGACGCAGTTTATATTTACTACGCATGATGACATTTGGCTGAAGCACATGAAGACGGTAGGTTTGGTGGACCAAAAGCACTCAATCCATTTTCGCACTTGGAATGTTGATATTGGACCGACCGAGTGGGACGACCGCGACGTATGGTTGGAGATCGAGAATCATTTGACCAAGAATAATGTCCGGGACGCAGCAGCGCTTCTTCGTCACTACTTGGAATATTTCGCGAAGGAGGTGTGTCACAGCCTAAGGGCGCCTGTAGAATTCAGCGGCGATGCTCGGTACAATTTAGGTGACTTACTTCCTGCTGCTGTTGCCAAATTCAGAAAATCGATTTCGGCCGCTAAGGCGGCAGCTCAGTCTTGGGGGCGGCAATTCCCTCAGGAGTTGCTTGATCTAGAGGTTGCAGTTATAGATGCTGCCAAGGTTTCTAACGTTGAGCAATGGCAAGTAAACGCGGCTGTCCATTACAACGAATGGGCGAATTTACACAAGAATGATTTCGCGCCGGTAGTCGACGCTTACAAGAAACTTGTTCAGGTATTTAACTGTGCCTCCTGCCTTGGTGTGATCTATTCAACGCCGTCCCAAGGCAGCGCCGAGGCTGTGCGGTGTGCCTGTGGTCAAGTGAATTTCAGTCTTGTAAAAAAATGACCGTGTAGGCTGTAACTAACTTTAAATCAACCTGTGTCGCGCTCTTGCAGCCGGGCGTCACCTTATCTCGGCAAGACGCGGATGCCTGCGTCATCGTCATCATTGACGTGGAAGCCGGTCGAGCAGGCGGGGTTCATGCGGTCCAAGGCAGCGTAGGCTTCCTCCGCGTGGACAACGCACCACCAGGTCTGCCGGGTGCGCACGGGCTTGCTTTTGACGCCGCGGAAGGAGATCTCCTGGCCGTCGATCAGCACGCCGCCGTCCTTGATCGTGAGCACGCGCGCGTACTGCAGCACCGGCAGCATGTCGGCTTCCAGGTTTTTGGGATTGAGCAACCGGGCCTGCCAAGAGCGACCGTAGTGAGCAGGGTTCGCTTTGCGGAAATCCAGCCAGCCGCGGCATCCCGCCTCGCCACTCACTTGGCCGCGTGAGCGCCAGTTCCCATGGCTTCGAAGCAGGACAACGTTGCAAATCACTGTATAAGCATAAGGGGTATCCTCTTAGCTCCAGCAATTGCCGGACTACTGGATGAATGAACAGATATTAGCGCCGACGGCGGGCAAGGACTACCCCCAGACCTGGAACGAATTCCTCGACTGGTTTTCCACCGAGGACGACTGCCTGGCGTACCTGGAGAGGCTGCGTTGGGGCAACGGATTCGTCTGCCCGAAGTGCGCCAGCATTGGCGAGGCGTACCGCGCCAGCCGCACCCGCCTGATGTGCCGTGGCTGCCAACACCAGACCACGGTGACGGCCGGCACCATCTTCGACAAGACCCGCACGCCGCTGCGCGTGTGGCTGGCCGCGGCTTGGTATCTGACCAACCAGAAGCAAGGCGTCAGCGCCTTGGGGCTGCAGCGCGTCCTCGGCCTGGGCAGCTACCAGACCGCCTGGATGATGTTGCACCGGTTCCGCCGTGCCATGGTGCGGCCAGATCGCAGTCGCCTCAAGGGCATCGTGGAGGTCGACGAAACCTATCTGGCGCTCACTGATCGCGAAGACCCGCTCTCGTCTGCAGGGCGCAAGAACAATACCCCCAAGGTGCTGGTCGTCCTCGCGGTGGAGATGCTGGAGCCCAAGGGATTCGGGCGGATTCGCCTACGTCGCATCGCCAAGGACTCTGATGCCCATGTCATTCCGTTCGTACAAGATGCCATTGAGCCTGGCGCCCAGGTGCGCACCGATGGATCGGCCGCCTACCGGTCGTTGCAAGACCTCGGCTATGGGCACCAGCGCACGGTCATGCTCGGCTCAGACGTGCCCGCCCATGTCTCGATGGCTGGCGTGCACCGCGTGGCCGCGCTGGTTAAGCGCTGGATCCTGGGCACGCACCATGGCTCGGTTCAGCCGGAGCATCTGGACGCCTATCTCGATGAGTTCGTCTTTCGCTTCAACCGCCGAACCTCGGGCTCGCGCGGCCTGCTGTTTTATCGACTTTTGCAGCAGGCCGTGATCACCGCGCCGGTGACCTATGAAGACGTGATCCAGGCTGGTGCGAAGCCGAAGCAAAAGGGATAGGATAACTGGATATACATCCAGTTATCCAGAGACTCTGGAGCTAATGGGATACCCCTTATAAGCATACAGTATTAAATCGTCGCAGAATCCGGCCATGTGCAACCGCTACATCTCCCCCGACGACTACGAGATCGAGAGCTTCTGGCACGTTCGCCAGAACGGCCCGCCCCGCTGGGTGAAGGCGGTCTACCCGCGCACGCACGGGCCCTTCATCCGCCGGGCCAAGGACGTGACGGGCTACGAACGGGAGCTGGTCACCGGGCAGTGGGGCCTCATCCCATGGTTCGCCAAGGAGCCGAAGCTGAAGTACCCGACGAACAACGCGCGGAGCGAAGAACTCGAGGCGAAGGCCAGCTACAAGGACCCGTGGAAGCGCGGGCAGCGCTGCATCATTCCGGCGGCTGCGTTCGATGAGCCGAACTGGGAAACGGGGAAGAACGTCTGGTGGCAGTTCAGGCGCGCGGACGGGGCGCCCTGGGGACTGGCGGGCCTCTGGAACACTTGGACCGACAAGGCCACGGATGAGATCCACGAGAGCTACACGATGCTCACCATCAACGCGGACGCGCACCCCCTGATGAGCCGCATGCACAAGCCGGATCCGAAGCTGGCTTCCGACAAACAGGACAAGCGGTCCGTGATACCGCTCGAGGTCCACGAGTTCGACACCTGGCTGGCCGGTACCGTCGAAGAGGCGAAGCAACTCCTGAAGCTGGCGCCCGTCGAGGTGTTTGACGGCGGGCCCGCGCCAGCGGTCTTGGCATAGCGCCCAGCGCTTCGTCGATCAACTACCTCCAAGGGGGATGCCGATGGGTGGCAGGTCTTCATCTTCCCCCTCGGCGCGGGGACCAATGCGCTCATCTGGCGCATAGCCCACCAGCGCCCGCATGCCGGCCTGCAGGGCCTCGATCCACAAGTCGTAGGGCTCATCGGCCGATTCGAGTTCTACCCACTGGCTGGCGTCGTCGCCTTCCTCCATGTGCACCCAGTAGAAGTGCCCAGGGTCCGGCTCGTCGACGTGGACGGCAATGCGCCGAATGTGGCCCATCAGCGCTTCCCGGCCAGGTATTCGCGAACAGCCTCGGCCGAATTGCCGACAGCCTTCACCGCGTCACGCAGCTGGGTCTCCGAGCACTTCAGTGATTCCATCCACGACCGCACCTCGTGCGGCTCGTCGATTGCGATCAGCTTGCGGTCGAGGCCGGTCTTCTTGGGGTCGTCTGCCATCTTGTTCTCCTGAGGCGCGCGGGAAGGCCCCACGTTTCCCCAAGATGACAGCATCGAAGGTCCGGAGCCATGCCGGTTTGCCGCCTTTTCCTGACAGCAACTTTCCTACGTGCGGCGGACCTTGGAGCATGCTCTCGCTGGACGACTATCCGCCGATGTTGCTCGACGAGCGGCCGCTAGACCTCGACCAGCCGGGGTGGATTTACGAGCTGAAGATGGACGGCTATCGACTGGTCGCCGAGTTCGACGGAGCCGTGCACCTGCGCACGCGCAATGGCACCGACGCGACGAAGTGGTTTCCTGAGGTCGCGCAAAGCTTGGCCCTCGTGAAGGCTGGGGAGTGCATCGTCGACGGCGAGGTCTGCGTGCTCGATGAGCTGGGCCGCAGCGACTTCAACCAGCTGCAGGACCGCGCGCGCCGCCGGCGCCGATATCCGGGATGCCCGGATGTCGTCTACTGCATCTTCGACCTGCTGGTGCACCGCGGCATCGACATCACGCTGCAGCCGCTGCTCAAGCGCAAGGCCGCGCTCGCGAAATTGCTCAAGAAACCACCGCCGTCGATCATGTACGTGGGTCACTTCGAGAACGGCGCCGCGCAGCTGTTCAAGGAAGCCGTGATCCCGCTGAAGCTGGAAGGCCTCGTGGCCAAGCGCGCCGACAGCATCTATCAACCTGGCGTGCGCTCGAGCGACTGGGTGAAGGTGAAGAGGAAGGGTGCGATCCCGCCCGAGCGGTTCAAGCGATAGCTCGGGGCGCTTCTGTGTCGTGGAAAAGCGTGAGGAAAATACAACTCGGTGTTAAAACGCGGCAAATCTAGGACCGCCAAGGCGATCGGGGTTAATTTTATTTATCGGGAGACGCGTAGCGATGCGCTGCGCCAGAGCCGATGGATTGGAGAGCAGCACAGGCAAGACGCAGCAACCATGCGCCTTGCAGGCCCAAATCGTCTTGTAAGCCACGCCACACGCGGCCTGCGCGACCCCTGGGCATTGTTCACGCGGCACCGATGGGACGTGTGCCCTATAGAGAAAAATCCCATAGAAATCAATGGTCAACAAAACACTACCTGTAGTGGCTTGTAGACCCTCGGCACCCTAGATACGATGGGCCCAGAACGCAGAAAACCGGTCTCCCTGGCAGGGGAGCCGGCTTCTGGCCCAAACTTTTGACGGTTCGGGGGCTGTGGACCTTGTGAGATCCGGGATAGCAAACTGATCTTCGCACGATCTGCACGTAGAGCCGTTTCTTTTTGTCTATCGGAATCAGGACACTGAAATGCAGATCGTAATAACCCACGCATCCTATGTGGATGCAAACAAACCGTCGCCGCAGCTCGTCGAACTCGGTGCGATGACCAACGGCAAAGTGGTTTGGCGCTCGACGGTCGATGAAACCATTGCACGAATTCACGCTGGAATGCGCTTCTTCGTGCTGAACGATGATGAGTTTGTCCCTGTGGAGATCGTGCCCGCTACTGTGCTGCGCGATGCTTCCTTGCGCACCCCTGCGGACAAGACAACGTTCGAACTGCTGCGCCATTTGCCGCAGCTGCCTATCCTTCAACGGCCTGGCTTGAACTGGTAGTGATGATGCCCGGCCGGCCCCGCCGGCCGGTATTCCTCCGAGGTGCCCCTCCGTTCTTGGCGGGGCACTCCTTAGCTGGCGGCGGGTAGAATCCCCCGTCGCTACGCGCCTAAGTTGGTAGCGACTGGTTGGCGGGTCTTCTATGTCGTTGATTCACAATGGGATTCTTATCCCTTACAAGGCGTAGGTCGGGGGTTCGAGCCCCTCAGCACCCACCACCACCGATCTAAAGGCGAACACAGGTTCGCCTTTTTTATTGCCGTTCGACATCCGTCGCAAGAGAGTGTTCAAGCATGTTTGATTTCTTCCGCAAGTACAACAAGATCGTCATGATTTTCTTGTTCTTGCTGATCATTCCCTCGTTCGTCCTCTTTGGCGTGGACCGCTACCAGGGCTCCGGCAATGAGGAAAAGGTTGCGCGCGTCGATGGCCACAACATCACCCGCTCCGAATGGGACGTGCAGCACCGCAATGAGGTCGACCGCATTCGCCAGCAGTCGCCGAACGTCGATCCGACGCTGCTCGATTCCGATGTGATGCGCTATGCCACGCTGGAGCGCGTGGTGCGCGACCGCGTGCTGGCGGCGGCTGCAGCCAAGGCGAACATGACCGTTTCCGAAGAGCGGCTGTCCCGCATCTTCGCGCAGGATTCGGGCCTTGCGGCATTCCGCACACCCGACGGAAAGTTCGACCGCGAGACCTTTCAGCGCGTGACCGGCCGCACGCCGGAGCAGTACGAAGCCTCGATGCGTGCCGACCTGGCAACGCAGCAGGTGCTGCTGGGCATTTCGGGCACGGCATTCACGCCGCCCGCGCTGGCAGCCGCCACCATCAATGCTTTCTACGACAGCCGTGAAATCCAGGTGGCACGCTTCGCTCCGGAGAGCTTCGCGTCGAAGGTAACGGTCAGCGATGCCGACATCGAGACCTACTACAAGGACCACACGGCGCAGTTCCAGGCCCCAGAGCAGGCCAGCATCGAGTACTTGGTGCTCGACCTCGAGGCAGCCAAGAAGAACGTGTCGGTGAACGAGGCCGATCTCAAGACCTACTACGAACAGAACAAGGCGCGCTTCGGTACCAAGGAAGAGCGCCGCGCGAGCCACATTCTCATTACCGCGCCGGCCAGCGCGTCGGCAGCCGACCGCGAAAAGGCCAAGGCAAAAGCGGCGCAGCTGCTGGCCGAAGTGAAGAAGGCTCCGGCCACATTTGCCGACGTTGCGCGCAAGAACTCTCAAGACCCGGGCTCTGCCGAAAAGGGCGGAGACCTCGATTTCGTGACCCGCGGCGCCATGGTCAAGCCTTTCGACGATGCGATGTTCGCACTCAAGAAGGGCGACATCAGCGACCTGGTCGAAACCGAGTTCGGCTATCACATCATTCGCCTGACCGACATCAAGCCTGCCGTGGTGCCCCCGTTCGAGCAGGTGCGCGCCACCATCGAGAACGACGTTCGTGCGCAACAGGCAACGCAGGAGTTCGCAAAGGCCGCGGAAGCCTTCACCGATGCGGTGTACCAGCAGCCGGACAGCCTCAAGCCCGCGGCTGAAAAGCTGAAGCTCACGATCCAGACGGCCGCCAATGTTGCCCGCACCCCAGCACCGGGTGCCACCGGCCCGCTGGCAAGCCGTAATTTCCTGAGCGCGTTGTTTGCGCCCGATTCGCTGGAGCGCAAGCAGAACACCGAAGCCATCGAGGTCGGCTCGAACCAGCTGGCATCTGGCCGCGTAACGCAATATTCGCCCGCACATCCGATTCCCCTGGCCGAAGTCAAAGACAAGATCCGCGCGCAGCTTGTGACCGAGCGCGCAGCGGTGCTGGCCAAGACCGAGGGCGAAGCCAAGCTCGCTGCCTGGACCGCAAAGGCCGACGGCGCAACCTTTGGCGCACCGGTCACGGTTTCGCGCCGCGAATCGAAGAACCAGCCGATCACGGTCATCGATGCCGCGCTGCGCGCGGATGCGTCGAAGCTGCCCGCGCTCGTGGGTGTCGACCTGGGTACCCAGGGCTATGCAGTGGTTCGCGTGACCAAGGTTGTTCCGCGCACGCCTTCGGCGCCTGAGCAGGCGCAGCAGGAGAACGCGCAGGTCGGCCAATCGGTGGCCGCTGCGGAGGACGTTGCGTACTACAACATGCTGAAGGAACGCTTCAAGGCCGAGATCCTCGTGCCGAAGCCAGCCGACACGCTGCCGGTCGCACGCTGACCTGCACGCGAACGGTGTCGCGTCCGGGTCAGTGGCGCAACGCCGGCCCGGTATTTCGTCGCACGTGGGACAAGCGCGCAATGCGCTTGTCGCCAGAATCGCGTGCATGGGAACCCTCTACCTCGTGCGCCATGGGCAGGCCAGCTTTGGCGCTGCCGACTACGACAACCTGAGCGAACTCGGGCAAAGGCAGTCGGTGCGCCTGGGTGAATACTGGCGCGAGCGCGGCATGCATTTCGATGCCGTGATCACCGGCACCCTGAAGCGCCATCGGCAGACCTGGGAGGGCATTGCCAAGGGGCTCGGACTGGAGCGCGATGACGTGCTCCCGTGGCCGGGGCTCAACGAGTACGACAGCGAAGCCGTCATTGCCACCATCCATGAAGGCAAGCTCGAAAAGCCGGACACGCCCGAGATGTACCGGCATCACTTTCGTCTTTTGCGCGACGGGCTGGGTGCCTGGATGCAAGGCAAGACCCGACCCGCCGGCATGCCGAGCTATGTGGACTTTCTGGCGGGGGTGACCACTGCGCTCGACCACGTGCGCGATCGGCACCATGGCGCCAAGGTGCTGGTGGTGTCGAGCGGCGGGCCGATCAGCACGGCGGTTGGGCACGTGCTTGGCACCAGCCCCGAGACCACCATCGAACTCAATCTTCGTATTCGCAATACCGCGGTAACGGAGTTTGCATTTACGCCCAAGCGCCACATGCTCGTGACGTACAACACGCTGCCGCATCTGGATGCCCCAGCCTACGAAGGCTGGATCACATACGCCTGACAACCCGCCCGAAAGGGCGCCCAGCGTCGGTCAGGCCTGCCAGACGCCGTAGCCGTTCGCCCGCAGCCTGATGCCGAGTTCGACCTCCATCGAGCGCGCATCTTCGTAGCTCAAGGGGTTGTAGCGTTCGTAGAGCGCCGGCAACAGCCGAAGGCCGAACTCCTGCACGAAGCTGTTCGCCTGTATACCGGCCTTGTGCTTGTCGAAGCGGATGTCGGGGTCGAGGCCCGTCATTCCGACATAGACGAAAGGCTTGCCGAGTTGATAGTCGGGATTGGCCCGCCTGAAGCGGCCGTGGTTCCATACGCGGTCGTCGAGCTCGACCACGTAGACATGATGCTTGGCTCTTGTTTTGCGCGGCATCAGTGCGCACTGCCCGGAATCAGCTCTTGCGCTTGATGAGGCCGTACAGGATGAGCAGCACGATCGCGCCGAGCACCGAAGCGATGAAGCCGGCCCCCTGGCCCGCGGTATACCAGCCCATGGCCTGGCCGACATAGGTCACGATCAATGAACCCGCAACGCCGATCAACGTGGTCACGATGAAGCCCGCGGAATCGTCGCCCGGCTTGACGGCCCGCGCAACGAGACCCACGATGAACCCGATCAGAATAGTCCAGACGATGCTCATGAAGAATTTCCTTTGGCGGTGAATTGAAGTCAAGCGGTAAAAGCGTGCCCGGTTGATTCGGGGCGACGATCATGATAGCGGAGCAAAACCGGCGCCAAGAACAGGAAAGTACATCGGGTCGGGGATCGAGGAATTTGACGCGGACTACAGCCATCTCTCGCTTGCAGCCGAGTCCTACAGGGTGAACCGGCGCGCGGGGCTATACCGGAACCATGCTCGAAAAATTGCCTGAAGTCATCGGCCATGCATTGCACGGCATGCGTGCGGGTCTGGACAAGATCGTTTTCAACACGCTCGGCATGCGGCAGGGGATGGCATCCATCGCGCTGACCAGCGTGGCTTTCGTGGACCATGGCCCGCTGCCTTCGCGCCATACGGCCGACGGCGAAGGCCTGTCGCCGCCGCTGCAATGGGCCGACCTGCCGGCGGAAACAACCTCGCTGGTGCTCGTGGTGGAGGATGCCGATTCTCCGACTCCGAATCCGCTGGTGCATGCGATCGTCGTGGGGCTGCGGCCGAGCGACGGCCAACTCGACGAGGCTGCCATTCCCAGCCGCGACAACGAAGGCGCCGCCGGCCTGCATGTCGGGCGCAACTCCGGGCTGCAGGCCGCATGGCTCCCGCCAGATCCTCCGCCTGGGCACGGTGCGCATCGCTACGCTTTTCAGTTGTTCGCGCTCGGCAGCGCACCGCCGTTTTCCTCCGCGCCTGGCCGCGACGAGATCTTCGAAGCGCTGCGCGAGCATGCGCTCGCCAGCGGCCTGCTGATCGGCACCTGCGAAAGGCCGGATGGCTCGGTCAAGATCGAGAAGGCTGCGCCGGCGGGCCCTTTGGCAGCGGGTTGAACAGTTTTCAAGCGTCTTTGAATGCCCCGGTGTCGAAAACGCCGGTTTTTGACGCTACAATTGCGGGCTCTTCGGTGGCTGTAGCTCAGCTGGTAGAGTCCCAGATTGTGATTCTGGTCGTCGTGGGTTCGAGTCCCATCAGCCACCCCAATACTTTCCCTGACTGCTATTGCGCAATAGCGTCCGAGGGACATCGACGCCGGGCCAGTCCCGGCGTTGTCATTTCCGGCTCTTGTTGCCGTTGGGGCTTGACCCCTTGTATTCCCCCTTTTTATTCGATAAAAGCGTCCCGCGCTGGTGCTTTTTCCATTGTGCGCCGCCGCGAGCCGCCGATGCATCTCGGGTTTTTCTTGCAGCGGCATGCTTGTTTTAAATTGGAATTGAATTAAAATCCGCCCCGTTTCCAATTTTCAGGAGTCCACAATGGCTTCGACCCTTGCCGATATCAATTCCCAGATCAAGAAGCACGACGAACTGATTGCGCAATTGCGCAAGCAGGCGGAAGACCTTCGCAACCAAGAACGTGCGGGCGTCATTGAAGAGGTGCGCAAGAAGATCGCCGAATACGGTTTGACCGCTTCCGATCTGAAACTCAGCGCACGCGGTGGGTCGGTCAAGCGCGGCAACGCGGCTCCCGGAACCAAGTCTGCGGCCAAATACCGCGGCCCGAGCGGCGAAACCTGGTCTGGTGGCCGTGGCCGCAAGCCGCGTTGGGTTACCGAAGCCCTGGCAGCCGGCAAGTCGCTTTCCGAGTTCGAGATCAAGTAAACGTCCCACCAGGGCGTTCGCCAATAAAAAAGCCCGCGGATGCGGGCTTTTTTTATTGGGTGCGTGGAACCAACCGGGCGCAGCGCGCTCAGTTCACCATGACAAGTTTTCCTTTCACCCCGCGTGAGCCCATGTGGGCGTAGGCCGCTTTCAATTCCGCCATCGGCATCGTGCTGTCGATCACGGGCTTGATCTTTCCCTGGCCGTACCACTGCGCCAATTCAGCCATCATTTGTGCATTGGCCTTGGGCTCGCGCTTGGCGAAATCGCCCCAGAACACGCCGACCAGCGACGCGCCTTTCAGCAGCGTCAGATTCAATGGCAGCGATGGAATCGGACCCGAGGCAAAGCCGACCACCAAATAGCGGCCGCGCCAGCCGATCGAGCGAAATGCCGGCTCGGCAAAATCACCGCCCACGGGGTCGTAAATGATGTCGGGGCCCTTGCCATCGGTTGCAGCCTTGATGGCATCGCGAAAACCGTTTGGAAGTGCGTGCGTCGTGTAGTTGATGGTGGCGTCGGCCCCAATGGAGCGGCAGAGCTCGCATTTCTCGTCGGTAGAGGCGGCGGCAATCACCTTTGCGCCGGCCGCCTTTGCAATTTGTATGGCCGCGGTGCCGACCCCGCCCGCTGCGCCAAGCACGAGCACGGTTTCGCCGGCTTTCAGTTGCGCCCGGTCCATCAGTGCATGCCACGATGTGGCATAGATCATGATGAACGCCGCCGCGTCGACGTGGCCGAAGCCTTCCGGCAACGGCATGCAAAGCGCTGCCGGCGCCAGGGTATGGGTTGCGAAGCCACCGGTGCCCGAAAGGCACGCCACGTTCTGTCCGACAGAAAGGTGAGTCACGCCTTCGCCCACCGCCTGGACGATGCCGGCATATTCCGAGCCGGGCACAAACGGCAGGGGCGGCTTGATCTGGTATTTGTTCTGGACGATCAGCAGATCGGGAAAATTGAGGCTGGCGGCCCTGATTTCGATCAGCACCTGGCCCGGACCCGGCGTTGGTGTGGGCAGTTCTTTCCAGGTCAGCGCATCGACGCCGGTGGGGTTTTCGCAAAGCCATGCGTGCATGCTCGGGTCTCCTTGGATGAGTCGTGTGAGGGCAATGAATGCGAGGCGATGATAGGGGGCTCGGCAGGGCGCCGTTGTCCCTGCTGCGACGCACCCGCCGCCTACAATCCGGGACACCGAAAAGCACCATGAAGATACTTATTTCCAACGACGATGGCTTTCAGGCACCGGGCATCGTCGCATTGCACGACGCCTTGAAAGACATCGCCGATGTCGAGGTGGTTGCACCCGAGCACAACAACAGCGCCAAGTCGAATGCGCTCACCCTGGCCGCGCCGCTTTACGTGCACAAGGCGCACAACGGTTTTCGCTACGTGACGGGCACGCCCGCAGATTGCGTTCATATCGCGCTCAAGGGACTGCTCGACTATCGGCCCGACCTGGTGGTGTCCGGCATCAACAACGGCGCCAACATGGGCGACGACACCATCTACTCGGGCACCGTCGGAGCCGCGATGGAGGCGTACCTGTTCGGCATTCCGGCCATTGCGTTCTCGCAAATCGAAAAGGGCTGGGCGCATGTCGATGCGGCTGCGCAGGTGGCGCGCAAGCTGGTGCAGCAGATCGAGCGCGAGCGCCTGATCGATGGCGGAGCCTTCCTGCTCAACGTGAATGTGCCGAACCGGCCCCTGGAGGAGCTCAAGCCGACCAAGGTTTGCAGGCTAGGCCGTCGCCACGCGGCAGAAAAGGTAATTACGCAGGAAAGCCCGCGCGGCGACACGATGTACTGGATTGCAGGCGCTGGCAGCGCCAAGGACAGCGGCGAGGGCACCGACTTCTACGCAACCGCTGCCGGCCATGTCGCGTTGACGCCGCTGCAGATCGACCTGACCGACCACGCCAATCTGGGCCAATGGCGCGAGACGGTTGCCCGTCTGGGCAATTGAGCATGGCCACGCAACGGCCTGGTTTTCCTGTTCGCCTGACACCCACCGCTTCGGCCGCCACGAGGGGGCGCATGCCCGCCGTGCCGGCAAAGCCGATGGTGCCGGCCACGCCTTCGATGGCCTCCGACGCCGTGCGCGCGCGCATGGTGCAGAAACTCGCCGCCCAAGGCATCACCGACCCTCGCGTGCTGCGCGCGCTGGGCGCGGTGGAGCGGCATCGTTTTGTCGACAGCGCACTGGTCAACCAGGCGTATGAAGACACAAGCCTGCCGATCGGCCTGGGACAGACCATTTCCAAACCCAGTGTGGTGGCTCGCATGATCGAGCTTCTGCTGGGTGCGCCTGCACTCGCAGGCAAGCCGCAAGACCGCCTTGGCCGCGTGCTCGAGATCGGCACCGGTTGCGGCTACCAGGCCGCGGTGCTGAACCACGTGGCCACGGAGGTCTACAGCATCGAGCGCTTGCGCGGGCTGCACGAGCGTGCCCGCGCCAACCTGCGGCACTTCCGGCTCGCCACCGTGCACCTCATGCTCGGCGACGGCATGGTCGGGTACGCCAAGGGGGCGCCTTACGCAGGAATCATCGCCGCAGCAGGCGGCGAAGCGGTCCCGCAGGCCTGGACCGATCAACTCGCCGTGGGCGGGCGCATCGTCGCGCCCACGCAATCGGCGGGGGGCGGACAGGCCCTCGTCGTCATCGATAAAACCGCCCGTGGACTGGAGCGCCGCATTCTTGAGGCGGTTCACTTTGTCCCCCTAAAATCGGGCATCGCTTGAAGGAACAACACATGCAGGGTTTTGGCAATCGGAGTTGGTGCGCTGGTATCACGTTGGCCGTTGTGCTCGTGATCGCGGGCTGCGCCGCACCGCGAGGGCCGGCGCCGGTCGAAGACCGAGGCACGATGACGCGCGCGCCCAATTCGGTACCCGGTGGCCCGCTCATCACCACCGATGCATCGGGCAAGCCGCTCCCAGGCATCGAGAACTATGGCAAGCCGGGCTATTACGCAGTGCGCCCCGGTGACACCATTCGCCGCATCGGAAACGAAACCGGCCAAAGCTGGCAGAACATCGTTCGCTGGAACAATCTCGAAAACCCCGACCTGATCGAAGTTGGCCAGGTGCTGCGCGTGGTGCCTCCGGTGGGTCCGACCTCCACCACGGTGGCCGCCGCGGCTGCTCCGACCGAAGGCGCCGTGACCAAGCCCGTGACTCCGCCTGCGGTACTGCCCGCGGCGCCCGCGAGCGCGGCGGCCAGCAAGCCGGCAGTCACGGCATCGCCCTCGGCACCTGCCGCAAATTCGGGTGACGAGGACCTCGGCTGGATCTGGCCGGCGCATGGCACGCTCATCGCGGGTTTCGACGACGCCAAGAACAAGGGCTTCGATATCGGCGGCAAGGCGGGCGACGCGGTGCTGGCCGCGGCCGATGGCCGTGTGGTCTACGCGGGTGCCGGTTTGCGCGGCTATGGCAACCTCATCATCCTGAAGCACAACAACACCTATCTCACGGCGTATGCGCACAACCAGACGCTGCTCGTGAAGGAAGACCAGTCGGTACAAAAGGGCCAGAAGATCGCCGAGATGGGCAACAGCGACGCGGACCGCGTCAAGCTGCACTTCGAAATCCGCCGCCAGGGCAAGCCTGTCGATCCGGCACGCTACCTGCCGAGCCGGTAATGCCATGGCTGCCTCTCGCCCCCGCCGCACACTGCCTGTGCGTCGGTCGGCGGGCCGGGGCGGGGCAGCAGAAAACAATCAAGAGATCACGCGTGCAAACCCTGGCCGTGCTGCAGCAGGCTTGGTTGCGGCTGCCGGACCTGTTGGGGGCGAGGGCGCGGATGCGCTGACGATCTACCTGCGCCAGGTGCGGCGCACCGAACTCTTCACTCCCGAAGAGGAATACAAGACCGCATGCGCTGCACGAGCGGGCGATTTTGCAGCGCGGCAGTCGATGATCGAGCACAACCTGCGGCTGGTTGTGAACATCGCCAAGGCGTATCTGGGCCGCGGCGTGCCGCTCTCAGATCTCGTCGAGGAAGGCAATCTCGGCCTGATGCACGCGATCACCAAGTTCGAACCCGAGCGCGGCTTTCGCTTTTCAACTTATGCGACCTGGTGGATTCGGCAAGCGGTCGAGCGCGCAGTCATGACGCAATCGCGCGCAATACGCCTGCCTGTGCAGGTGGTGCGCGAACTGCAGCAGGTGCTTCGGGCCCGCCGCACGCTCGAAGGGGATTCAGGTTTCCTGGCGCGCCGGCCGGACGGAGTGCGCGTCGAAGACATCGCTGCGTTTCTGGGGCGCGAGGTGCAGGCGGTTGCGGAACTGCTGGCCCTCGCGGAGGCTCCGCGCTCGCTGGATGGCGGGGACGCGCACGGCGACGAAGGCTTCACCCTGGCCGACACCGTGGCTTCCGACGACGAGGGAGGCGATCCCACCGACGTGACTCATACCCACGAGGTCGAGCGTCTGCTCGACCAATGGGTTCATGCCCTCGACGCACGCGAGCGCGAGGTGCTCGAGGGCCGCTATGGCCTGCATGACCGTGAGCCTGAGACGCTCGAGGTGCTGAGCGTTCGACTCGGCCTGACCCGTGAGCGTGTAAGGCAGATCCAGAACGAAGCGCTCGCCAAGATGCGCCGCCAACTGATCCGCTCCGGAGTGGGGCGCGACGCCTTGTTCTAGGCGCAGCCCGCCGAGCCTGTGGGAAGCAGGGCCGGCGCTGAGACAATCGGGGGATGACGGAATCCATCGAAGAAAAGAAAGTCCCCACGAAAGCTCCCGGGAAGACCCCCGCGAGCGCCCCCGACGAATGGCTCAAGGTCGAATCGCTCGACCTGGACGCACAGGGCGTTGCGCACAACGCCGAAGGCATGGTCGTGTTCATCGAAGGCGCGTTGCCTTTCGAGGAAGTGCAGTTCAACGTTCACCGCCGCAAGAACAACTGGGAGCAAGGCACGGTCACGGCCATCCGGCGTGAATCGTCGCAGCGGGTGCAGCCGGGTTGCCCGCATTTCGGCTTGCACACCGGCGCTTGCGGCGGCTGCAAGATGCAGCACTTGGATGCCGCCGCGCAGGTGGCGGTAAAGCAGCGGGCGCTGGAAGACAACCTGTGGCACCTCGGCAAGGTAAAGCCCGAGAACGTGCTGAGGCCCATGGAGGGGCCGGCGTGGCATTACCGCTATCGTGCCCGGCTCTCGGTGCGCCACGTGGTCAAGAAGGGCACGGTGCTGATCGGTTTTCACGAGCGCAAGAGCCGTTATCTTGCAGACATGCAGGTCTGCCCGGTGCTGCCGAAGCAGGTCAGCGACATGCTGATGCCGCTGCGCGCGCTTATCGGCTCAATGGATGCACGCGAGACCTGCCCGCAGATCGAGCTCGCCTGCGGCGATGCGCCCGGTACCACCGCGCTCGGCACCATTGCCTTGGTGCTCCGGCACCTGGAGCCGCTGTCCGGTGCCGACATCGGCCGGCTGAAGGCGTTTGCCGCGCAGAACGCCGGGGTGCAGTGGTGGCTGCAGGCCAAGGGCCCTGAAACAGTGAAGCTGCTGGAGGAGGGCGGCACGCCGTTGTCGTACGAACTGCCCGAATTCGGCGTCACCATGCCGTTCAAGCCGACCGATTTCACGCAGGTCAATCCGCACATCAATCGCGCGCTGGTGGGCAAGGCGCTGCGTCTTCTCGATGTGCAGCCGCAAGAGCGTGTGATCGACTGGTTCTGCGGGCTGGGCAATTTCACCTTGCCGTTGGCCAGCCGAGCCAGGGAGGTTCTGGGCATCGAAGGCAGCGACACGCTGGTTGCGCGCGCTGGAGACAACTTCAAGAAGAATCAGCCAGCCACGCCGGTCCGGCGCGCGCTCTCGCCGACCCGCTTCGTCGCCCGCAATCTTTTCGACATGACTCCCGCCATGCTCGTGGCGGATGGCAGTGCCGACAAGTGGCTGGTCGACCCGCCGCGCGAAGGTGCCTTCGCGCTCGCCAAGGCCATGGCCGATTTGCACCTGCAGCCGGAATTGCGGACCGATGGCTGGACGCCACCGAAGCGGATTGTGTATGTGAGCTGTAATCCGTCCACGCTTGCGCGGGACGCCGGCCTGCTCGTGCACCAGGCGGGATACCGCTGCACCTTTGCCGGGGTGATCAACATGTTTCCGCACACGGCGCACGTGGAGTCGATTGCGGTGTTCGATCTGGCATGAAAAAGGGCCCCTCGGGGCCCTCTTTGGTTGGCGCCGAAGGGCGCCGCTCGTCCGTAGATCAGTCGCGCTCGCCGCCCGCAATTCCCAGCAGGGCCAGCAGGCTCTGGAACACGTTGAACAGGTCCAGGTAAAGCGCGAGAGTGGCGCTGATGTAGTTGGTTTCGCCGCCATCCATGATCTGCTTCAGGTCATAGAGCATGAAGGCCGAGAAGATGCCGATGGCCGCCACCGAGATGGCCATCATCCCGGCGCTCGAACCGACGAAGACGTTGATGATGGAGCCCACCATCAGCACCATGGCGCCCACGAAGAGCCACTTGCCCATGCCGGACAGGTCGCGCTTGATCACGGTGGCCAGCGAAGCCATCACGAAGAACACGCCGGCGGTGCCGCCGAACGCGGTCATGATGAGTTCGGAACCGTTCTTGAAGCCCAGCACCATCGCGATGAGGCGCGAGAGCATGAGGCCCATGAAGAAGGTAAAAGCCAGCAGCACGGGAACGCCGGCGGCCGAGTTCTTGGTTTTCTCGATGGCAAACATGAACCCGAAGGCGCCGCCGAGGAAAACGATGAGGCCCAGGCCGCCCGTGAGCGAGCGGGTAATGCCGGTGCTGACGCCGATCCATGCGCCCAGCACGGTAGGTATCAAGCTCAGGGCAAGCAGCCAGTAGGTGTTGCGCAGGACGCGTTGGCGCTCAGCCTGCGGCAGCACCTGGCCGTAGCCGGTGGAAGTGTCGAGGGTGGTAACGCGGTCGTTCATGGCCGTAGCTCCTTTGGTTGCTGCAATGACGCAGTTGGGCGCATTCTAGGGGGCTGCAAGAGGGGGCGATACAAAGACCGTATGGATGATGGTCCTAAGGGCACCGGGGGCCGCCGCTCCATTGGCCCTTTGGCCGTTATGCTCTTGGTTTTCAAAGCAACCGACGCCCAATATGAAGACCAAGTCCTTCCTCGAACTCGCCGACGTCAAGGCCATTGCCGCAGCCGCCGAAGCCGAAGCCCTCAAGAACAACTGGGCCGTGACCATTGCCATTTCCGATGATGCCGGCAATCTCCTGTGGCTCCAGCGCCTGGATGGGGCTGCGGCCCTGTCTTCGCACATTGCCCCGGCCAAGGCCCATACGGCAGCCATGGGCCGCCGTGAAAGCAAGGTCTACGAAGACATCATCAACGGCGGCCGTACCGCGTTTCTCACGGCGCCGGCCGTGCAGGGCCTGCTGGAGGGCGGCGTGCCGATCGTGAAGGACGGCCAGGTGATCGGCGCCGTGGGCGTGAGCGGCGTGAAGTCGAACGAAGATGCCCAGATTGCCAAGGCGGGCATTGCAGCGCTCGGCCTTTGAAGTAATTCGTCCGGCGGGGCTGTGCCCCCGCTGAAAGCAAAACGCCGACTTCAAGGTCGGCGTTTTCTTTTTTGGGTATTCAGCGTGAAAAAAAGCTTGGCTAGTCGGCGAACCGTTGGCTAGCAAAAAACGACCCTTCGGAGATGAATCTCCTGGAGTCGCCCCACGATGAAACTTGCTTGAAGGGCGGGCTGATGCTTACTTGGTAAGAATCAGCTTGCCGAGTTTGGTCGCCTGAAGACGATAGAGGGAGCCGTTGTGCATGATGCCCACAGTCTTGCTTCCCTTGAGCAGCTCCGTGCTTTCCACCATCGGCGCCGGACGAGGGGCCTGGATGGACGCATGTCCGCCACCCGATTGGTCGAGCGACGGATGGCTCAGAACAGAAAAGGCGTTCGGTTTGGCTTGCATCTGAAATTCCCCTTATCGAAGCGATGAGTGAATGATAATGATTCTCAATAAAAAGTCAATCGCGGTGATCGATTTTTTTAGAGACATTCAATGGTTACTTCGCGTCAGGCTCGGTAATGAAGCCGATCTTGCGCACGCCTGCCTCCCGTGCGGCCGACATGGCCTTGGCCACGCGCTCGTAGCGAACCTCTTTGTCGCCGCGAATGTGCAACTCGGGTTGCGGGTTCCTGGCGGACTCGATGGCGAGTCGGCCAGGTAGCTCTGCGTCATCGATCTTCTGTTCGTTCCAGTAGTAGCTGCCGTCTGCAGAAATGCTGAACAGGATGTTCTCTGGCTTGGCCTGTTCGGGTTCGCTGGTGGCGCGGGGCAGGTCGATGTTGACTGCGTGTTTCATCACCGGCACGGTGATGATGAAGATGATGAGGAGCACCAGCATGACGTCGACCAGCGGCGTCATGTTGATCTCGTTCATTACCTCATCGGGTTCGTCCTGGGTACCAAAGGCCATGATGCTCAGCCCTTCTTGAGCGGAACCACAATCGCGTCGCCGCTGCCGCTTTGCACGCGTGCACCGGTCACGAAGTAGGCGTGCAGGTCATGGGCAAAGCTGTTGAGCTTGGTCAGCACGAACTTGTTGCCGCGGACCAGCGCGTTGTAGCCCAGCACCGCGGGAATAGCCACCGCCAGGCCCAGTGCCGTCATGATCAGGGCTTCGCCGATGGGGCCCGCCACCTTGTCGATGGTCGCCTGGCCGGCCGAGCCGATGCTCATGAGCGCGTGATAGATGCCCCACACCGTGCCGAAGAGACCGATGAACGGGGCTGTCGAACCGACGGAAGCAAGAATGGCGAGGCCGGTTTGCAGGCGTGCCGTGAAAGCGTCGATCCCGTTGCGCAGCGCGCGCGTGATCCAGTCGCTCACATCGAGCGCGTCGTGCAGATGGGCCTTGGTGTTGCGGTGGTGCGCAGCCGCCTCGCGGCCTTCAAGCGCGAGTGCGCGAAACGGGTTGCTGTCGTCCTTGCCGAGCTTGTTCAGGGCGGTGGCGAAGTCTTCGCTGTGCCAGAAGTCCTGCGAGTGCTTGGCGAGGCGCTTGTATTTGATGACGTCGAGGGCCTTGATGATGATCACGATCCACGACGCGAGCGACATGCCGATCAACAGCACCGCGACGGCCTTGGTGACGAAATCGCCCTGGTTCCAGACGTTCATCAAGCCGAATTGGGAATCCATACGAAGTTGCTCCAGAGAAAAATTAGTTCAATTTGAATGAGAAGGGCGCCCGCAGCAGGTAGGTCGTCTGTGCGTTCCCACCTGTTTGCCTGAAGGGCGTGACCTGGGCCGTTCGGGCGGCACTCAACGCCGCCTCGTCCAGGCGTTCGAATCCGCTGGACTTGTAGAGTTCGACCCGCTTGGCGAAGCCTTCGCTGTCGAAGTAGATCGAGACGACGGTGGTTCCCGACTCGCCGAGGCGCTTGCTCATGCTGGGAAATACCAGCTTGGGCTCTCTGACGTAGCGGGTCTGGCCCTCGGAGATCTCGATCATCCGCGGGGCCGGTGGGGCAGGGGGCGCGGGCGGCGGAGCGGGAGGCGCAGGCGGTGCCGGCGCCTCGACCGGAGGCGCGGGAGGAGGCGGCTCGGTCACGCCCACGGGGGCACTGGGGGCGGGGGTCGGCTTGGGTTCGCGTATTGCCACCGGCCTGGGGGGCGGCTTGACCGCTTCGGGCTTGCGCTGCGGAGGCGGCGGAGGGGGAGGTGGCGGCGGAGCGGGCTTGGGCGGTTCGACGAACTGGCTCAATATTTCGACGGGAATCACCACCTCTGCAGCGCGGCGCAACAGGCCGCTTTGGAGCGCCCACAGCGCTGCTGCGTGAAACAGGATCACGCCTCCGGCAATGAGTGCATTGCGCGAAAGGCCCAGAACGGAGGGGGGGGGAGCAAAGCGGTCAGACACGATCAACCAATTCGAATGCGGACACGCGTGAGCGTGCCCCGATTGCAGCAAAACCGCTACGACTACTGTACTGTTTACTTACGAAAGATCCACCAGACCGAGCCTGCGACAAGAATCAGGCTGCCGCCGAGTGCCGAGAAGAGTTCCATGCCTTGCTTTCCGAAATGGAGGTGGCAAGCTGGATCGCACTCGTTCCCGATTCGCGGTTCAACGCGGCTACCGGATGCGAGGCACTGCACTGCGCAACGATATCGCGCGCACAGCCTTCACACTGGCCGCATTGGGTGGCCACGCCAAGTTCGAACTGGACTTCGTCGAAAGTCATGCCCGCCCGCACGTGACGTGCGATTTCACGGTCGGAGACTCGGCGGCAGACGCAAACGATCATGGCGGTGAAGGCAGCAGTTGGCTGGCTGGTTTGGTTCGGCTGATTATAAATACGAATCTCTCGCATTTTCAATAACTATCACCGCGAGAGGCCTTTCGTAGTCTTCTGGGAGGAAGTCGCATTTTAGCAACAGCGAAATCTAAGTGCGAATGATTAAGACTACGTTCGAACTACACTCCAGCCAAAATTTCGGCAAGCCAATCCCTTCGACTGCACGTCGTCGGACCCAGCCAGCCATTCAAAACTAGCCGTTTCCTGGCTTTCTGGAGGTTATCTTGGCCAATGTCGCCCGTCAGCGCGCTCGCATGTCGCGCTCCGTGTCTTCTTCAGTCATTGCGGCGGGCGCCGCGACAGGCGGCGTGCCGCGAGAAGCGGCACTGCTTCCTTTCGGAGCCTTGATGCTGGCTGCTTCGGTCAGCAGCTGGGCGCAAACGCCGCCGGCAACGGTGCAGGGCGGAACGCTTGGCACCATCACGGTGACCGAGCAGGCCGAGACGCAGGGCAAGGACCAGGTCCAGACCAAGAAAACCAACATCGGCAAGGGAACGCAAGAGATTCGCGACATTCCGCAGTCGATCAACGTCATCACCGAGAAGCTGATCGACGACGTCAAGCTCGACACCCTCAGGGACGCCTTGCACTACTCGGCCGGCATTACCTTCGCGGCGACGGAGAACGGGACAGACCAGGACATCCGGCTGCGGGGTTTTCCGGTGGCGACGGTGGGCGACCTGCTGATCGACGGCATGCGCGACCCTTCGCAATACGACCGCGACACCTTCAATCTCGAGCGCATCGAGGTGCTGCGAGGTTCCGCGTCGATGATCTTCGGACGCGGCTCCACGGGCGGCGTGATCAACCAGGTCTCCAAGAAGCCCTTGCTCGCGGACCAGACCGATGTGGAAGCCACCGCCGGCACGCGCGGCTACTACCGCACGACGGCCGATTTCAACGTGCGCACCGGCGAAACCTCTGCCTTGCGGATCAACGCAATGTGGAACAAGGCCGACAACGGCGGCGCCAAGATCGACAAGTACGGCATTGCGCCTTCGTACAGCTGGGGCGTGGGCACGGCCAACGAGTTCACGGTGGGGCTTTTCCACTTGAACGTGGACAACGTTCCGTTGTCGGCGGTTCGCTGGGTGGCCACGGGCCGGCAGGGCATTACCGGCTACAACGTGGCCGGTGTACCAACCATCGGCAGCCTGGGAACGCTTGCACCGGTGAAGCCGGGCAGCTTTTATGGCACCGTTGCCGACAAGGTCCTTGGCAAGGCCACTTACGGAGCGGCCTCATGGCTGCACCGCTTCGACGACGGCGGCGAACTGCGCACGCAGGTACGTTCGGGCACCTTCGACCGCAACCAATGGTCGACCGCCGCAGGCGCCAGCACCACGTTGGGTGCGCCCACCACGCTGGCCAATTTCAGCGAATACACGCTGCTCACGCGCAGCGGCCTCACGCCGCGCAAGGACGAGTACAAGGGTACTTACCTGCAGAGCGACTACAGCAAGGAGCTGAACTGGGGAGGCATGAAGCACCAGCTGCTGGCCGGTGTCGACGCCTCGAAGGAAGAAGCGAACCGCTACCAGAACGACGCCTTCTTCAACAACAGCTTCCGCGGACGTGCGCTGGGCTCGCGAGCGAACACCTTCGTCGGCACGCCCAACGACGGCGCCGGCCTGAGCGGCACTTTCGTGGAGCCGGTGTACCGCGATTCGAGCGCCTATTCCGCGAAGTCGATTGGCGTCTATCTGCAGGACCTGGTTCAGGTGGCGCCGGACTGGAAGGTTCTCGGGGGCCTGCGCTACGACCGCTTGAGCGGCGATTTCGACCAGTACAACTATTCGAACCCTGCCTGCGTGAGACCGACTCCGGCCCCCCGCGGCTATACGCAAACGGCGAACTGCAGCGATCCTCGTGAACGCTATTCCGCCGGTAGCCCGCTGCCGACAGTCACCAGCACTCATCTGTCCCAAGGTGCCTGGAGCTACCGCGCCGGCGTTCTGTACCAGCCCTCGACCACGCAGTCGTATCACCTGTCGTACAGCACCTCGTTCAACTCGTCGGCCGACACTTATCAGTATGTGTCGCCCCAGACCGCGGGCACCCCGCCGGAGAAGAGCCGCAACATCGAACTGGGCGCCAAGCTCGACTGGCTCGATGGCAAGCTCTCGACGCGCGCTGCCATCTTCCGCACGGAAAAGACCAACGAACGCACCACTGACTCGGACTTTGCAGGGAGCTCCTATCTGCTGTCGGGCAAGCGCCACTCCCAGGGCCTTGAACTCGACGTGGTGGGCCGCCTCACGTCGCAATGGGAGGTGTATTTCTCGTACTCGTACATCCCGACTGCCACCATCGACAAGGTCGGCAGCACTGCCACTCCGGGAACGGTCGGTTCACGCGTGGGCCTGACGCCCAAGCACAGCGGAGCCGCGTGGGTCAGCTACCAGGCCACGCCCAAGTTCCGCATTGCGGGCGGCGTGCGCGGCGCGTCCGAGAACCGTCCTCTGCAAGGCGCCAGCGGCGCCGCCAGCCTGGCCAACAGCACCCCCGGCTATGTCGTGGGCGACATGATGCTCGAGTACAAGTTCACGCCCGATCTGTACGCGCAGCTCAACATCAACAACGTGACGAACAAGCTCTATGGCGATCAGCTCTATCCGGGCTTTGCCATTGCCGGTGCGAAGCGCACAGTGCTCGTGACGGTCGGAGCGCGGTTCTAGGGCCTGCCGAGTTTCTAGAATAGCCAAAGCCGTTCTTCCTTCCATATGCTCTTGCACATTCGCGAAGTGCTCTCGCCCGACGAGGTTCGTCAGGCCAGGGAAATTCTGGGCCAGGCTCCCTGGGAGGACGGCCGCCTGACCGCGGGCGAGCAGTCCGCCAAGGCGAAGAACAATGAGCAGCTGCGGGAGGACTGCGAAGAGACCCGCGCCGTTCAGCAACTGCTGCTGCGCGGCCTGGAGCGGCACCAGGTTTTCTTCTCGGCTGCGCTGCCGAAGCAGATCTCGCCGCCGCTGTTCAACCGCTACGGCGGTGCGTCCAACAGCTTTGGCAATCACGTGGACAGTGCGGTTCGCTTTCTGCGCGACGGTTCGGGGCGGGTGCGTACGGATATCTCGTGCACCGTGTTCCTGGCCGAACCCGATGAATACGACGGCGGCGAACTCGTGATCGAAGACACCTTCGGCGTGCAGCGGGTCAAGCTGCCCGCCGGAGACATGGTGCTCTACCCGGGCACCAGCGTTCACCGCGTGTTGCCGGTGACGCGGGGCTTTCGCACCGCCAGCTATTTCTGGATCCAGAGCATGGTGCGCAGCGACGAGCAGCGCCGCCTGCTGTTCGACATGGACAACCATCTGCGCCATCTTCGCAGCCAATACGGTGAGACGGATTCCGGCGTGATCGGTCTCACAAGCACGTACCACAACCTGCTGCGCATGTGGCTCGACGTCTGAGCCGCTGCGTGGTGCCTGCAATGCCAGGAGATTCATCATGAACAAGTCACTTCTTTTTGCCGCGGCCACTGCAGCTGCAATTCTCTGGTCAGCGTCCGCATCCGCTCAGTTCGTCGACCACGACGCTGTCAAATGCGCTGCGGTGCCCAAGGAAGAAATGCGCCCGCAGATGGAACTGCAACGCAAGCTGACCGGCGAAGGCTGGAAGGTCCGCCAGATCAAGAACTTCAACGGCTGCTACGAGGTCTACGGCTTCGACGAAAAGGGCCAGCGCACTGAAGCATTCTTCGATCCCAAGACCTTCGAGAAGGTCGGACAGGTGAAGCAGCCATCCTGAAGATGCGCGGGATGCGTGCGGTTCCAGCGCGTCCGCCTGCGCAAGTCTGGGCGTTCTGGCTGCGCGCAACGCATTGGGCACTGGTCATGGCCATTGCCGTGGCGTGGTTCAGTGGAGAAGGGCTGCTGCGGCAGCACGAACTGGCGGGCTACGCCGCGCTGGCCTTGATTGCCGGCCGCTGCATCGGCGGGTGGCTGGGCGGGCGCTATGCCAAGTTCAAGCAGTTTGTGCGGCCGTCCTCGCAGGTGCTGCGCTATGCGGCCGACGTGCTCGCACGGCGCGAGAAGCGCTACCTGGGCCACAACCCTCTTGGCGGCTGGATGGTCGTTGCCCTGCTTGCCACGGTAACGGCTGTCGGCGTCACGGGCTGGATGTATACGCTCGATATGTTCTGGGGATTGGCGTGGGTGGAATGGCTTCACCGCACGTTGGCCTGGACACTGGTGGCGTTGATCGCCCTGCATCTGGCCGGGGTGGCTTTCACGAGCTGGCGGCACCGTGAAAACCTGGTCGGCGCCATGCTCAGCGGGCGCAAACGCCCCGAAGAGCCGGGCGACGTTGCCTGACGGCAGCGCCGACTCGCCGAAAAGGGCCGGGCGGCCCCTTTCGAACTCAGCCGATCTCGCCCATCTGCGACTGCAGGTAGTTCTGCAGCCCGACCTTGTCGATCAGGTCGATCTGGGTTTCGAGGAAGTCGATGTGCTCTTCCGTGTCGTCGAGAATCTCTTGCAGAAGGTCGCGTGAAACGTAGTCACGAACGGTTTCGCAGTACGCGATACCGTCCTTGATGGTGGCTTGCGCGCCGGTCTCGGCGCCCAGGTCGCAGCCGAGCAATTCGGGCACGTCTTCACCGATGTTCAGCTTGCCCAGGTCTTGCAGATTGGGCAGGCCGTCCAGCATGAAGATGCGGTCCATCAGCTTGTCGGCGTGCTTCATCTCGCCGATGGATTCCTCGTATTCCTTCTTGGCCAGCTTGTCCAGACCCCAATGCTTGAGCATGCGGTAGTGCAGGAAATACTGGTTGATTGCGGTGAGCTCGTTCTTGAGCTGCGCCTGCAGATGTTCGATGACCTTGGGGTCGCCCTTCATGATTGTTTTCCTTGTTCTGAAAGTAGGGATTGTGAGAGGGGCGAGCGAGCTCTTGCAAGCAATCCCATGCTGCACTGGTCTGCATGCGTTTGATGGTGATACACGTTCGTATTCGAGCAGGGTGCGAGGACCGCCGCGCCTTTGGTTTTCATAGGCCTCACCGATGCAATTGATAGTTCATTACTATGAACAAGTGCAATTTGGTAGTTATACTCATGGCTCGCAGTTATTTTTGTCCACCCGCAGCATCCAAGGAATCAACATGTCCCTGATCAACACTCAAGTCCAACCCTTCAAGACCCAGGCCTACCTCAACGGCAAGTTCATCGATGTGTCCGACGAGACGCTCAAGGGCAAATGGTCCGTGCTGATCTTCATGCCGGCGGCCTTCACCTTCAACTGCCCGACCGAAGTCGAAGACGCGGCCGACAACTATCCCGAGTTCCAGAAGCTGGGTGCCGAGGTCTACATCGTGACGACCGACACGCACTTCTCGCACAAGGTCTGGCACGACACCTCGCCGGCCGTGGGCAAGGCCAAGTTCCCGCTGGTGGGCGACCCCACCCACACGCTGACCAACGCTTTCGGCGTGCACATCCCCGAAGAAGGCCTGGCGCTGCGCGGCACCTTCGTGATCAACCCCGAAGGCATCATCAAGACCGCCGAAGTGCACTCCAACGAAATCGCCCGTGACGTGAAGGAAACGCTGCGCAAGCTGAAGGCAGCGGTCTACACCGCCGCTCACCCGAACGAAGTCTGCCCGGCCAAGTGGAATGAAGGCGACAAGACCATCGCTCCGTCGTTCGACCTCGTCGGCAAGATCTAAGCGTCCCGCGCGAAAGCCCGGGCGCTCACGAGGCCCCGGGCTTTTTTGCCCCAAGTTGATAGTTTTAAGTTATCGAAAGAGAGTCCTTCATGCTTGACGCCAGCACCAAAGCCCAATTGAAGAGTTACCTCGAGCGCGCCACGCAGCCGATCGAGATCGTCGCCTCGCTCGACGACAGCAAGGCCTCGGGCGAAATGCTGTCGCTGCTGAAAGACGTTGCGGAAGCCTCGCCGCTGGTCAAGCTGACCGAAAGCCGCGACGACAACCATCGCAAGCCTTCTTTCTCGGTCAACCGCCCGAGCGAGAACCACGGCCCGCGTTTTGCCGGCCTGCCGATGGGCCATGAATTCACGTCGCTGATCCTTGCGCTGCTGCAGATCGGCGGCTATCCCCCGAAGGTCGAAGAAGCCGTGCTCGAGCAGATTCGCGCGCTCGACGGGGACTTCGAGTTCGAGATCTATGTCTCGCTCACCTGCCATAACTGCCCTGACGTGGTGCAGGCGCTGAACCTGATGGCCATCCAGAACCCGCGCATCCGCACCACGATGATCGAGGGCGGCACCTTCCAGGATGAGGTCAAGGAACGCCAGGTGATGGCCGTGCCCACCGTGTTCCTGAACGGCACCGAATTCGGCCAAGGCCGCATGAGCCTGGAAGAGATTCTCGCCAAGATCGACACCAGCGGCGTCGAGCGCGAGGCGAAGAAGATCGCCGCCAAGGACCCGTTCGACGTGCTGATCGTCGGCGGCGGCCCGGCCGGCGCCGCGGCGGCCGTTTATGCGGCGCGCAAGGGCATCCGCACCGGCGTGGCGTCGGAGCGCTTCGGCGGCCAGGTGCTCGACACGCTCGGCATCGAGAACTTCATTTCCGTCAAGGAAACCGAAGGACCGAAGTTCGCACATGCGCTCGAAGAGCACGTGCGCGACTATGACGTCGACATCATGAACCTGCAACGCGCCAAGGCGCTGGTTCCGGGCAAGGACCTCATCGAGGTGCAGCTCGAGAGCGGCGCGTCGCTCAAGAGCAAGTCGATCATCATTTCGACCGGTGCGCGCTGGCGCAACATCAACGTGCCCGGCGAGCATGAGTTCAAGAACAAGGGCGTGGCTTACTGCCCGCACTGCGACGGCCCGCTGTTCAAGGGCAAGCGCGTCGCGGTCATCGGCGGCGGCAACTCGGGCGTCGAAGCGGCCATCGACCTGGCCGGCATCGTGGGCCACGTCACGCTGATCGAGTTCGATACCGCGCTGCGTGCCGACGCCGTGCTGCAGCGCAAGCTCAAGAGCCTGAAGAATGTCGACGTGTTCACCAACGCGCAGACCACCGAGATCACTGGCGACCAGAAGGTCAACGGCCTGGTCTACAAAGACCGTGCGACGGGCGAGCTGAAGAAGGTCGAGCTCGAAGGCGTGTTCATCCAGATCGGCCTGGTGCCCAACACCGATTGGCTCAAGGGCGTGGTCGAACTGACGAAGCACGGCGAGATCGTGGTCGACGCCAGGGGGCAGACATCGGTGCCGGGCGTGTTCGCGGCAGGCGACGTGACGACTGTGCCGTTCAAGCAGATCATCATCGCGGCCGGCGACGGCGCCAAGGCCGCGCTGGGTGCTTTCGATCACCTGATCCGGACCTCGGCCCCCGTGGAGCAGGCCGCGGCGTAAAGACCCAGCCGAGGCGGCCGGTTTGACGGCCGCCTCAGTACGTCAGCCGTTCAGGCTTCAGTTCCTGCAGGATGGTGGTGGCAATTTCCTCGATCGACTTGGTCGTGGTCGAGAGCCACCTGATGCCGGCGCGGCGCATCATGGCTTCGGCCTCGCTCACCTCGTTGCGGCAGTTCTCGAGGCTGGCGTAACGCGAATCCGGCCGGCGCTCGTTGCGGATCTGGCTCAGCCGCTCGGGTTGGATGGTCAGCCCGAAGATCTTCTTGCGATGCGGCATCAAGGCCGGCGGCAGCTGGCGGCGCTCGAAATCCTCCGGAATCAACGGGTAGTTGGCCGCCTTCAGGCCGTGCTGCATCGCCAGATAAAGAGAGGTCGGCGTCTTGCCGCTGCGGCTCACGCCCACCAGGATCACGTCCGCGCCTTCCAGGTCGCGGTTGCTCTGGCCGTCGTCGTGCGCCAGGCTGAAGTCGATGGCCGCGATGCGGGCGTCGTATTCCTTGCTCTTGCTCACGTCGCTGAAACGGCCGATGCGGTGGTTCGACTTCACCGCCAGCTCAATTTCGAGCGGGCGCACAAAGGTGCCGAACATGTCGAGCAGCATGCCCTTGCAGCCGGTCTCGATCACCTCCAGCACTTCCATGTTGGCCAGGGTGGTGAAGACGATGGGGCGCACGCCCTCCAGTTCGGCCGTGTGGTTGATCTGGCGCACCGCCTGGTGCGCCTTGTCGACCGTGTCGGTAAACGGCAGCCGGACATGGCGTGGCTTCATCTCGAACTGAGCGAGCACGGCGTTACCGAAAGTTTCGGCGGTAATGCCGGTGCCGTCTGAAATGAAGAAAACAGTGCGTGTATGCATGGTGTAGCTCTCGCGGCCTTGTCCTGCGGCGCGTGCAATCTCGCCACGCCTACAATCCGGGCCATTATCGGGAATCCGCTTTCCCTTGCCCCAATTCTTTCCATGCACGCCGCGCCAGCACCCAAAGCAACGACAACGATCGTGCCGCGCCGCCTGCATGCAGCACCGGTTTCAACTTCTGGAGCTTTCCCATGTCTGCACTTTTCGACGCGACCGCCTTGGTCGTACCGTTTGAAAACCTGAGGATGACCGACGTCGAGTCGGTCGGCGGCAAGAACGCCAGCCTCGGCGAAATGATCTCGCAGCTGCCGCAGGGTGTGCGGGTGCCCACGGGTTTCGCGACCACGGCCCACGCGTTCCGCCAGTTCCTGGCCCATGACGGACTGGCCGACAAGATCAGCAAGCGCCTTGCAGCCCTGGACACCGACGACGTGCGGGCGCTCGCCGTGGCGGGTGCCGAGATCCGCGCCATGGTCGAGGCCCAGCCTTTCCCGGCCGATCTGCAGAAAGCCATTGCCGACGCCTTTGCGAAACTGAGCGCGGGCAACCCGGCCGCGTCATTTGCGGTTCGTTCCTCCGCTACTGCCGAAGACCTGCCGGACGCTTCCTTCGCCGGCCAGCAGGAGACCTTCCTCAACGTGGTCGGGATCGACGACGTGCTGCACAAGATGAAGGAGGTGTTCGCCTCTCTCTACAACGACCGCGCGATCAGCTATCGCGTTCACAAGGGCTTTGCGCACGACGTGGTCGCGCTCTCGGCCGGTGTGCAGCGCATGGTCCGTTCCGACCTGGGCGCCGCCGGCGTGATGTTCACCATCGACACCGAATCGGGCTTCGAAGACGTGGTGTTCATCACCTCGAGCTACGGCCTGGGCGAAACGGTGGTGCAGGGCGCCGTGAACCCCGACG
The DNA here is from genome assembly GCF_029919115.1 of Variovorax paradoxus. NCBI lineage: Bacteria > Pseudomonadati > Pseudomonadota > Betaproteobacteria > Burkholderiales > Comamonadaceae > Variovorax > Variovorax paradoxus. Next base: position 1,377,720 of record NZ_CP123990.1, read on the forward strand.
AGTTCTATGTGCACAAGCCGACGCTGCGCGCCGGCAAGAAGGCTGTCATCCGCCGCAATCTCGGCTCCAAGCTGATCCAGATGGAGTTTGCGACGCCCGAAGAGAAAAAGGCGACCGGCAAGCTGGTGAAGACCACCGACGTGAAGGCCGAGCAGCGCAACCGCTATTCGCTGAGCGATGCCGACGTGGAGCAGCTCGCCAAATACGCGCTGGTCATCGAGGAACACTACGGCCGCCCGATGGACATCGAGTGGGGCAAGGACGGCACCGACGGCCAGCTCTACATCCTGCAGGCGAGGCCCGAAACCGTGAAGAGCCAGCAGCAGGGCAAGGCCGAGCAGCGCTACAAACTGCTGGGCAAGGGCGCAGTCCTGGCCGAAGGCCGCGCCATCGGCCAGAAGATCGGCACCGGCCCCGTGCGGCTCGTGCACAACATCAGCGAGATGGACAAGGTGCAGGCCGGCGACGTGCTTGTCACCGACATGACCGACCCCAACTGGGAGCCGGTGATGAAGCGCGCCGCCGCGATCGTCACCAACCGCGGCGGGCGCACCTGCCACGCAGCCATCATTGCGCGCGAACTCGGCATTCCGGCCGTGGTGGGCTGCGGCGACGCCACCGACCTGTTGAAGGAGGGCACGCTGGTGACGGTGAGCTGCGCCGAGGGCGACACCGGCTTCATCTACGACGGCCTGCTCGAAACCGAAGTGACAGAAGTGCAGCGCGGCGTGATGCCCGAGATCGACATCAAGCTCATGATGAACGTCGGCAACCCGCAGCTGGCTTTCGACTTCGCACAGCTGCCGAACCACGGCGTGGGCCTGGCGCGGCTCGAGTTCATCATCAACAACAACATCGGGGTGCACCCGAAGGCCATCCTCGACTATCCGAACGTCGACAACGACCTGAAGAAGGCTGTCGAGTCGGTGGCCCGCGGCCATGCCTCGCCGCGCGCGTTCTACGTCGACAAGGTGGCGGAAGGCATTGCGACCATTGCCGCGGCCTTCTGGCCCAAGCAGGTCATCGTGCGCCTGTCGGACTTCAAGTCGAACGAGTACCGCAAGCTGATCGGCGGCAGCCGCTACGAGCCCGAAGAAGAAAACCCGATGCTCGGCTTCCGCGGTGCCGCCCGCTACCTGAGCAAGGACTTCGGCGAAGCCTTTGCCATGGAATGCGAGGCGCTCAAGCGCGTTCGCAACGACATGGGCCTCGTCAACGTGCAGATCATGGTTCCCTTCGTGCGCACCCTGGGCCAGGCCGAGCGCGTGACCACGCTGCTTGGCGAGCACGGCCTGAAGCGCGGCGAGAACGAGCTCAAGCTGATCATGATGTGCGAGGTGCCGAGCAACGCCGTTCTGCCCGAGGAGTTCCTGAAGTTCTTCGACGGCTTCTCGATCGGCTCGAACGACCTGACCCAGCTCACGCTCGGCCTGGACCGCGATTCGGGCCTCGAACTGCTGGCCGCCGACTTCGACGAGCGCGACCTGGCCGTCAAGGCGCTGCTGAGCCGGGTCATCAAGGCCTGCAAGGCCGAAGGCAAGTACGTGGGTATCTGCGGCCAAGGCCCCAGCGACCATCCGGATTTCGCGCTTTGGCTGGCGGAAGAGGGCATCGAATCGATTTCCCTGAACCCCGACAGCGTCATCGACACCTGGCAGCAGCTCGCCAAGCGCTGACGAAAAAAGGGCGGTTGTAACCGCCCGGTAAGGCGGTCGTGGGAATCCCCATTGGGGAAATTCCCGCTTCCGCAGGGCACAAATGAATCAAAATGTGTTCTTTATGCCAGACTTGTGACGCTCACAAGGGCGCCAGTCGCTTGCGGGTTGCGCATGGCGAAATTGCCAGTCGCGCAAACCGGCGGTACATCGCGGAAGAAACATCATGATTCTTGTCAAGACAGAAGCCGGACAGCAGGTGTTCAAGGACCGTTCGGTGCCGCTTTCGCCGCGCCAGCGCACGGCGTTCATCCTGTTCGACGGCAAGCGCTCGGTCGATGAGGTGCTGGCTGCGGGAAACGGCATTGCACGCGAAGAGATCGACCAGATGGTCGACCTGGGGCTGCTCCAGCCAGCGGCGGGAAGCAAAGCGGCTGCGTCGCCCAAGGCACCCGAACCCGCCACCGCAAGCAAGACGGCGGCAACCGCCGCGCCGCAGCCTTCCGGCGGAAGCAGGCCACCCGAGTCAGCAAAGCTGAAGCCGGCCGAACCCGCGCCCGCGGCCGCGCCCGCTGCGGGCCGCAGCAGGCAGCAGCGCTACAAGGACGCCTATCCCATCGCCACCCAGCTGACCGGAGCCCTCGGGCTGATGGGCTTCCGGCTCAACCTGCAGGTCGAAGGCACCACCAGCTATGAAGACCTGGTGGCGCTGGCGCCCAAGATACGCGCCGCGGTGGGCGCCGAGAAAGCTGCGGCCCTCGACAAGGCCCTGAACGACTGAGCCTGGACCAACGCCGCGCCTATAGTGCTACAATAGCCGGCTTTGCCTTGCCACACTGCGCCCGACGCTGCAGGTGGCTTTTCCTCTTCTACGGAAGAATCCACAAGGAGTGCCATGCGTCACTACGAAATCATTTTGCTGATCCACCCGGATCAGAGCGAACAAGTTCCGGCCATGCTGGAGCGCTACAAGGGCCTGATCACGGCCGGCGGCGGCAAAGTCCACCGCGTTGAAGACTGGGGCCGCCGTCAGCTGGCCTACCAGATCAACAAGCTCAACAAGGCGCACTACCTGTGCGTCAACATTGAAGCCGAACAAGCCGTGATGGGCGAACTGGAACACGCGTTCAAGTTCAACGACGCCGTGCTGCGCCACCTCACCGTCCAGAAGAAGAAGGCCGAAACCGGTCCTTCGTCGATGATGAAGACGGTCGAGCGCGAAGAAGCCCGCAAGGCCCAGCAGGCCGAGTACGCCGCCAACAACAGCTGATAGCGGCGTGACCGCTGCCGCTGCTGCGGCAACCGGGGTCAATCAGCTCCTGCTGACAGCCTCCGTTGCCGAACTCGGAACCTTGCGATACACGCCCGCCGGCCTTCCCGCCATCGACCTGAAGCTCGAACACGAATCGACGCTTCAGGAGGCAGGAAAAGCCAGGCAGGTGAAAACGGCCCTCAAGGCCGTTGCCTTCGGCGCCATCGCCGAACGGCTCGCAACGCAGTCGATGGGGAGTCTCTGGTGTTTTCAGGGATTTCTCGCGACACCGGGCAACGGCAAACATCCGGTCCTGCACATTCAGGATTTTCAGCAAAATTAATTTTCGACAAGAGGTCCCTCAATGGCCACGTTCAAGAAATTCAACAAAGACAAGCGCCCGAAGCGCAACACCCAGTCGCTGCTGTTCAAGCGCAAGCGCTTCTGCCGCTTCACCGTCGCTGGCGTCGAAGAAATCGACTACAAGGACATCGACACGCTGCGTGACTTCATCAGCGAAAACGGCAAGATCATTCCCGCACGCCTGACCGGCACGCGCGCGATCTACCAGCGTCAGCTCAACACCGCGATCAAGCGTGCACGCTTCCTCGCGATGGTGCCGTACAGCGACCAGCACCGCGTCTAAGGAGCAAGCACCATGCAAATCATTCTTCTGGACAAGGTTGTCAACGTCGGTGGCCTGGGCGATATCGTCAAGGTCAAGGACGGCTACGCACGCAACTTCCTGATTCCGTCGGGCCGCGCACGCCGTGCCACCGCTGCCAACAAGGCCGAATTCGAAGCCAAGCGCGCCGAACTGGAAAAGGCTGCGGCCGCCAAGCTGGCCGAATCGCAAGCCCAGGGCGAGAAGCTCGGCGGCACGACCATCAAGCTGACCCAAAAGGCTGGTGTTGACGGCCGTCTGTTCGGCTCGGTCACCAACGGCGACATCGCCGAAGAGCTCGGCAAGCAAGGCTACAAGGTTGCCAAGTCGCAAGTGCGCCTGCCCAACGGCCCGATCAAGGTCGTCGGCGACAGCACCGTGAGCGTTGCGCTGCACACCGACGTGGTGGTCGACATCACCGTGACGGTCTACGGCGAAACCGCCTGATCGTCATTGCGGCGCCTTGTGCGCTGCCGCAAAAGCCGCCTCCGGGCGGCTTTTGTTTTTTGTGCCTCTGAGTTTTCCACTCCGTTGCACCGGAAGATCACCGTTTATTCACAACCTTGTCCACACGCGCAACGCCGTGCGCGGCTTAGCATGCAGGGTTGCAAGGGAAGTCCATGTCCGCCGTTTTCTCCTATGCCGACAATGACCCGTCGGCCGATCGCCAAGTCGCCAAACTCCGCATTCCGCCTCACTCGATCGAGGCCGAGTCGAGCGTGCTCGGCGGCCTGCTGCTCGACAACGGCGCATGGGACCGCATGGGCGACCTGTTGGTGGACGGCGACTTCTACCGCCACGAACACAAGCTGATCTACGCGGCCATCGGCGGGCTGATCAACGCCAGCAAGCCGGCCGACGTCATTACCGTTTACGAGCAGCTGCAGGGCCTGGGCAAGGCCGAGGAAATTGGCGGACTGGTCTACCTGAACTCGCTCGCGCAATACGTGCCAAGCGCGAGCAACATTCGCCGCTACGCCGAGATCGTGCGCGAGCGGTCCATCTTGCGAAAGCTGGTATCCGCCAGCGACGAGATCGCGACCAACGCCTTCAACACGCAGGGCAAGTCGGTCGACAAGATCCTGGACGAGGCCGAGCAGAAGATCTTCAACATCGGCGAAGAAGGCACGCGGATGAAGCAGGGCTTCCAGAGCATGGACGCCCTGGTGGTCGAACTGCTCGACCGCGTGACCGAGATGGCCGAGAACCCGAACGACATCACGGGCGTGCGCACGGGCTTCTACGAGTTCGACAAGATGACCTCGGGCCTGCAGCCGGGCGACATGATCGTGCTGGCCGCGCGTCCCTCCATGGGCAAGACCTCGCTGGCCATCAACATCGCCGAGCACGTGGCCCTGAACGAAGGGCTGCCGGTGGCGGTCTTCTCGATGGAAATGGGTGCCTCGCAGCTGGCGGTGCGTATCGTCGGGTCGATCGGGCGCATCGACCAGGGGCACCTGCGCACCGGCAAGCTCAGCGACGAAGAGTGGCCACGCCTGACCGAGGCCATCGAGAAGCTGCGCAACGTGTCGCTGCACATCGACGAAACGCCGGGCCTCTCTACCAGTGAGCTGCGGGCCAATGCACGCCGGCTCGCGCGGCAGTACGGGCGGCTCGGCCTGATCGTGGTCGACTACCTGCAGCTCATGTCGACCAGCATGAGCGGCGACGAGAACCGCGCGACCGCGGTGGGCGAAATCTCCCGCGGCTTGAAGATGCTCGCCAAGGAACTCAAGTGCCCGGTGATCGCGCTGTCGCAGCTGAGCCGAGGCGTTGAAAGCCGTACCGACAAGCGCCCCATGATGAGCGACTTGCGCGAATCCGGCGCCATCGAGCAGGATGCGGACATCATCATGTTCATCTACCGCGACGACTACTACGACAAGAACAGCAAGGAGCCGGGGGTGGCCGAGGTGATCATCAGCAAGCACCGGAACGGACCCACAGGCACCGTCAAGCTGGCTTTCCTGAAGCCGCTCACCAAGTTCGAGAACCTGGCCAGCTACGGCAGCAGCGACGACTACTGACGCTGCGGACTTACTGTGGCCGCTGCTGTTTCTGCAGCTTTGCATTCAGCCGCAGCCCGCGCCTTCAGCTGGCGCATCATGTCCGCCAGGGTCTTGCCCGCTTCATCTCGAAAGCGCTCCGGCAGCACGTCGACCGCATCCATGCGGTCGAGGCGAAAACCTCGAAAGTCGCTGCGCAGTTCGCACCAGGTCGAAAGCGTCCAGACCTTGCCCCAATAAAAGCAACCGAGCGGCCGCACCGTGCGCTCGCTCGCATCTCCCGATACATCGCGATAGCTGAGGCGCAGCTTCTGGTGCGCTTCCACGGCCTCGCGCAGGATCTGCAGCCTCGCTCGAATCGTGTCGTCCAGGCCCAGGGCGGGGGCGTAGAGCGCAAGAGCCTCTGCCGAGACTCTTGCTGCTGCCGGCAGCACTGAAAGAATCTTGCCCAGCCCTGTTTCAATGTTGCGTGCCAGCGCCGGATCGACCCAGCTCTGCGCGAGCCGCGCAGCGGCCACGAGCGCGGAGGCCTCATCCTGGGTGAACATCAGTGGCGGCAGTTCGAAGCCCGCACCCAGCCTGTAGCCCACGCCGGCTTCGCCCTCGATCGGCACGCCCTGGTGCTGGAGATCGGCCACGTCGCGGTACACCGTGCGCTCCGATACTTCCAGGCGCTGGGCCAGGAAGGCCGCCGTGGTGAGCCGGCGGCCGCGAATGATCTGTACCAGCTGGAACAGGCGATCGGCGCGGCGCATCAGGGTGTGCGAGCCGGACTCGGCAGATGAGGGTAGCTGGCGAGCCTGTCGCGCCGCCTGTTACTGGTGTTCATGCAACTCCAATATGGATCGCCACTTTGTCGGGCCCGTCGTAGGCTTCGAAATCGCTGCGGTAGCGGCGCGTGATTGTCGGGTTTGCCTCGAAATACTGCCAGATGCGTTGCCAGGTATCGATCACCATGTGCGGCATTTCGCCTTGGGCCGTAAAGACGAGGTAGTCGCCCGGTTCGATGCCGACAGCTTCCTTCCCGCCCGACACGGCCACGCCCACTGTCAGATCAAACGCGCCGTTCGCGTCGGATTCGTATCCGGAGTAGACGCCGAAGATGCGGGCGTCTTCTGTCCGGTGCGGAGTGGAGCGGTACGTTTCTTCCGTGAAGAAGCGATTCCATAATGCGCCGATTCTTGCCGTGGCGGAGTCGTTTTCTTCGCGGTTGGTGGTGCGGGCCGTAAGCCCTGCAACCTGGAAAGCGCCATGGTGCTGGCGGACGGGTTCCATCTATTTATTCTCCTGGATAAGTGGTGTCGAGGCGGATGTGCTCAGAGTGCGAGCGCTTTCAGTTCGGCCTTCATCGCTTCGGCGATCAGTGCCATGTCGGCATCGGACACGTCGAACATGCCGAAGCGAAACTTGTAGCCCCACAGTTTCGGGTTCTCGATAAAGGCGAGGCGTTCGATCAGCGGCGCAATGGGCGCTTCCTGCGTCGCCTGAAAGGCCACGTCGCGGCGCCAGGGAACAAAGCCATTGCCCATGTCGAACTCGTATGGCTCGCCCGGCAGCACGATGCCGACCGACACGAAGCTCTGCAGCTTGTCCGTGCCCCCGAACACCGTGGCCGGCGAATAGTAGGCCACACGGTCGCCCGCAGAAACCCGCTTGAGCGGGCCCAGCTTGCCGTGGCCGACCTGCATGAAGCCGAGCGGCTTGTGGTCGCGCCCGCGCCGCGCATGTTCTGCGCTTGCGACCGCGATCCAGTTGCGTTGTGCCATGGCTCAGGCAAGCGCGTGAAGACCGACTTCGTTGCCCTCGGTGTCGCGCATATGGGCAATGAAACCCATGCCCTCGGGCAATGCCGACTTGGGCGCCACGATCCGGCCGCCTGCCGCCTCGATGCGGGCAAGCACGGCATCGATGCTGGGCATGCAATCGAGATAGATGCGGATACCGCTGCCCGCATGCGCGCTGGCGTTGGCTCCGGCCTGCAGGGCGCCACCCGTGGCCGGATCGTCGTAGGGAAAAACGGCCAGTGTTTCACCGCCGAAATCCTGGCGGCGAAGCTGGCGGCCAAGAACGGTTTCGTAGAAGGCTTGGGCGCGGTCGATGTCGGCGACCGGAATCTCGAACCAGCTGATGGCGTTTTGCATGAAGTGCTCTCTTTCGTTTGTGCGTTGAAGGAGCCCCGATGGTGCGGACCGGCTCCTGACAACGTCGTGTCAGGAGCCTGTCACCACAGCCGAAAAAAAGCCCGCGATGCTCTTCGGAGCATGCGCGGGCCTTGAGCGGTGTCGGTCGCGAGGAAGCCGCTTAGAGCACGTCGCTCGCGAAGTCGGCAAGCCGCGAGCGTTCGCCGCGCGCGAGCGTGATATGGCCGCCGTGCGGCCAGCCCTTGAACTTGTCGACCGCAAAGGTCAGGCCCGAGGAGCCTTCCGTCAGGTACGGCGTGTCGATCTGTGCGAGGTTGCCCATGCAGATGATCTTGGTGCCCGGGCCGGCCCGCGTGATCAGCGTCTTCATCTGCTTGGGCGTCAGGTTCTGCGCTTCGTCGATGATCACGTACTTGTTGAGGAAGGTGCGGCCGCGCATGAAATTCATGCTCTTGACCTTGATGCGGCTGCGGATCAGCTCGTTGGTGGCCGCGCGGCCCCATTCGCCGGCGCCGCCGCCGTCGCCCTTGGCCAGGAACTCGAGGTTGTCGTCGAGCGCGCCCATCCACGGGCCCATTTTTTCTTCCTCGGTGCCGGGCAGGAAGCCGATGTCCTCGCCCACGCTCACCGTGGCGCGGGTCATGATGATCTCGGTGTAGCGGCGGTCGTCGAGCACCTGCGTCAGGCCCGAAGCCAGCGCCATCAGCGTCTTGCCGGTACCTGCGGTGCCGGTGAGCGTGACGAAGTCGACCTCGGGGTCCATCAGCAGGTTCATCGCGAAGTTCTGCTCGCGGTTTCGCGTGTTCACGCCCCACACGGCGTTCTTGCCCGAGCTGTAGTCCTTCAGGGTCTTGAACACCGCGGTCTTGTCGCGGATTTCGGTGACGCGCGCATACATGCTCGGCTCGCCCGGCGCCTCGAAATACACGAACTGGTTGATGTACAGGTTGGGCACCAGCGGCCCGCTGATGCGATAGAAGGTGCTGCTGCCGCTTTGCCAGCTTTCGACCGTCTTGCTTTGGCGCGTCCAGAAGTCGGCCGGCAGCGCGAGCGAGCCCGCGTAGAGCAGGTCGCCGTCTTCCAGCGTCTTGTCGTTTTGGTAATCGTCGGCAGCCAGGCCGAGGGCGCGCGCCTTGACGCGCATGTTGATGTCCTTGGACACCAGCACCACCTCTTGCTTGGGGCGGCCGGGCTGGTCCTTGGCGTATTGGTCCCGCAGGGCCTGGACCACGCCGAGGATCTGGTTGTCCGCCTTGCCCTGGGGCAGGCTGACCGGCAGCGAATAGTCGAGCGGCGCGGTCTGGAAGAACAGCTTGCCGCCGGCCTCGCGGTGGCCCGTGGTGTCGAGTTTCAGGCCCTTGGCAATGTCGGCGTCCTGCGCTGCCGCCAGGGCGTCAAGCGTGCGGCTGGTCTGGCGGCCGTTGCGGGCCACTTCGGTCGTACCCTTCTTGTGGCCGTCGAGTTCCTCCAGCACGATCATCGGCAGGAAGATGTCATGTTCCTCGAAGCGGAACAGGCACATCGGGTCGTGCAGAAGCACGTTCGTATCGAGCACGAACAGCTTGGCCGGGCCGTTGGACTTGGCGCGCTTGGTGCGGGCCGGGGTTTGCGGCACTGCAACTTGCGCCGGCGCCGGCACGTAGGCCGCCGGCGGTGCTTCGGGCTCGCTGCGGGCAGCCGGCCGCTGCTCCCGATTTCGGTCTTGGCTGCGCTCCTGGTTGCGCTCCTGGTTGCGGGACGAGGCAGGTTTCGACCGGCCACGCGTCGCAGGGGCTGCATCCGCGCTGCCGCCTACCGCTTCGGCGGCGTTGCGGTCGAACAATTCCAAGGGCTGGGAGCCGCTCGTCGAGGCCGAGTCGGCGCGCGATTCGCCCGAGCGGCGCGATCCCTTGTGCGAGGAGCGGGCGGGTGCATCGTGCGCATCCGGCGAGAGCAATGCGGCGCGTTTCGTGGGGGCGGGAGGCAGTGGCATGTGTCAGGTCGCTCGCAGGAGTTGGAAACCAGAAAACGAAAAAGCCGCCTGTAGACCAAGGCGGCTTTGTTCGGGGGATGCGGTCGTGGAGCTCAACGGCATGAGGCCATTATGCACACCGGCCGTGACGCGTCTCGTGCTGTTTGCACCGTTCGTTGGGCATTCCCCACGAAGCGATGCAAAAGCGCACAGAAGGCGCTTCTTGTAACTGTCAGGCAGCCTTCTTGAGCGCCTTGACGGCTTTGAGCACGTCGTCGACATGGCCGGGGACCTTGAGGCCGCGCCATTCGGCCTTCAGAATGCCGTCGGCGCCGATGAGGAAGGTGCTGCGCTCGATGCCCTTGACCTTCTTGCCGTACATGATCTTGTTCTTGACCACGCCGAACATGTGGCACATTTTTTCTTCAGTGTCGGCGATGAGTTCGAACGGGAGTTCGAGCTTGGCCTTGAACTCGTCGTGCGACTTCATGTTGTCGCGGGACACGCCGAACACGGTGGCGCCGGCTTTTTCGAAGTCCTTGTAGCGGTCGCGGAACTGCATCGCTTCGGTCGTGCAACCCGGAGTGTTATCTTTCGGGTAAAAATACATGACCAGCACGTGGCCGAGGTGCGAGGTATTCGAGACTTTCAAGCCGCCCGTGGCGTTGGCGTCGAATTCAGGAATGGGTTTGTTGACAACGATCGCCATGAAACTTGTTTTCTCCGTTGGTTTCCATTGAATCGAGCTCTTCAGGGCAGACTCGATGAATGGAGGATTGGTCGTTGCTAACTGAGGGCAGCTGGCCTGTTCGCAACCCGGTATTTTACCCCGAAAACCTCCCCCTCAGCCATCCTGGGGCGGTTCGACCAGCAGGGCGGCAATCACATGGCGGCCTTCGCCGGCCAGGATGTTGTAGGTGCGGCAGGCGGCGGGCGTGTCCATGGTCTCCACGCCGGTGCGCTTTGCCATGAGCGGCTGCAGCCAGGCGGCTTGCGGAAAACGAATGCGCGATCCGCTTCCAAAAATGATCAATTCCGCGCCAAGCGAGGCCAGCTGGGCGAAATGCTCAGGTCCGAGCTGGTCGAAGCGGGTGCAATTCCATTCGAAGCGCTCGCCCCGGGAGCCGACCACCACGCTGCCCTCGACCTTCTCGTTGTTGATCGCAACCCACCCGGGGCCGTGAGCGGTAAGGGACTGGGCGTCGGATTTGTCGGGCTGGAGCTTCATCGGGGCACTGGGAACTGTGGTCAAATTATAGGTTTTCCCCAGTGACACGAGGCCTCCAAGGGCCTTTCGACATCGAGTAACCCGCGCCCGGGAGGGCCCTTTGAAGCAGTTCAAGAAATCGGCCAAGCTGGCCAATGTGCTCTACGACATCCGCGGCCCCATCATGGACGCCGCGAAGCAGATGGAGGAAGAGGGCCAGAAAATCATCAAGCTCAACATCGGCAACCTGGCCGTGTTCGGTTTCGATGCGCCCGAGGAAGTGCAGCAGGACATGATCCGCAACCTGCCGGCCTCGGCGGGCTATTCGGACAGCAAGGGCATCTTCGCGGCCCGCAAGGCCGTGATGCACGAAACGCAGAAGCAGGGCGTCGCCGGCGTCACGCTCGACGACATCTACCTGGGCAACGGCGCCAGCGAGCTGATCGCCATGGCCACCAACGCGCTGCTGAACGACGGCGACGAAATGCTGCTGCCGGCGCCCGACTATCCCCTGTGGACGGCCGCATCGAGCCTTTCGGGCGGCACGCCGGTGCATTACCTGTGCGACGAGGCCAACGGCTGGATGCCCAACCTCGATGACATCCGCGCCAAGATCACGCCCCGCACCAAGGGCATCGTGGTCATCAACCCCAACAATCCCACGGGCGCGCTCTATTCGGACGAATTGCTCAAGAGCATCGTGGCCATTGCGCGCGAACACGACCTCGTGATCTTCGCGGACGAGGTCTACGACAAGGTGCTGTACGACGACGTCAAGCACACCGCCATCGCGAGCCTTTCGACCGACGTGCTTACGCTCACCTTCAATTCGCTTTCCAAGAGCTATCGCTCCTGCGGCTATCGCGCGGGCTGGCTCGTGGTTTCGGGCGACAAGAAGCGCGCGCAAGACTACATCGAGGGCCTCAACATGCTCTCGAACATGCGCCTTTGCGCCAACGTGCCCGGCCAATGGGCCATCCAGACGGCCCTTGGCGGTTACCAGAGCATCAATGACCTGGTGGGCGACGGTGGCCGGCTGCGGCGCCAGCGCGACTTGGCCTACGAGCTGATCACGGCCATTCCGGGCGTGAGCTGCGTCAAGCCCAGCGCTGCGCTCTACATGTTTCCCAAGCTCGATCCGAAGGTCTATCCCATCGAAGACGACCGGCAGTTCTTTCTTGAACTGCTGAGAGAAACCAAGGTCATGCTGGTGCAGGGCACGGGCTTCAACTGGGCCACGCCGGACCACTTCCGCATCGTGTTCCTGCCTCACGAGGACGACCTGCGCGAAGCGATCCACCGCATTGCCAAGTTCCTGGAGCTGTACCGCCTGCGCAGCAAGACCGACTGACACGAATCCTCAACGCGAATCCCCAATGAAACCCATTCAAGTAGGCCTGCTCGGTGCAGGCACGGTCGGCAGCGGCACCTTCAAGGTGCTGCTGCGCAATCAGGAAGAAATCAAGCGACGTGCGGGCCGGGGCATCGAGATCACGATGGTGGCCGACCTCGACCAGGTGCGTGCGCGCGAAGTGGCGGGCGAGGGCGTGCGTGTCGTCGCCGACGCGCGTGAGGTCATCGCCAACCCCGACATCGACATCGTCATCGAGCTCATCGGCGGCTATGGCATTGCTAAGCAGCTGGTGCTCGAAGCCATTGCGGCCGGCAAGCACGTGGTCACGGCCAACAAGGCGCTGCTTGCCGTGCATGGCACCGAGATCTTCGCGGCCGCGCATGCCAAGGGCGTGATGGTGGCCTTCGAGGCTGCGGTGGCCGGCGGCATTCCGATCATCAAGGCGCTGCGCGAAGGCCTCACGGCCAACAGCATCCAATGGCTGGCCGGCATCATCAACGGCACCACCAACTTCATCCTTTCGGAAATGCGCGACAAGGGGCTGGATTTCGGCACCGTGCTCAAGGAGGCGCAGCGCCTGGGCTATGCCGAAGCCGACCCTACTTTCGACATCGAAGGCCTCGACGCTGGCCACAAGGTCACGCTGATGAGCGCTATCGCGTTCGGCATTCCGGTGCAGTTCGACAAGGCCCACATCGAAGGCATCACCAAGCTGGCCGCGCAGGACATCAAGTACGCCGAGCAGCTCGGCTATCGCATCAAGCTACTCGGCATCACCAAGCGCACGGCGCAGGGCGTCGAACTGCGCGTGCATCCCTCGCTGGTGCCGTCGAAGCGGCTGCTTGCGAACGTGGAGGGCGCGATGAACGCCGTGGTGGTGCATGGCGACGCCGTCGGCACCACGCTTTACTACGGCAAGGGCGCGGGCAGCGAGCCGACCGCCAGCGCGGTGATTGCCGACCTGGTCGATATCACGCGCCTGCACACGGCCGACGCCGCGCACCGCGTGCCGCACCTGGCCTTCCACCCCGACGCCATGAGCGACCTGAAGGTGCTGCCGATGACCGAGGTGGTCACGAGCTACTACCTGCGCCTGCGCGTGGCCGACCAGGCCGGCGTGCTTGCCAAGGTCACGGGACTGCTCGCCACCGCCGGCATCAGCATCGACGCCGTGCTGCAGCGCGAAGCCGATGAAGTGGGCGGCGAGGGCTCCACGCAAACCGACCTGATCATCCTCACGCACGACGCGCGCGAAGGCACGGTGAACGACGTGCTCGCCGAACTGCAGGCTTTGCCCACGGTGCTGCAGCCAATCGTGCGCATCCGCAAGGAAGAGCTGTCCTGAGGACGGCACAAGAGAACCATCGTGAACTACCTGAGCACCCGCGGGCACCCGGACCGCAAGCGTTTCTGCGAAATCCTGCTTGAAGGCCTCGCGCCGGATGGTGGGCTTTACCTGCCCGAGCACTATCCGCAAGTCGATACCGCCACGCTCGCGAAATGGCGCGACCTGCCGTATGCGGAGCTGGCATTCGAGATTCTCTCGCTCTACATCGACGACATTCCGCCGGCCGACCTGAAAGCCATCTGCGCGAAGACCTACACGCCCGAAGTGTTCGGCAGCGAAGAAATCGTGCCGCTGCGCGAGCTCGAAGACGGCGTGTACCTCGAAGCCCTGTCCAACGGCCCGACGCTGGCCTTCAAGGACATGGCGATGCAGCTGCTCGGCAACCTGTTCGAGTACGAACTGGCGCGCCGCGGCGCGGAGCTCAACATTCTTGGCGCCACCAGCGGCGACACCGGCAGCGCGGCCGAGTACGCCATGCGCGGCAAGAAGGGCGTGCGGGTCTTCATGACCTCGCCGGACGGCCGCATGAGCCCCTTCCAGCAGGCGCAGATGTTCAGCCTGCAAGACGAGAACATCCACAACATTGCCATCACCGGCGTGTTCGACGACTGCCAGGACATCGTCAAGGCGGTGTCGAACGATCTGGGCTTCAAGCGCAAGTACCGCATCGGCACGGTCAACTCGATCAACTGGGCGCGCCTGCTCGCGCAGGTCGTCTACTACTTTGCCGGCTACTTCCAGGCCACGGGGGGCAACGACAAGCCGGTGAGCTTCACCGTGCCGTCGGGCAACTTCGGCAATGTGTGCGCAGGCCACGTGGCGCGCATGATGGGCCTGCCGATCCACACGCTGGTGGTTGCCACCAACGAGAACGACGTGCTCGACGAGTTCTTCCGCACCGGCATCTACCGCGTGCGCGCGGCGGCCGATACGCACGAAACCTCGAGCCCTTCGATGGACATCAGCAAGGCCAGCAACTTCGAGCGCTTTGTGTTCGACCTGGTAGGCCGCGATGCCGCCAAGTTGCGCTCCCTCTTCGTCGACGATCTGGGTGGCCAGGCCCGCTTCGACCTGAGCGGCGAACCTGCATTCAAGCAGGCGGCAGAACGCTTCGGCTTCAAGAGCAGCCGCAGCATGCACGCCGACCGGCTCGCGACCATTCGCGACACCGAGAAGCGCTTTGCCACGCTGGTCGATCCGCACACGGCCGACGGCCTGAAGGCTGCGCGCGAGCACCTCACGCCAGGCGTGCCGATGGTGGTGCTCGAGACCGCGCTGCCGATCAAGTTTGCCGCCACCCTGGTGGAAGCACTCGGCCATGAGCCGGCGCGTCCGGCCAGGTTCGAAGGCATCGAGGCGCTGCCCAAGCGCGTGGTCAAGCTTCCGGCCGATGTGGAGGCCGTGAAGGCCTACATCGCCCAGAACTGCGACTGATCTTCGCCACTTGCCGCAGTGGTTCTCCCGCATCCGCGCATTTGCATTCGGCTGTCGACCGGCTAGCAGCCACAGGAACTCGTCATGAAGGTGATCGGCTTTTCCGGGTACTCGGGTTCGGGCAAGACCACGCTGGTCGAGCGACTGATTCCGGTGCTCAGGCTCCATGGGCAGCGTGTGTCGGTGGTCAAGCATGCGCACCACAAGTTCGACATCGACCATCCGGGCAAGGACACCTATCGCCATCGAGAAGCCGGTGCCTTCGAGGTGGTCGTTGCATCGGACAAGCGGCTTGCGCTGATCCGCGAATTCGAGCAGCCCGCGCAGCTGACGGTGCACGACCTCATTGCGGAGCTTCACGATGGTGTCGACTGGGTGCTGGTCGAGGGCTTCAAGCACAGCGACCTGCTCAAGATCGAGGTTTGGCGCGCCCCCGAGCCGGGCCAGCCGCCGCGACCTTCGAAGTACATCGACGATGCGTTCGTGACCGCCATTGCCACCAACGCACCCGAAGGATTGCCGGCGCCTACCAACCTGCCCATGTTCGACCTCGACGACATCGAGGGCATCGCGCAGTGGCTGATCGACAGCGGAAGCCGCTTCGAATACAACCCCGAACATCATGGCTGACACCGCTCCTTCATCGCGCCCGCCGCTGATGGCGCTCGACGAAGCGCTGGCAACTCTGCTCGAAAAAGCGCAGCCGAAGCTGACCGCCGAAAGCGTTGCCACCTTCGACGCGGACGGTCGGGTGCTCGCACAAGACCTGGTCTCCACGCTCACTGTGCCGCCGCGGGACAACAGTTCGATGGACGGCTATGCCGTGCGCACGGCCGACTGCGCCGCGCCTGGCGCCTTGCTCCAGGTCGCGCAGCGCATTCCCGCCGGAACCGTGGGCACGCCGTTGGCGGCCGGCACGGCGGCGCGCATCTTCACCGGCGCGCAGATTCCCGAAGGCGCGGATGCGGTCGTCATGCAGGAAGACACGCAGGCCGTGCCGCAGGAGGGCGGGCTTGGCGCGGTGCGCATCCAGATCGCTCCCACCGCCGGCCAATGGATTCGCCGCGCTGGCGAAGACGTGGCCTCAGGCGACGTGGTGCTGCGCAAGGGCGAGCGCCTGACGCCCGCCGCGCTCGGGCTCGCCGCGAGCATCGGCTTCGACCGGCTCCAGGTGGCGCGGCGCCCGCGCGTGGCGCTGCTGTCCACCGGCGACGAACTGGTGATGCCCGGCGAAGTCGCACCCGAGGCCATGAAGCCGGGCGCGATCTACAACTCCAACCGCTTTTTCATGCGCGCCCTGCTGCATCGGCTGGGCTGCGAGGTGAACGACCTGGGCATCGTGCCTGACAAGCGCGAAGCCACCATCGAGGCGCTGCGCGGCGCCGCCGAGAGCAGCGACCTGATCATCACCACGGGCGGCGTGTCCGTGGGAGAAGAAGACCACATTAAGGCTGCCGTGCAAGCGCTTGGCGAGCTGCAGCTGTGGTCGCTTTCCATGAAGCCCGGCAAGCCTTTCGCCTACGGTTCGATTCCCAGGGGCGGAGGCGATGCGAAGGGCCGCTGCCACGTGACCGGGCTGCCCGGCAACCCCGTCTCCAGTTTCCTGACCTTTCTGCTGCTCGTGCGGCCCTTTCTGCTGACGCTGCAAGGCGCCACGCGCGTGGCACCCGAACCCGTGCCGATGCGTGCCGACTTCGACTGGCCGCGCGCCGACAAGCGCCGCGAGTTCCTGCGCGCGCGGCGCAACGCGGCCGGCGGACTCGATCTGTTCGCCAACCAGAGCTCGGGCGTGCTCACGTCGATGGTGTGGGGCGACGGTGTCATCGACAACCCGCCCAGCCAGCCCTTCAAGGCCGGCGACACGGTGAAGTTCATTCCCTTGGCCTCGCTGCTCGCCTGAAACGCATTTCCGACATGAAGGTCCAGATCCGTTATTTCGCCTCCGTGCGCGAGGCGCTTGCCACCAGCGGCGAAACCGTCGAAACAGGTGCCAGTACGCTGGCCGCCTTGCGCGACGAACTCATTGCCCGAGGCGGGGCATACGCCACGGCCCTTGCACGCGGCAAGGCCGTTCGCATGGCGCTCGACCAGGTCATGAGCGACGAGGCGGCCGCGCTCCGCGAGGGCGCCGAAGTCGCCTTCTTCCCGCCCGTTACGGGCGGCTGAGCCGGGCGTTCAGTTCCACCAGCCGGTCGCGCAAGGCATCCGGCGCACGGGTCATCGGCGAACGCAATTCGTCGCTCATCATCGATCCGCTATGCGCCAGCAGCGCCTTCAGCGGCCCCGGGTTCGGTTCGGCAAACAGCATCTCTATCAACGGCTGCAGCAGCTGCCACTCGGCGCGCGCTTCCGCAAGCCGGTTCTCGGCCAAGAGGCGCAGCACCTGCACAAAGCGGCGGGTCTGCACATGGCCGCTCGCCGCGATGGCACCGACGCCGCCTTCGGCCACCGTACTGAAGATCTGGTGGTCTTCGCCGGACAGCACCTGAAGCCTGCCGTCCGCAATCACGGCGCGTGTCTTGGCCATGTCGCCGCCGCAATCCTTGATGCCTCGAATGCGCGGGTGCTCGGCAAGGGTCAGCAGTGTTTCGCGCGCAATGGTCGCGCCGGTGCGGTAGGGAATGTCGTAGACCAGCACCGGCGCGGCGCTGGCGTCGGCAATGGCGCGGAACCATTCGAGCAGACCGGCCTGCGACGGCCGGATGTAGTGCGGCGCGGGCACCTGCAGCCCTGCCAGGGGCCGTTCGGCGAGCCGCCGTACCCAGGCCGTCGTCTTGCCCAGGTGGTATCCCGACAGGCCCATGATGATCGGCAGCCCGCCTGCGGCGGCTTGCACCGTGTCGAGCGCGGCCAGCTGTTCCGTTTCATCGAGCGCGGCGGCTTCGCCCGTCGAGGCGCAGACCACGAAGCCCGCCACGCCGTCATCGGCGAGCCGGCGTGTCAGGGCCGAGAGCGCAGTGTGGTCGACGGCGCCGCCGCGAAACGGCGTGACAAGAGGAATCCAGAGACCCGAGAAATCAGGATTGGCGGAGGGGTTTGATGATTGCGGCACGCGAGCTTCCTTTGAGGAATCGACCGATGGAAAAGAACCGTCGTTCGATGCGCGCGCAACCCAATCGGGGCCAAGGCCTTTGCAGGTTCCGTCGCTCATCCGACGACGGAACCGCAGCTCCGGTCAGACGAGCTTTGGTTTTTTGGCTTTGCTGCCTTGGCGCGCGCGGCTGCTTTCGAAGTGCGAAAGCACTGTGAAGAGCGTGGCGTGGCAAGGCATTGCCGAAGTCTAGCGCGGTGCCACAATCCCGGCATGAGCGATGCACGCGTTTCGATCCAGACAGCCGATTTCGACCTGGGCCAGGAGGTTGCCGCGTTGCGTGCCGGCGACAAACGCGTGGGCGCGGTGTGCAGCTTTGTCGGCACAGTCAGGGACCGCAACGACGGCAGCTCCATCGCGTCGATGGAACTCGAGCATTACCCGGGCATGACCGAGAAGGCCATCGAAGCCATGATTGACGAGGCGCACAAGCGCTTCGATGTTTTGGGCGCACGCGTGATCCATCGCGTGGGGCTGCTGCAGCCGCTTGACCAGATCATGATGGTGGCGGTGGTCTCGGCCCACCGCGGCCAGAGCTTCGAGGCCTGCGAGTTCCTGATGGACTACCTGAAGACCCAGGCGCCGTTCTGGAAAAAAGAACAGACGCCCGAAGGCGCGCGATGGGTGGATGCGCGCGTCAGCGACGATGCGGCGCTGGCGCGGTGGGGTATTGATGTCGGCAATGCGTGAATCGTGGCGGGTCTCACCGAGGCTCGACTAGAACATAGTCGCCAAAGCGCTGCCGGTCCTTCTTGCCCACTTTGGCGCACAGGCGGCCATCGCACAGAGTGACATCTGCCTGGTTGTAAGCCTTGAGCAGGTCGGCGGACACTTGATTGGTACGAATCTCCTCGTAGTAGTGCCAGGACAACCAGCCCCCGCCAGCCAGAAGAAGCACGAGACTGCCCAGTGTGATGCCGGCAACTTTCCAGATCAGTTGCCTGTGCAGCGTTTCAGCGCGCTGCAGTTGGGAGGTGAGTGTGTTCGACGCTTGCTGCAATCTTTCGCCCGCCTCGCGCAAGCGCTGTTCATAGGCGGCTACCGGCCGCTCGATTCCTGATCGGACGCCGCCCATCACTTCGTCGGGAATGCGGCGAAAGTGCTCGTCGGCCGACTGTCGCACCACACCCGGCATCTGTTGCGCGAGGTGGCGCAACTGTCCGCTTGCGTGCTCGCAGCGACGGTCGAATTGCTCGACAAGTGCGGCAATCTTGCTGACCAAAACCATGCTTTTTTCTTCGTTCATTTTTCCCCCTTTTTTCGCTCCCGGCCTGATCCGTTCGATGGCGATCTACCGGGTGCTACATGCGCATGACCGGGCCACTGACCTGCGCGGCCTGCTGCAGTTGGGCTTGGTGCTGTGCGGCCATTTGCTCCTGTTGGTCTACGGTGGCAACGGCTTCGGCGCGCACCTCGCGTCCGGGTGGTAGATCGGCCAAGGTCTGAGTCATCTTGCGGAAGGAAGCGTCGTCGCCCGACTGCGCGGCGGCAAGCATGCGGTCGAGATAGGCAGAAAAGTCTGCTGTGGGCGAGAGTTCCTGCTGCGCCTGGGGTGTGCCGGAAGGCTGAACGGCCTCCGGATCGCGCGGATCGCCGGCTTTTGCCCCAGGCGATCCCGCCGCGCCGGGAACTACCGGCACATGCTGATGGCTATTGGGCATGCCAACCGGCGTGTTGGTGTGATCGAAATGATGCGGTGCCGGCGGCAACTGGCTGGTGTCGTTGTAAGGCTGCGGGGTGCCGGGGTTGTTTCCGATGGTGATCCCGTTGCGCTCCATCAAGTCTTCGCGCAGCCCCAGGCGAGACATGTCGACCTGCATGTTCGGCGCATGGCCGTTGATGGGCTGGGCGTGGGAGCGCTCCATATCGATAGCGCGCCCCACCGCATGGGCACCGTAGTAGTTGCGGTAGTCGGAATCTCCGTGAAAGCCAATGCCGGTGGTTTGGTTCTCCGGTACGCCGGGCGTCCCCTTGGGCGGCTTGTCGAAGTAGTACTGCCCCGCTGCGGCAATGTTGGCGGGGGTTTGAGACAGGGTGGCGTCGGGGTTGAAAGTCAGACCGGGGCGGGCTTGGGCGGAGTTGGGTGTCAATCCGAGTTCGACGAAATCTTTGACCCTGAAATTTCCAGTCCCCAGCATCTCACTGAGCCCTGCCATTGGATTGATTTGCTGACGTTGACTCAGCAATGCATTCCATCCCGCGATTTGCGCGCTGGCCTCATCCTCGCGCGAAGCCTGAGTCAGCTTGCCGATGGGACGCGTGTAGTCGTGCGCAAGGCTGTTGCTTTGGGCGATCTGCCGGGTCTCGGTGTTGAAAGACTGACTGGCCGCAGCCATGGCGGCGTGATTGAAAGCATGCTGGACTTCGTGGCCCAGCACAAAGGTCATGTCCGCCGAATTGAACTTGCCTGAAAGACTGGACGGCGGCAAGCTCATGGTCTTGGTGTCACCGCTGTAGGTGCCGCCGGCCACCGTCCCGCTGAGCGGCGCAAAGTGCTGCAAGGGCGCTTCCTGCCCCGGACCCGGCGGCATAACCGCCTTCTTCATCTCCTGCGCCAGCACCGGCGAGCCGTTGATGGTCGATTGCAGGTTGTTCACCATCTCCTGCGTGACCGGACGGCAGAGCTTACCGGCGGAGTCGTCGTAGTCGCCGTGGGCAAAGCGCAGCGACATGTCCTGCAGACGCAGCGTCGCGCTCAAGTCTGCACTGGCGGTTGTGCCCGTGGGCGCAAAACTGCTGGACGGCAGGGTCACGACGCCGGAAGCCTTGTCGTACGTGCCGGTCAGATTCGGTTGGGCGCCAGCCTGCGACAGCGCAAAGCCCTTGAGGTCGCCGTCGGTAGCAGCCTGGTTTAAGTGCTCCTGCAATCGGGCATCGCTGGCCATGGCAGCACGCAGCTGCGCTTCGTGCGCGGGTGTGAGGCCAGGTTGGGCGGCGAATTGGGCAAGGGCCGTTTGCAGCTGGGAGTTGGGGTTTGCCATGGTCTATCTGACGGCGATGGATTGCACGCAGGCATGGCGCAGCTTTTCGTCTGGGGCATCCGCTTCGCGCCAACGGGTGATCTGCACCACGACGCTTTTGCGCGTAAAAAAATAAACTGGCAGGCGCCGGAACTTGGGTGGAGGCGTTTCGAGGAGCCCTGTCCGTTCATTGAGACGGGGCGGCAACGTCGGATACGTTTCGTACTGGGCCATGTCCTCCCGTTCCTGAAATCCCATGCCCTTTAGCGCAGTCACGTAAGCGTCGTAGTCCATCGTACAGACTGGTGCCATATCGGCGGCTTCATTCTTATTGATGAAGTTGTAGCTGATGTTTTTCAAATCTGGGGATTTGGGGTTGTTGTAATAAGCAAAGACATAGCGCCAACCCGACGCTGGTAAGTGCATCCCAAAACCGTGTGAAGTCGTCTCAGGAATGTCATACAGAGGCAGCCGCGTCACCTCCCGCACCCGCTCCAACGACAACTCGTCGAAGGATGTGAGGCTGTCGATCAGCTTGAGCATTCGCCGGCCCATTTCTTCCGGCGTGAGGTCGGGGTGCTCGTCCAGCGTGTGGGGACGGTAGGCTTTCGCAGATGCATTCATCGGCATGGTCTTTTTGGAGTCGGGCGCGGGGGCATGAGCACAGGCGCTCAGGGCCAGCGTTGTAAGCACTGGCAATATGAGCTTGCGGGCGATCATCGGGATGCGCCTTGGTTCAGTTGCTCCAGCATTTGGGCATTGCTGGCGACGACGGCGCGCAGTTGCGCCTTCTGCGAGGGAGTCACGCGGAGCTGGGCTGCGAGCTGAGCCGGCGCCGTTTGCTGTTGGGAGCTGAGGTTGGCCATGACCCATTGTGGTTGGCCGGATTGGTCAAAGCCGTAGTGCTGCCCCGACTGCGGCAAATGAACCGTGAAAGAATGCAGCTCTCCGGGGCGCGCGTGAGCCGTCCGAAGCGCGTGCTATCTCCGGTACTTGCTCCAACTACAACTCCCATGGCGTGCCGCTGTCGCGGCGCTAGCAGCGAGACTGGCGCGTTGGGGCATCACCACCAGCAACGCTTGATTGTCTTTCCCTCTCCCTTTGGGAGAGGGCAGGGTGAGGGCAAGCGGCCGTTGTTGAGCACAGCGCATCATCCGCGGCACATGCCCTCACCCCAACCCTCTCTCAGAGGGAGAGGGGACAAGAGCGATCAGAGGGGCTTGAACCCGCTCGACTGAATGATCCGCTCCCAGGTCTGCGTATAGCTGCGCACGCGGCCCGCGAACTGGCCTTGCGGTTCATACGCCACGGTGAGCCCCATCGTGGTCAGCTTCTGCTTCACGTCGGGCATGGCCAGCACCTTCTGCAGCGCTTCGCCGTACTTGTCGATCACCGGCTGCGGCGTGCCCACGGGCGCGAAGATGCCGTAGTAGGGCAGGTCTTCCAGGTTCGAGAAACCCAGTTCGGTGAAGGTCGGCACGTTGGGCAGCACGGCCTGGCGCTTGGCGCCGATGGAGGCGACGATGCGCACCTTGCCCGCCTTGTGGTTCTCGATGAAGTCGGGCACCGAGGCAATGCCCGCGGTGATCTGGTTGCCCAGCATGTCCGCCGTCATGGGCGCGCTGCCGCGGTAGGGCGCGGGCTGCACGTCGATCTTGTATTTTTCCGAGATCATCTTTACCAGGAACTCGGGAATCGAGGCGGGCGCGGGGATGCCGATGGTTTCCTTGCCGCCGCGCTGGGTGCGAATCCACTTCACGTACTCATCGATGCTCTTGGCCGGCGTGCCGCCGGACACTGCGAGCACGTTGGCGAAAGTGGCGAAGCCGGCCACGGGCACGAAGTCGGTCGCGGGGTTGAAGCCCGGGTTCTTGACCACCTGCGGCAGGATGGAAATCGAGTGGTCATGCGAAAGGAACAGCGTATGGCCGTCGGCCGGGGCGGCCTTGAGCGCCTGGGCCGCGATTTGCCCGCCTGCACCGGCGCGGTTTTCGACCACCACCGGCACGCCCAGCACGTCCTTGAGTTTTTCGCCCAACGTGCGTGCAATGGCGTCCGTGCCCGCGCCGGCCGGAAAGCCGACCAGGATGCGGACGGGCGTGCCTTGCGCCTGCGCAACGCCTGCAAGGCCCAGGGCCGCTACAAAGAGACCGACGCCGAGCGCCCGGCGAACCGGATGAGGGCGCAGCATTGAAAAAACCATGATCGACTCCATTCGAAAAATGACGAGGCACAGTGCAATAGCCGTGCCCGAAGCGCCGGACACCTTGAATCGCGCCCGAACAGTCCTATTTTGAGTGCAGGAATACCACCATGCGACAAGACAAACTCACCACCAAGTTCCAGGAAGCGCTGAGCGACGCCCAGACGCTCGCGCTCGGCAACGACAACGCCTATATCGAACCGGCCCACCTGCTGGTCGCCATGCTGCGCCAGGAAGACGGCCCGCGCGCCCTGCTGGAGCGCGCCGGCGTCAACGTGCAGGGCCTGGCGAATGCAGCCGAGGCGGCGATCAAGAAGCTGCCGCAGGTGCAGGGCCATGACATCGTGCAGGTTGGCCCCGAGCTCGGCAAGCTGCTGCAAGCCACCGAGAAAGAGGCCATCAAGCGCAACGACCAGTTCATTGCGGGCGAGCTCTTCCTCTTGGCCGTGGCCGACAGCAAGTCGGACATCGGCCGGATCGCCAAGGAAAACGGCTTGAGCCGCAAGTCGCTCGAATCCGCCATCGACGCAGTGCGCGGCGGGCAGGGCGTGAACAGCGCGGATGCCGAAGGCCAGCGCCAAGCCCTCAAGAAATATTGCCTGGACCTGACCGAGCGGGCCCGGCTGGGCAAGCTCGACCCGGTGATCGGCCGCGACGAGGAAATCCGCCGTGCCATCCAGGTGCTGCAGCGCCGCACCAAGAACAACCCCGTGCTCATCGGTGAACCCGGCGTGGGCAAGACCGCCATCGTCGAAGGCCTCGCGCAGCGCATCGTTGCGGGCGAGGTGCCCGATTCGCTCAAGGGCAAGCGCGTGCTGTCGCTCGACATGGCCGCGCTGCTGGCAGGTGCCAAGTTCCGCGGCGAGTTCGAAGAACGCCTGAAGACCGTGCTGAATGAACTCGCCAAGGACGAAGGCCAGACCATCGTCTTCATTGACGAGCTGCACACCATGGTGGGCGCCGGCAAGGCCGAAGGCGCCATGGATGCCGGCAACATGCTCAAGCCCGCGCTTGCGCGCGGCGAGCTGCACTGCGTGGGCGCGACCACCCTCGATGAATACCGCAAGTACATCGAGAAGGACGCCGCACTGGAGCGCCGGTTCCAGAAGATCATCGTGGGCGAGCCGAGCGTCGAGGCCACCATTGCCATCCTGCGCGGCCTGCAGGAAAAATACGAAGTGCACCATGGCGTGCAGATCACCGACCCGGCCATCGTGGCCGCGGCCGAACTGTCCGACCGCTACATCACCGACCGCTTCCTGCCCGACAAGGCCATCGACCTCATCGACGAGGCCGCGGCCAAGATCAAGATCGAGATGGACTCCAAGCCCGAGGTTATGGACCGGCTCGACCGCCGGCTGATCCAGCTGCAGATCGAGCGCGAAGCCGTGCGCCGCGAAAAGGACGAGGCCTCGCAGAAGCGCTTCGGCCTGATCGAGGACGAGATTGCGCGCCTGCAGAAGGAGATCGCCGACTACGACGAAATCTGGCAGGCCGAGAAGGCGCAGGCGCAAGGCAGCGCGAAGATCCGCGAAGACATCGACAAGATCAAGTTCGAGATCGAAGAATGGAAGCGCAAGGGCGACTTCAACAAGCTCGCCGAGCTGCAATACGGCCAGCTGCCCGCGCTCGAAAAGCGCCTGCGCGAAGCCGAAGAAAGCGAAGCGAACAAGGGCAAGTCGAGCGCGCCCACGCTGCTGCGCACGCAAGTCGGGTCGGAAGAAATTGCCGAGGTCGTGGCGCGCGCCACCGGCATTCCGGTTGCCAAGCTGATGCAGGGTGAACGCGACAAGCTGCTCGTGATGGAAGACAAGCTGCACGAACGCGTCGTGGGGCAGGACGAAGCCATTGGCGCGGTGGCCAACGCCATCCGCCGCTCGCGCTCGGGCCTGTCCGATCCGAACCGCCCGACCGGCTCGTTCCTGTTCCTCGGCCCCACGGGCGTGGGCAAGACCGAGCTCTGCAAGGCGCTCGCGGGCTTCCTGTTCGACAGCGAAGACCACCTGATCCGCATCGACATGAGCGAGTTCATGGAGAAGCACTCGGTCGCCCGTCTCATCGGCGCGCCGCCGGGCTATGTGGGCTATGAAGAGGGCGGCTACCTGACGGAAGCCGTGCGCCGCAAGCCCTACAGCGTGGTGCTGCTCGACGAGGTCGAGAAGGCGCACCCCGATGTGTTCAACGTGCTGCTGCAGGTGCTCGACGACGGCCGCCTGACCGATGGACAGGGCCGCACAGTGGACTTCAAGAACACCGTGATCGTGATGACGAGCAACATCGGCTCGCCCATCATCCAGTCGATGGTGGGGCAGCCGGCCGAAGATATCAAGGAAGCGGTGTGGGACGAGCTGCGGAACCACTTCCGCCCCGAGTTCCTGAACCGCATCGACGAGACGGTCGTGTTCCACGCGCTCGACGCGAAGAACATCGAATCGATTGCCGCGATCCAGCTCAAGGTGCTGCAGGCGCGGCTCGCCAAGATGGACCTGGCGCTCGAGGTTTCGCCCGCGGCGCTGGCCGAGATTGCCAAGGTCGGTTTCGACCCGGTGTTCGGCGCTCGCCCGCTGAAGCGCGCCATCCAGCAGCGCATCGAGAACCCGCTCTCGAAGCTGCTGCTCGACGGCAGCTTCGGGCCGAAGGACACGATCGAAATCAATACCGACCCGATCCGGAACCCTGGCCATTTTTCGTTTACCAAGGCCGGGGAACCATCGGAGGCCGTTGCGGCCTAAAGTCGGATGATGAACTTCATTTTTCGCGTCATTCTTCTGCTCCTGGGGTTGGTTTTCGCGGCCAGCCTCGCCGTCGCGGTCACGCTGCTGGCGGTCGTGTGGGGCGTTCGCTACGCCTGGGGGCGCATCACGGGCAAGCCCGTGACGCCCTGGATGGCTTCGATGGGCGGGCGCTTCAACCCTAGATCGGGCTTCGAGCGTTTTCGCAATGCGGCACAACCGGCGGAACCGAGCGCGGCCGACACGGCCAATGCGCGCGCTCGCGGTGAATCCGTGGCGCGTCCTGAACGCATTCGCGGCAGCGTCCGCGATGTGACCGACGTTTCTCCAAAATCGGTTTCGCGCGGCTGACCTGCTGCGCCGTTCGCCCTCAAAATCGTCCTCCTGCGACCGCCTGCAACAGGCGAACCCCG
Source organism: Variovorax paradoxus (assembly GCF_029919115.1). Lineage (NCBI taxonomy): Bacteria > Pseudomonadati > Pseudomonadota > Betaproteobacteria > Burkholderiales > Comamonadaceae > Variovorax > Variovorax paradoxus. The sequence goes on from NZ_CP123990.1 coordinate 1,404,131, forward strand.
CTTTTCATCCAGGAGAGACATTCCATGACCCAACGCGACGTCTTTGTGGTCGGCACCGCCCGCACCGCCATCGGCACTTTCGGCGGTTCGCTGAAGGACGTGCCCAACACCCAGCTGGCCACCACTGCCGTCAAGGCGGCCATCGCGCGCAGCGGCGTGGCTGCCGATGCCATCGGGCACGTGGTGATGGGCAACGTGATTCCCACCGACGTGAAGGACGCCTATCTGAGCCGCGTGGCCGCCATCGACGCGGGCTGCCCCATCGAGACGCCGGCCTTCAACGTCAACCGCCTTTGCGGATCCGGCCTGCAGGCCATCGTGTCGGCGGCGCAGGCCATTACGCTGGGCGATTGCGACATCGCCATCGGCGGCGGCTCGGAGTCGATGAGCCGCGGCCCGTATTTCGACACCTCGGCCCGCTACGGCGCGCGCATGGGCGACGCGGTGCTGGTCGACTACATGCTCGGCATCCTGCATGACCCGTGGGAGAAGATCCACATGGGCATCACCGCCGAGAACGTGGCCGCGCGCTACGGCATCACGCGCGAGCAGATGGATGAGTTGGCCGTGGCCAGCCAGCAGCGCGCCGCCGCCGCCATTGCCGCAGGCCGCTTCAAGGAGCAGATCGTTCCGGTCGAGGTGAAAACACGCAAGGGCGTGGTGCTGTTCGACACCGACGAGCACGTGCGCGCCGACACCAGCGTCGACACGCTCTCGAAGATGAAACCCGCCTTCAAGAAGGACGGGCTCGTGACCGCCGGCAATGCGTCGGGCATCAATGACGGCGCCGCCGCCGTGGTGCTGGCCGAAGGCGGCCGAGTGAAGGCGCTGGGCCTGAAGCCGCTGGCGCGCCTGGTCGGCTATGCGCACGCCGGCGTGGAGCCCGCCTACATGGGCATCGGCCCGGTGCCGGCCACGCGCAAGGTGCTGGAGCGCACCGGGCTGAAGGTGAGCGACTTCGACGTGATCGAATCGAACGAGGCCTTTGCGGCGCAGGCCTGCGCGGTCATCAAGGAGCTGGGCTTCGACCCGGCCAAGGTCAACCCGAACGGCTCGGGCATTTCGCTCGGGCATCCGGTGGGCGCGACCGGCGCGATCATCACCACCAAGGCGATTGCCGAACTGCACCGCACGGGTGGCCGCTACGCGCTGGTCACGATGTGCATCGGCGGCGGCCAAGGCATCGCGGCCATCTTCGAACGGGTTTGAAGGCACACTTGCGGGCATGCTCCGCCCACCCATCCTGATCGACCCCGACGAGGTCGAGATCAGCGCCATCCGGGCGCAGGGCGCGGGTGGGCAGAACGTCAACAAGGTGTCGAGCGCGGTTCATCTGCGCTATGACATCCACGCGAGCTCGCTGCCCGCCGACGTGAAGGAGCGGCTGCTCGCGCTGCGCGACAGCCGCATCACGCAAGAGGGCGTCTTCGTGCTGAAGGCGCAGCAGCACCGCACGCAGGAGATGAACCGTGCCGACGCACTGGCGCGCCTGCAGGCCGCGGTCGACAGCGTGGCCACGCCGCCGCGCGTGCGGCGCCCCACCAAGCCCACCTACGGCTCGAAACAGCGCCGGCTCGAGGGCAAGAGCCAGCGCTCGCAGATCAAGAACTTGCGCGGTCCGGTGCGGGACTGACCGGCTTGCACCGCGCAGCCGCTTGACCTGAGGAGTCAGCCCGATCAGGCGCAACGCGACGAGCACCGCGGTGATCGCCTGGAGTTCAGGTGCATCGGCGTTCGGCAACAGCGGGGCTCCCAGCGGCAGGCGGGCCGGGCTAGTGGTCCGCACCAAGGCTTTAAGGCCCCGCTAAGCTGGCGGACACGAGCCGCAAGCACAATAGAGGCCATGAGAGCCCTCGTTTGCCGCGCCTTGCCGGCTTTTCTGCTAGCCCTGGGCGCATTGGCCCTGGCGGGCTGCGGACCGGCCTCAGACAGCCTCCCGGCTGCGGTCGGCGCAGTGCAGGAGCTCAAGTGGGAAGAGCTCATTCCCAAGAACTGGGACCCTACCAGGCGCTACCGCGACATCAGCCTGGAGTCGCTGCGAGACAACGATCCGCGCGCGGTGCAGATGCTCGACGAGATGCGCGCTGTCTGGGACAACGCCCCGGTCAACGTGGCGCTCGACGGCACTGCCGCTCGGCTTTCGGGCTTTGTGGTTCCGCTGGACAACACGCAGGGCGGCATTCGCGAGTTTCTGCTGGTGCCTTACTTCGGCGCCTGCATCCACACGCCGCCGCCGCCCGCCAACCAGATCGTGCACGTGATCGCGGCCGACGCGGTGAAGGGCCTGCATGCAATGGACACAGTGCGGGTCAGCGGGCTGCTGAAGGCGGCGCGCTATTCTTCGGCGGATATGGGCGTGAGCGGCTACGAGATCAGGTCGGCTTCGGTGGAGGCCCTGGTAGCGGCGCGCTGATTCGCTTCAGGCCATGCGCTGCGAGAGAAAGTCCAGAAACGAGGTGATCCGCGCCGACAACTGCGTGTTGCGGTAATACACCGCATTGACGGGCTGGCGCACGTCGACCGTCTCCTTGGACAGCACCTGCACGAGTGCACCGCTCGCGCGGTCGGCGGCGGTCATGAAATCGGACAGGCAGACGATGCCCACGCCTGCGAGCGCAAGCTGGCGCAGCGTTTCGCCGCTCGATGCGCTGAGCGTGGGTGCAATCGTCCATTCGTCCCCGTGCACGCCGCGCAGCGGCCAGCGGTTGAGCGATTCGGGTTGCGTAAAACCCAGCAGCGCATGGTCCGCGAGATCGGCCGCCTTGCGCGGTTTTCCTCGCGCCTCCAGATAGCCCGGGCTCGCCAGCACGCGCAGCCGGTGGGTGCCGAGCGGGCGTGCGTGCAGCGTGGAGTCGCGCAGCGGCCCGATGCGAATTGCAATGTCGGTGCGCCGCTCCAGCAGGTCGATGGGAAGGTCGTCGGTGTCCAGCTCGAGGCTGATCTGCGGAAACAGCCGCCGGAACTCCGGCACCAGCGGCACGATGGCATGCAGCATGAAGGGCGAAGCCGCGTTCACCCGCAAGCGTCCGGCGGGCTGCTGCCGGCGCGCGGCAAGCTGCTCTTCGGCCTCGTCGATGGCGTCGAGGATGGCACGCGTGCGCAGCAGAAAGGCCGCGCCTTCCTCGGTGAGTTCGAGCCGCCGCGTGGTCCGCCGCAGCAGCGTGGTTTCCAGCTTCTGCTCGAGCCGGCTCAGCGCGCGGCTGATGCCCGACACCGTCTGGGAGAGTTGCTCGGCCGCCGCGGTGATGGAGCCGGTGTCCACCACGGCGCGGAATGCGACCAGTTCTTCGATGGTGGTCTTCATGGCAAGACGTGCCGCGTGCTCAGGAGGCGGCTTCGCTCTGCAAGGGCGGCGGGGGCATTGGTTCGGCGGGCTCGGTCAGCGCCGCAAGTGCCTCTGCATCGGTGCGGTAGCTGAAGAGCATCGGCCCCGGTGCAAGGAGGCCGGCGCGCTCCAGCACCTGCATTGCCGGCAGCTTCAGGCCGCTCAGGTGCAGGCGCACGCCCTTGGTTTCCATCATCCGGCGGATGGAGCCGAACACCTCGGCGCCGGTGATGTCGATGCGATTGATCGGCTGCGCAAAGAGGCACACATCGGTCAGGTCGGGGCGCTCGGTTAGCGCGACGGTGAGCGCGCGCTCGAGCGTGGAGGCCGACGCAAAGTCGAGTTCGGCATCCATGCGCAGCGCATGGAGATGCGGCGCCAGCGGCGGCAGCTTCCAGAGGTGGCGGTCGCGCAGGCTGCCGTCGGGGTGCAGGCCCACTTCGATGATGCGTGGATGCAGGTGGCGGTACATGTAGTGCGCCATGCTTGCGAGCAGCCCGCCCAGCACGCCCCAGTAGATGCTTGGCGCGGTGGCAATGGTGAGCACGAAGGTGCCGAACGAGATGCCGGCTTCGATGCGCGACACGCGCCACAGCGCAACAAAACTCGCCGGCTTGACCAGCCCGAGAATGGCCGTGACCACCACCGCCGCCAGCACCGCCTGGGGCACGTGGTAGAGCAGCGGCATCAGCCACAGCAATGCGCCGGCCACCACGATCACGCTGAACAGCGTGGCCCAGCCGGTCTGCGCGCCCGCATACAGCGTAATGGCCGAGCGCGAGAACGACGAGCTGGTGGGAAAGGAGCCCGAGAAGCCCGAAGCCAGCTTGGCCAGGCCCTGGCCGATCAGGTCCTGGTTTTCGTTCCACAGCGTGCCGGCGCGCGCGTTGTCGACCTTGGCGCTGGACGCGGTTTCGAGAAAGCTCACCAGCGTGATCATCAGCGCGGGCAAGACCAGCGCGCTGAACGTGTTCAAGGGCAGAAGGCCCGGCCAGTAGAAGGAGGGCAGGCCCGAGGGGAGGCTGCCCACCACGGCGCCGCCGCGCAAGGCGTAGTTGATGGTCCAGCTGATGGCGGCGGCACCTGCCACCAGCGCCATGGTGGTCGGAAAGCGCGGCGCCAGGCGCTTGCCGAGCCAAAGCACGGCCATGCTGCCGAGTCCGAAGGCAATCGCGACCATGTCGGGCAGCGGGCCCCCCCGCAGCACCTGCGCAATGGTGCGGCCCGTGAATCCGAGCAGCGCCGGCAACTGCGAGATGGCAATCAGCACTGCCGCGCCCTGCGTGAAGCCGATCAGTACCGGTGAATTCACCAGCCGCAGGAGCCAGCCGAAGCGGCCCGCGCCCAACACCATCTGGATGGCCCCCGACATCAGCGTGAGCCACACCGCCATGGCCACCCAGTCGGTACTGCCGGGCACCGCCAGCGGCGCGAGCGAGGCGCCCACCAGCAGGCTCGTAAGCGCGGTGGGCCCGACCGACAGGCGCTGGGACGAACTGAAGATCACCGCAACAAGCGCCGGAAAAAGCGCCGCGTACACGCCGGTGACCAGCGGCATGCCCGCCAACGCCGCGTAGGCCACGCCTTGCGGAATGACCATCAGCGCCACGGTGATGCCGGCCATCGCCTCGTTGCGCAAGAGCGCGGCAGAGGGGCGGGGCCACGCGAGGCACGGAACCCAGCGCGCGATGCGGTGGCGCAAGGAAGACGATGAAGAGGAAGAGCGGGCGGCCGGATTCATGAAGCGTTACGAGCGCACGGCAGAAGCGGACGGCACGTGCGCGGGGGGCGAGGATGGAGAGGCGCCCGCCAGCATACCGGAGAGCCGGGGGCCGGCCGCCCCTCGCCCGCTGCTACTTGCTGCGAGGCGCGCGCTTTTCCAGCAGCGGCGCGCTCGCGCCTTGCACCCCGACGAGGCCCAGCACGGTGACGAGCGAGTTTTGCGCACCCTTCCAGCCGTCTGTCACGTCGATCCACTCGGACAGCGCATGGAAGCCGCCGGTCTTGCCGCCGGCACCGATGATGATCGCCGGGATGCCGAGCGACATCGGCACGTTCGCATCTGTGCTCGCGCCGGACAGCAGGGTCTTGTGGCCGAAGGCGGTGTTCGAGCGCGTGGCAGCCTCCACGATCACCGAATCGGCCTGCGTGCGGCCGCCGGGCCGGTCGCCGATCAGCCTGTTGCTGGCGCTCAGCGTGGTCACGTTCCAGCGCTTGTTCTCCTCGGCCACGGCTTCGTCGATGGCAGCGAGAATCTTCTTCTCGGTTTCGAGCAGCGGCGCCATGTCGTCCGAGCGAATGTCGATGGCCATGCGTGCATCCGGCGCGATGGTGTTCACCGACGTGCCGCCGCCCACGGTGCCGACGGTGAACGTCGTTTTTGGAAAGCTGGGCGTGCGAACCTCGGCAATCTTGGCAATGGCGCGGCCCATGCCGTGGATGGCGCTGGGCACCTGGCCGAAAGCCCCGAAGCTGTGGCCGCCAGGCCCCTTGAAGGTCACTTCGTAACGGTGGCTGCCCGTGCCCAGCATCAGCACCGTGCCGTCCGCCGCCGGTTCAAGGCCGACCATGCCGTCGATGTCGAGGTGGTCGCGGAAGATCGCCTTGATGCCGCGCAGGTTGCCCAGTTCTTCCTCGCCGACATTGCCCACGAACAGCAGGTCGCCCACCGTCTGAACCTTGTTGTCGTTGAGCACCTTGAGCCATGACAGCAGCACCGACAGGCCGCGCGTGTCGTCTGAAATGCCGGGTGCATACAGCTTGCCGTCGCGCTCCTTCACCTTCACGTCGGTGCCGGCGGGGAACACGGTGTCCAGGTGCGCAGAAACCAGCAGCTTGGGGCCGTTGCCGGTGCCCTTGCGAAGACCGACCACGTTGCCTTCGGCATCGATCCTTGCATCGGTGAGGCCCAGCGCCTTCATGCGGGCCAGGAAGGCTTCGGCACGCTTCTGTTCCTTGAAGGGAGGCGCCTCGATCTCGGTCAGCATCTTCAGGTCTTCGACAGCGCGCTCATGGTCGGCCTTGACCGCGTCGAGCAGCTTTTGGATTGCGGGCGAAGCCATGAGCTCCGTGTAGACCTTGTCGACTTCGGGCCGGACCTGTGCAGGCGTGGCCGTCACTGCGCCCGTTTGTGCGTGGACGATTCCGGCAGCACAAGCCAGGGCGAGAACGACGGGAGCAAGGCGAAAAGACGCGGGGTAGGGCATGGTGTGAGGGACTGTTTCGGGAATTGAAGAGCATGCGGCGCAAGAGGAGGCGAGGGCGCCGCCGGCGCGTCGCCGTCAGCAATTCTTCCGGGCATGGGGCTTGCCTGCTCTGGTTTAATCTTTGACCATGTCAGTTTTTCTAACCATTCAGCCATGCGCCGTCACATTCCGAGCACTCGGGCGTTGCTGATCTTCGATGCGGTGGCGCGCCACCATGGGGTAGGCAAGGCTGCCGAGGAGCTGTGCCTCACCCACAGCGCAGTGAGCCAGCAATTGCGGCTTCTCGAGTCGCAGATTGGCGTGCGGCTGGTGCAGCGCACCGCGCGCGGCACCGAGCTCACCGACGCCGGGCGGCGCTACCACGGCCAGATTGCCGGCGATCTGCTGCGGCTGCAGAACCACACGCTCGAAGCCATGGCGCAGCACACGGACGGCCTGCGCCTGATCGTGGGTGCGGTGCCGGTGCTGGCAGACGGTTGGCTACTGCCGCGCCTGCCGCAGTTCATTGCACGGCATCCGGGTTGCAGCCTGCACCTGCAGGTCTTTCCCACCGAGCTCTACATGGAAGACATGCCTTTCGACGTTGGTGTGCAGTACGACGACGCCGTGTGGCCGGGAGCCAATGCGCGGCCTCTGATGAACGAGTTCTGCGTTGCGGTGTGCTCGCCCCACGCGAAGGGCCGGGCCGCGATGGCGCGCGGCGACTTTCGTGCTGCGCCGCTGCTGCAGCTGCGCACCCGCATGGGCGCATGGGAAGAATGGTTCGCGCAGACGGCGCATGCACGGCCGCCTGAAAACCTGGTGGCGGGGCATCGCTTCGATCTGTTTTCGTCCCTGGTGGCCGCGGTGCGCGCCGACCTTGGCGTGGGGCTGGTGCCGCACTATTTCGTCGAGCGTGAGCTGCGCTCGCAAGAGCTGGTGCTGGCCTCCCCGCATCGGGCGCCGTCAAGCCGGGGCTACAGCGTTTTCATGCCGCCGAACAGGGCGGCCGACCCGCTGGCGGAGGCGTTCGTGGCGTGGCTCTGCGAGGCCGGGGCTCCGCAGCAGCTGCCGCCCGGTTAGGCGCGGCGGAAGAGCAGCACGGAGTTGGTGCCGCCAAAAGCGAAGGAGTTGCTCATGGCCGCTTCGATGGCTGGTGCGCTGGTGTCGTGCTGTGAGACGAGGTTCATGCTGCAGGCCGGATCGATCTCGTTGCAGTTGGCATTGGGCGGCAATTGCCTGCGGTGCAGCGCGAGCACGGTGATGAGCGCCTCGACGGCACCCGCTGCTCCGAGCATGTGGCCATGCAGCGCCTTGGTGGAGCTCACGCGCAGCCGGTCGAAGTCGTCGCCCCACACCTCTGCCAGCGCGTTGCGCTCGACCACGTCGCCGATGCGAGTGGCCGTGCCATGCGCATTGCAGTAGCCCACGTCGCGCGGCGCGAGTCCGGCCTGCCGCAGCGCCTGGCGCAGCGCGCGCGCCTGGCCCGGTGCGTCGGGCTTGGTGAGGTGGGTGGCATCGCTGCTCAGGCCCCAGCCGGCCAGCGTGGCATAGCTGCGGGCGCCGCGGGCGCGTGCGCGTTCGACGGATTCGAGCACCAGGAAGGCTGCGCCTTCGCCCAGTGCAAAGCCGCTGCGGTCGCTCGCAAACGGCCGCACCGCGCCAGCCGCTTCGCCGGGCTGGAAGGTAGCCAGCGTCTGCATGGCCTGCCATGCCAGCACCACGCCCGGCACGATGAGCGCCTCGCTGCCGCCGGCAATCGCCAGGTCGACTTCGCCGCGTTGAATGGCCTTGGCAGCCTCGGCAATGGCAATCGACGAGGACGCACAAGCGACCGAATAGGTGAGCACCGGCCCCTGCACCCCGTTGCGCATGGCCACGTGCGCCGCGGGCGCGTTGGGCATGAAGGCCGGAATGGTGAGCGGCGGCACGCGCATGCCGCCGCGGTAGGCCGCCTCGAGCGCCGCGGCGCCGCCCATGCCGCAACCGGCATAGACGCCGATGCGCTCGGGATCGGCGCTGGCACGGTCGAAGGCCGCGTCTTGCAGCGCAAGATCGGCGGCGGCCACGGCAAGCTGGCTGACCCGGTCGACGCCGGCGAGCTGCAGTTTGGTGAACCAGCGTGTTTCATCAAAGGCCACCGTGGCCGCGGCAGCGGGCTTGGGCAGCTCGGGAAAGATCGGGCGAATGGCCGACTGGCCATCGAGCAGCGCCTGGAACAGCGCATCGGGCTCGCCGCCGTGCGGCGCCATGACGCCTAGGCCGGTGACGCAGACCTCGTGGTTCACGCTGTTTTCGCGGCCCTGACCTTGTCGACCAGCGACGCCAACTCGCCCAGCGTGTCGATGTTCGCGTCGTCGTCGGGCATGGTGATGCCGAAGTGGTCTTCAATGGCGAACAGGAACTCGGCCAATGCCAGCGAATCGAGTCCGCCGGTTTCGCGCATCGATGCATTGGGGTCGAGCTTTGACGGCTCGATGCCGTACTTCTCGTGGATCAGGTCCTGCAATTCCTTCAGCGAACTCATCGTGCGATGCCTGTTGTCGTGTGCCAGCCGCTGATCGATCGCCACCCCTCAGGGTGCTCCATGGGATCGACCCCTTCCTCGCTCGGCTTGTGGGTCAGTGATGGCCAATGATATCCGCTCCCACCAAAGTATTGCCCCGGTTCCTGTACGCAGGCCGCCACCGCAGCGAGGGGAGCGCAAAGGCCGTTCCCAGCAATGCGCCGGCCAGCGCATCGAGCACCACATGCTGCTTGACTGCCAGCGTCGAGTAGGCAATGGCTGCAAACCAGATCCAGTTGGCAACGCGCAAGAAGACCGGCGTGCGGGCCTCGCGCAGCACGTGGTCCAGCCGGATGGCCGTGAAGATGGCCACGGCCACGTGCATGGAAGGACAGGCGTTGCCTGCGGCATCCACGCCCTGCAGCATCGCAAAGCCCGGGTAGCCGGACACGTCGATGGCAAGCGGCGGTATCTGCGTCGGCCAGAAGTAGAAGAGGCCAAGGCCCGTGAGGCACAACGCGCCGATCCACAGGCCATAGACCACCAGTTCGCGAAAGCCCAGCTGCAGTCCGGGCGCGACGCCCACATAGAACCACAGGGACAGGTAGGCGCCCAGCGTGTAGGGCTGGAACGGAATCAGCTGGTCCAGCGCAGTGAGCGGCATCACCACGACCGGATACGCCGGGTTGCGCAGCAGATGGAAGTAGCCGATGAAGAAGAGCCAGGTGAACGCCGTGGTGCCGATCGCCTTGAGCCAGAAAAGGGAGCGGATGCGCTCGCCGATGTCTGCGGTCCAGGTCAGGGGGCGATGCGATCGGGAAATTGGTGCCATGGGGCAGGTCGGTCGGGGTCCGTGGTTTCTTGGGCCCGCCGATCTTGCCAGAGCGCCGTGACGGATTGACGCGGGTCTGGCGGTTCAGGCGAGCGCGGCCGATCGCTTGCGGTGCTGGAACGAGGTTGGCGAGCGACCCGTGGCCGCCTTGAACATCGCGCAGAAAGCGCTGTCGGTGGCGTAGCCGCTGGCTGCCGCTACCTGGCTCACCGCCATGCCGCGCGCCAGCAGCGGCAGCGCGTGCGCCATGACGGCCTGCTGGCGCCACTGCTGCCAGCTCATGCCGAGCTGGTCGCGAAAGAGCCGCGCCACGGTGCGCTCGCTCGCGCCGATGGCGGCGGCGCGCTCGGCCAGCGTGGCCCGGTCGGCGGGATTGCGCAGCAGCGCTTCGCAGAGCTGGCGCAGCCGCTTGTCGGTGGGCAGCGGTACGTCGATGCGTATCTGGGTGGCACGCTCCAGCTCGTCGACCAGCAGCGGGGCGATCATGCGTTCGCGCTGGGGCGCATGCGGATCGGCCGGGGGCAGCCCGTCCGGCGTGGTGTCGAGCGCAAGCATCAGCGCGCGCAGCAGGGGGCTGATTTCAAGCACCTCGCACTTCTCCCACGGCGGGCCGAGCCAGGCATGCAGGTACACGGTGCGCAGCTCGGCGTCCTCGATCAGCATGATGCTGTGCGGCATGTTGGCCGGCACCCAGACTGCGCGAGAAGGGGGCACGATGTAGCTGCCATCTTGCGTGCTGAGCCGGATCACGCCGCGGGTCGAGAAGGTGAGCTGCGGCCACGGGTGCTGGTGCAGCTCGACGAAGGTGTCGGCGCTCAGGAAATGCTCCTTGGCGCGCAACGGCCGCACCGCGTCGGGCGCGTAGAGGTGCGGCGTGAGCGAGGCGACGCTGGTGACCGGTGCCACGTTCGGGCCGCGCGGCTTGGCGGCGCGGGGGCTTCCGGCGCCGGGCGAAAAAGGGGGAGAAACGGCGCTTGGCATGGTTTCGACAAATGTTGTCGCTGTATCGCCATTCTGCCGCGACCTGCGGGCATAGCATCGGTGCCTGCCCGGTTTTTTGTAGCAATCCATGTCTTCCTCATCCTCCCCGACAGCCGCTCCCTCTACCAATCTGCGCAGCGATGCCCAGCTGATCGGGCTGGTCGGCCTGGCCCATGCCATCAGCCACTTCAGCCAGTTGATCCTGGCGCCGCTGTTCCCCTGGCTGAAAGACGCCTTCAACGTGAGCTACACCGAGCTTGGCGCGGTGCTGACGGTGTTCTTCGTGGTGTCGTGCATCGTGCAGGCGGCTTCGGGCTTCATCGTGGACAAGCTCGGTCCGCGGCCCGTGCTTTTCGTGGGGCTGGGCGCGTTGGCGCTGGCGGCTTTCGGCTATGCGCTGGCCCAGAGCTACTGGATGCTGCTGGCCTGCGCGATCGTGGGCGGCATCGGCAACGGCGTGTTCCATCCGGTCGACTACACGCTCTTCAACCGCAAGGTGGCGCCCACGCGGCTCGGCCATGCCTATAGCGTGCACGGCATTACCGGCAGCCTGGGCTGGGCGCTGGCACCGGCCTTCGTGGTGCCGATTGCCATGGCCTATTCGTGGCGCGTGGCGCTGGCATCGGCGGGTGCGCTGGCCATTGTGGTGCTGCTGGTGCTCTGGGTTTACCGCAGCGTGCTGTCGCTCGATGTGAAGGCGGTGCAAAAAGCCACCGGCCACGGCGAGCCCGCGCCCATCGGCGGCGAGTTCGACTTTCTGCGCATTCCGGCCGTGTGGATGTGCTTCGGGTTCTTCTTTCTGTATGCCGTCGTGATCAGCGTGGTGCAGACCTTCGCGCCGGTGGCCGCGGGCCATCTGCATGCGGTGCCGGTCGCGCTTGTGGCGGTTTGCCTCACGGTGTACATGGTGGCCAGCGCGGCCGGCATGGTGGCAGGCGGCTTCCTTGCTTCCGATCCGTCGCGCTGCGAGCGCATCGTGGGCACCGGCTTCGGCATTGCGGCCGCCGTGGCGCTGGTGCTGGCCTTTGCGCAGTTTCCGCCGGTGCTGGTGCCGGTGCTGTTCGGCGTGATGGGTTTCGTGTCCGGCGTGGCCGGACCTTCGCGCGACCTGCTGGTCAAGCGCTCGACACCGCCCAACGCCACAGGGCGCGTGTATGGCGTGGTGTATGCGGGTCTCGATATCGGCCAGGCGCTGGCACCGCTGGTGTTCGGCCGGCTGATGGACCATGCCCAGTACACGAGCGTGATCGTCGGCCTGGCCCTGGTGCAGGGCGTGCTGATTGCCAGTGCCTTCAACGTGACGAAGGTGCGCCGCACGGCGCTGGTGCCGGCCTCGGCCTGACGTTCCGGGCGGCCGGCAGGGCGGTGGCCCGCCAGGCCGCCGATATCATCGGCCGCATGCAGGCCTTGTATGTGTATGTGATCGCCGGCGCCATGCTGGCGGGCTTTGTGCAGGGCTTGTCAGGCTTTGCATTCGGCCTGGTGGCCATGTCGGTCTGGGCCTGGACCCTGGAGCCGCAACTGGCCGCCGTGCTTTCGCTGTTCGGCGCGCTCACCGGCCAGTTGATTGCCGCTGTCACGGTGCGCCGCGCTTTCGACAGGCATGTGCTGTGGCCCTTCGTGCTCGGCGGGCTGGTCGGCGTGCCATTCGGCGTGTGGCTGCTGCCGCACCTTGCGCGGCTTCCAGCGCGACACGCAGCGCGCGGTGATCCAGAACTTCAATCTCTCGATGCTGCTGGTGGCGTTTGCAATCCACCTGGCGACCGGCAGCATCGGCCGTTCGATGGTGCCGCTGCTGGGCGTCGTGGCACTGGCTGTCGCGGTGCCGGTGCTGCTGGGCGCGCGGCTCTACATCGGCATCAGCGAGGCGGCGTTCCGCAAACTGGTGCTGGGGCTGCTGACAGCCTCTGGCGCGGCGATGCTGGCCTCGGGCGTGCCTGCACTGTTGCAGCGCGGCTGAGCAGCGGCTTGCGTCTCTATGCGGCGGGCGGCAGGATCTCGCGCACGCGCGCCCACGGCCGGCACATCAGCGTGCCGCGCGGAGAGACCACGATGGGCCGCTGCAGCAAGATGGGGTGGGCGACGATGAAGTCGAACAACTGGTCGTCTGTCCACTTCGGGTCGGCCAGCTTCAGCTCTTCATAAGGCGCTTCCTTCGTGCGCAACAGGTCGCGCGCGCCCATGCCCATGGCCTTTGCCAGCTCGCACAGCTTCTTCTTCGACGGCGGTGTTTCCAGGTAGAGAACGATCTCGGGTTCCACGCCGCTCTCGCGGATCAAGCCCAGCACGTTGCGCGACGTGCTGCAGTTGGGCTTGTGGAAGATGGTCATCGGATACGCAGTGGTCGGGGTGCGTGCGGTCATACGTCGTCGTCAGTCTTTCTGCACCTGCGGGTCCAACGAAAAGGGAAAACGCTCAGCCCAGAATTCGGCCAGCCGGGGATCGGCGTCCACACGCCGCACCACCTGGGCCATGCGCGGCGCCACGCGGTAGAAGCGCCTTCGGTGCGGCGTCCAGCGCGACAGCACGGTCACGTAGAGGTCGAGCATGCTGATCTTCTCGCCGAGCAGGTAGGGCGCGGGTTCGTCGATCTGCGTGTCCATCAGGTGCCAGCAGTGTGCAATGCGTTCGGCCGAACGTTCGAGCATCGCGGGCTGCGCTGCAGGGTCGGGGGTGAGCCGCGCCGGATCGTCGCGCACCCAGTACAGCGAGTAGATGGCCGCCGGCAGGTAGACCATCCAGCGCAGATATCGCGCACGCAGCGGATCGTCGGGCGCGGGGCAGAGCCCGGCCTCCGGATAGCGATCGCCAAGCCAGATCAGGATGGCCGCGCTCTCGGTCATTACCTCGCCCGAAGGCAGCACGAGTGCGGGCACCTGGCGCATCGGGTTGATGCCCGACACGCGCTCGCGCTCGGATTCGCCCTCCCACGGAGAGACGTCGACGGTGTCGACCTGCGCACCGATCAGCGTCAACGCCGCATGAACGGGCGTGGCGCCGGAACCGGGCGCACCGTAGAGGGTGTAGCGGTCGTTCGAAGGAGCGGATGAAGAAGTCATCCGCCCAGATTACTGCAGCCGCGTGCCGGTTGTCACGCGGTGGCCAGCAGCGCGCCGACCTTCTTCAGGCCTTCGAGCGTCTTCACGCAGGCCTCGGCCACTTCGGTGCCCTTGACGGCAAAGTGGCGGTGGAAGTACTTGCGATGCTCCACATGCTCATGGAAATGGTGCGGCGTGAGCACGGCCGAGAAAATCGGCACGTCGGTTTCGAGCTGCAGCGACATCAGCGTGCTGACCACGGTACTGGCCACGAACTCGTGGCGGTAGATGCCGCCGTCCACCACCAGCGCGCAACCCACGATGGCGGCGTACTTGCCCGAGTTGGCAAGCCGTTTGGCGTGCAGCGGAATCTCGAAGGCGCCGGGTACATCGAACACGTCGATGAGGTCGCGTGCCACGCCGAGCCGTTCCATTTCGGCAAGGAAGGCGTCCCGCGCCTGGTGGACGATGTCGGAATGCCACTGCGCCTCGACAAAGGCGATGCGCTCGCCGCGCGGATTGCCCGACGCGTTGATGGCGGAAAGGGGAAGGTCGTTGATCTGACTCATGGTGTGCCTCTTGAAAGCAGGTTTCCTGAATCAGGGCGCACGAAACCGCACGCCAGACCACGCGCCATTGCACCGGAGACGGCAAAGCGCGCGGGCCAGCCCGCATTTTCGCGCTCTCTTTCATCCGGACTGTGACCGTCGGCTTCGGAATTGCACCGAAATCTGCTGACCCCGCAGCCTGTTTGTTGCAGGCCGCGGGCGCTCGCGGGCTCGTGCGGTTCATCTCTCGAAGAAGCCGCCATTACCGCCGGTGGGGAGTTTCACCCCGCCCTGAGAACGCTTGCCGTCCGGCATGCCGGGCGACGGCGCGATTCTAGGAGCGGGCGCCGACATGGGTTGTCGCCCGCGCGCCAGACCTTCTGCGACGCGGGGATTTTCTTTGCAGACGACCGCGGTTCAGCGCTTCATGAGGAACTGCGTCATGCGCTGCAACTCGTCGTCCAGCGCCGCACTGAAGGCCGCATCGCGCGGCTTGCGGTCAACATAGCCGAACGCAGGATGCAACCGGCCTTCAGGTGCGGTGACGTTGGCCCAACCGATGACGCGGTCGTGCCAAAGGAGCGGCAGCGCGTAATAGCCGAACTGCCGCTTGGGCGCCGGCATGTAGGCCTCGAACTTGTATGTCCAGCCCCACAGCAGCTCGAAGCGGCGGCGGTCCCATACCACGGGGTCGAACGGTGCGAGCAGGCGCACTTCATCATCGGGCGCATGACGGCGCGAGGTCGGGTTCTCGCCGGCCGGCCAGTACCAGGTGGTGCCCTCGATGCGGCAGCTAGCGAGTTCTTCACGTGCAAGGCGCAGCGCGGCCTGCGTCTGCGCCGACAGATGCGGCGCGCCGTAGCCGAGCAGCCGCACGAGATAGGTCAGGCTCGCAGCCGGCAGCGGCGCGTATTTGCGCACCACCAGATCGATGAGCGCAGCGGCCCTCTGCGCGCGGCCGGCGGGGCTTTCGTCCGCGGGCGCATGCGTAACGGCTTCGTAAACACGCGTGCCGCTGTCGCGCCGCACCACGCGCAGCATGCCGCGATAGTGCAGGCCGTCCAGCAGCCGCGTCGTCGCATTGCTGGACCCGCCCCAGTAGTTCTTGACGCTGCCATGTGCAAAGTGCTGTTCGACTTCACGCGGATGCACCGGCCCGCGCTCGCGCACGAAAGCCATAACATCGGCTGCCTTGCGGCGGGTATCTGCGTCCCACGGCTGCCTGGGTTCACGCGGATGCATCAGCGCCAGATGCTCACGCGGCAAGAAGCCGTAGTTGACGAGGCAGTCTTCCTCGATGGCCAGGCGCGTGTAGCGGCTTTCAAGATCGCCCGCGCGGTAGTCTTTTACGCGGTGGCGCAGCGTCAGGTCTTGCGCACGTGCAGGGGCGCGGATCGGGTCTGCCTGAACAAAGCCGAGTTGGCGGATCGCGCCGGGGAGAGTGGTGGGCTTGAAGAGCGTGCGGGCTATTGCATAGCGACGCAGGTCGTCGAGGGTCGGAGTAGCCATGGGCGAATTGCAGCACAAGTGGCTGTTTTTCGTAGCGCTGCTGTTCGGGGCGGCGCACCCGCCGACGGGGTACCTTTCTCCGCGAATGTCCCCCGGCCTGCGGCCTCCTCCTTTTCCCCCGGCCTGCGGCCTCCTCCTTTATTTCGCTGCGCAAGGCACCCCATCGACGTGTGCGTGATCCAGAGCAGTCGTTGATCAGCGGTTCACCACGAGCGTGCCCAAGTGCACAGGGCATCGGGTGCTCCCGCAGCGAAATAAAGGAGGAGGGGCGAAGCCCCGGGGGACATTCGCGGAGGGGAGTACCCGGTGGCCTTTGCACACGCCCTGAACACGACCCCGAATGCGCCCACAGGCAAAAAATTCAAACAGCCTGTTTATGCCGCTCGATACACACATCGAGCGTCTCGTCACCGCTCCGCTGCCACCAGTCGAGGTTCGAAAAGATCTCGACTTCGCTGAACCCCGCAAAGCCCGCCTCTTCGACCCAGCCGCGGATCTTCTTGAGTTCCACGACGCCGTCGCCCATCATTCCGCGGTCAGACAGCAAGTCGCGTGTCGGCGTCAGCCAGTCGCAGACGTGGTACGCCAGCAGGCGCTCGCGGCCGGCGCGGGCGATCTGCTGCTGCAGCTTCGGGTCCCACCACACATGGTAGATGTCCAACGCCACGCCGAGCATGCCGCTCTTGCTTGCATCGAGCTCGTCGCAAATGTCCAGTGCATGTTCGAGCGTGTTGATGCAGGCGCGGTCGGCTGCTTGCATGGGGTGCAAGGGCTCTATGGCCAGCGGCATGCCGACTTCGCGGGCGTACTCCAGCGATGCGGCGATGCCGTCGCGCACTTCGCCGCGCGCGCGGCCGATGTCCTTGTAGGCTGCCTTGCCTTCGAGCGCGCCGGGCAGCGCGCCGACCACCAGGACCAGGCAGGGCGCATTCAGCGTCTTGGCCTCGTCGATGGCGCGTCGGTTGTCGTCTAGCGCCGCCTTCAGGCCTGCCGCATCGGGCGCGGGAAAGAAGCCGCCGCGGCAGTAGCCAGACAGACCGATGCCGTGCGTCTTCAATTGCTTCGCGATCTTTTCGAGCCCGACGGCGGCCACCTGGTCGCGCCAGGGGCTGATCGCACGGATGCCGCGTTCGGCGCACTGGTCGATGATGCGGTCCAGCGGCACCTCGGCGCCCATCTGTTTGCGGATGGTCGCCGTGTTGATCGACAGCCAGTCGTGGTTCTGGGAGAAATTGCGCATGGGTCAGTGCCCGCCCGGCCGCCCGAAGGGCACTGAGCGCCCCCTCGGGGGGCAGCGATACACGCAGTGATGAGCGTGGGGGCGCATGACTAGCCTTCCACGCCGTGCAGTGCGAGCAGCGTCTTCATGCGACGCACCGCCAATTCCGGCTGCTCCAACAGGTTGGCCGCATCGGCCAGCCGGAACAGTTCGGCAAAGTGCTGCAGCGACCGCGTGCTCTGCTGGCCGCCCACCATCGTGAAGTGCTTCTGGTGGCCGTTGAGCCAGGCCATGAACACCACGCCGGTCTTGTAGAAGCGCGTGGGCGCCGCAAAGATGTGGCGCGACAGCGGCACCGTCGGGCCGAGGATCGCGTGGAACTTCTCGGTGTTGCCTTGGGCCAGTGCGCCCAGCGCTGCACTCGCGGCGGGCGCGATGGCGTCGAAGATGCCCAGCAGTGCGTCGCTCTTGCCGTGCGTAGGCTCTCTACCGAAGCCGTCGCCGGCAATCAGCTCGGCGTAGTTGAAATCGTCGCCGGTGTACATGCGAACACCTGCCGGCAGGCGGCGGCGCATCGCGATTTCCTTGTCCTTGTCGAGCAGCGAAATCTTGATGCCGTCCACCTTGTGCGGATGCGCGGCAATCACGGCGAGCGCCGTGTCCATCGCTGCGTCCACATCCTTGTTGCCCCAGTAGCCTGCAAGGGCCGGGTCGAACATGTCGCCGAGCCAGTGCAACACCACCGGCTGTTTGGCCTGGCTCAGGATGCGGTCGTACACGCGCTCATAGTCGGCCGGGCTCTTGGCCACGCGGGCGAGGGCGCGGCTGGCCATGACGATCAGCTTGCCGCCAAGCGCCTCGATGGCGGCCATCTGCTCTTCATAGCCGCGGATCACATCGTCGACGCTCTTCACATCGTCGATGTTCAGGTGGTCGGTGCCGCAGCCCGAGGCTACCAGCGCGCCGGGCACGTCCTTCGCCGCGTCGAGCGAACGGCGGATCAGTTCGAGCGAGGTCGGCCAATCCAGGCCCATGCCGCGCTGCGCGGTGTCCATGGCTTCGGCCACGCCCAGGCCCAGCGAGAACAAGTGGCGGCGGTAGGCGATCGTGGTGTCCCAGTCGACTGCAGCCTGCAGCCACGGGTCCACCGCGGCCAGCGGATCGGCCACCACGTGCGCGGCCGAATAGGCGATGCGGTTGAACTTGACGCCCGCTTCAGGCTTGACCGGCGCGGTGCCGCGCAGGGCGTAGGGCGCGAGCGAGCCGCTCGCGGTGGGAAGGGTCAGCGAAAGTGCCATGCTGCCTGCCTCAGACCTTCAGCGCGGGCACGTCGATCCAGCGGCGTTCCTTCCACGACTCGAGCGCGGCCTCGACCAGCTGCACGCCCTTGGCGCCTTCGGGCAGCGTCCACTTGTAGGGCTCGTTCTCGACCACGTGGCGAATGAAGTGCTCCCACTGGATCTTGAAACCGTTGTCGTACACCTGCGAATCGGGAATCTCCTGCCACTGGTCGAAGAAATTCATCATCTGCTTCTCGTCGGGGTTCCACACCGGGCGCGGCGTGGCCACGCGCGATTGAGCCCGGCAGCTCGAGAGGCCCGCCACGGCCGAGCCGTCGGTGCCATCGACGTGGAAGGTTACGAGGTCGTCGCGGCGCACGCGCGTGACCCAGCTCATGTTGATCTGCGCAATGACCGGCTCGCCGTTGTGGCCGGTGAGCTCGCAGGTGGCGTAGGCAGCGTCGTCGGCCGTGGCCTCATAGGGCTTGCCGGCTTCGTCCCAGCGCTTGGGAATGTGGGTGGCGCCCAGGCACGACACCGACTTGACCTCGCCGAACAGGTTGTCCAGCACATAGCGCCAGTGGCACATCATGTCCAGGATCATGCCGCCGCCGTCTTCCTTGCGGTAGTTCCAGCTCGGGCGCTGAATGGGTTGCAGGTCGCCCTCGAACACCCAGTAGCCGAACTCCAGGCGCACGCTGAGCATGCGGCCAAAAAAGCCCGCGCGGCGCAGCATGTCGAGCTTGCGCAGCCCCGGCAGGAAGAGCTTGTCCTGCACGGCGCCGTGCTTGAGGCCCGAGCCTTCGGCCAGGCGCGCGATCTCCACCGCTTCGTTCAGGTTGGTGGCAATCGGCTTCTCGCAGTACACGTGCTTGCCGGCGCGGATGGCCTTGGCCAGCAGCGTGGGGCGCATCTGCGTGGTGCCGGCGTCGAAGAAGATGGTGTCTTCCTTGTTGGCCAGCGCCGCGTCCAGGTCTGTGCCCCAGCGCGCGATGTTGTGCGTCTTGGCAAGCGCTTCCATCTTCTCGGCATTGCGGCCGATGAGGATCGGGTCGGGCATGACCTTGTCGCCGTTCGACAGCGTGACGCCGCCTTGCGCGCGGATCGCGCAGATCGAGCGGATCAAGTGCTGGTTCATGCCCATGCGTCCGGTGACGCCGTGCATGATGATTCCGAGTCGTTGTGTAGCCATGTCTTCAGCCGAGAAAGAGTTGGAGAGAAAGGGAGAAAAGGAGAGGTGCGGATTACTGCGCCGGCGTCAGGCCGGCGGCCTTCACCAGCGTGGCGTTGGACTTGATTTCGTCCTTGATGTAGGCGTCGAACTGCTCGGGCTTGAGCGTCCATGCATCGGCGCCGAGCTTCAGGAAGCGCTCCTTGACCTCGGGCGAGGCGAGCGCCTTCACCACTTCGTCGTGCAGCCGGTTGACGATGTCGCGCGGTGTCTTGGCCGGCGCCATCATGCCGATCCAGAAATTGAACTCGGAGCCCGGCACACCGGCTTCAGCCGTGGTCGGCACATCGGGCAGGGCGGCCGCGCGCTTGGGTGAGCCAACCGCCAGCGCAAGCAACTGGCCTTCCTTGATCTGGCCGATGACCGGCGCGATGGGCGAGAAGTAGTAGTCGACCCGGCCCGACAACACTTCGGTCACGGCCTCGGCCGAGCCCTTGAACGGAATGTTGGTGGCGTCGATCTTTGCCGCCAGCTTGAACTTCTCGGCGTTGAGGTGGGTGGCGCTTCCCTGGCCTGCCGATGCGAAGTTGATGGTGCCGGGCTTGGCCTTGGCTGCGGCGACCAGCTCCTGCAGCGTCTTGATGTTCTTCGCGGGCGAGATCACCAGTGCGTTGGGCAGCGACGAGATGGGCGTGACGGCGGCGAAGTCATTGACCGTGTCGAACGGCAGCTTCGCAAAGGTGGAAGGGCTCACCGTGTGCGACGACGAGTGAATCATGATCGTGTAGCCGTCCGGCGCGGCCGTGGCCACGGCCTGCTGGCCGATGGTGCCGCTGGCGCCGCCGCGGTTGTCGACCACCAGTGTCTGGCCCATGCTCTGGCCCATCTTGTCGGCGATGGCCCGGGCAATGATGTCCGTGGTGCTGCCGGCCGCGAACGGCACGATCACGCGAATGGGCTTGTTGGGATACCCGTTTTGCGCCGATGCCAGACCGGGCATCAAGGCGGCGAGGCAGGTGAGCGTGGCGAGTGCAGTGGTGCGTGCAAGTTGCTTCATGGTTGTCTCCGTGCGGTCGGGCCGCCTTGTCTTGATCGATTAATTCACCAATAAGTGAATTAGACAATTCTAGGAAGGCTGGCGCCTCGGCGCAACCGCCGCTAGTCGGTAGATACCCGGAGATGGAGGAAGGGCGCCCGGACGCTCAGTGCAGCACGTAGCCCAGCACGAGGTCGGTCATATGCGAGAGGCGCTGCGCCATGGCCTTGGGCGCGCGCAGGTCACGGCCGAAGACGGCCGAGAGCGTGTGGTTGTTCGACAGGTAGAAATAGCAGAGCGAGGCGATCGAGATGTAGAGCTGCACCGGGTCGACGCCGGCGCGGAACAGCTTGTCGCGCTTGCCGCGCTCGAGCACCGTGTCGAGCAGTTGCACCAGCGGCGAGTTCATCTCCTGGATGCGTTCGGAGCGCTTGAGGTGCGCGGCGCAGTGCAGGTTTTCGCTGTTGAGCAGCGTGATGAACTCGGGATGCTCGAGGTAGTAGTGCCAGGTGAACGAGACCAGTTGGCGGATGGCCTCGACCGGATCAATCTCGTCCAGGTGCAGCTGCTGCTCGGCCTCGCGGATGTCGGCATAGGTGCGCTCGAGCACCGCCAGGAAGAGGTCGTCCTTGCTGCCGAAGTAATAGTAGATGAGGCGCTTGTTCAGCCCTGCGCGCGCGGCGATGCTGTCCATGCGCGCGCCGGCCAGGCCCCGCTGCGCAAACTCGTCGCGTGCCGACGCAAGAATGGCCAGCTGCGAGCGATCGGCGTCGCGGGAGCGCGGCTCGATGGCTTCGGGCGGGGAATCTTTCGCGGCTTTCATCGCACGAATTTAACCATTTGGTGAATTAACGCAAGGCGTTGGGAGCGGGCGCACATAATTCCGAAGACATTTGCAGCTGAGGTTCGACTTCTCATGAGTACATCACAACCCGCCGGCCACCTGATCGTCGAATGCCTGATCGAGCAGGGCATGGAGATCGCGTTCGGCGTTCCGGGCGAAAGCTTTTTGGCGGTGCTCGACGGCTTTCATGCCTACCGCGATCGCGCGCGGTTCATCGTCAATCGCCAGGAGGGCGGCGCCGCCTTCATGGCGGAGGCGCACGGCAAGCTCACGGGGCGGCCGGGCGTGTGCTTCGTCACCCGCGGGCCGGGCGCCACGAATGCCTCTATCGGCGTGCACAACGCTTTCCAGGATTCCACGCCGATGGTGCTTTTCGTCGGCGACGTGGGCAGCGACTTCCGCGACCGCGAAGCCTTCCAGGAAGTGGACTACGGCAGCTTCTTCGGGCCGAGCACCAAGG
The DNA here is from genome assembly GCF_029919115.1 of Variovorax paradoxus. NCBI lineage: Bacteria > Pseudomonadati > Pseudomonadota > Betaproteobacteria > Burkholderiales > Comamonadaceae > Variovorax > Variovorax paradoxus. The sequence continues at coordinate 1,426,065 of NZ_CP123990.1, forward strand.
GCTTTGCCAAGCGCGTGGAGCGCATCGACGACGCGAATCGAATTCCCGAGTACGTGGCGCGCGCGTTTTCAACGGCGATGAACGGGCGCCCCGGGCCGGTGGTGCTGGTGTTGCCTGAGGACATGCTGCGCACGCAGACCGCGTCGCGCCCGCTGCCGCGCGTGGACGCCGTTCAGCCCTGGAGCGACCCCGGCTCACTGCGCACCTTGCGCGAGTTGCTGCTTCAGTCGCAGCGGCCGCTGGTGATTGCGGGCGGCGGCGGCTGGACGACGCAGGCCGCGCAGGCGCTGCAGCGCTTTGCCGAGAACTGGCGGCTGCCCGTTGCCAATGCGTTCCGCTTTCAGGACACCTTCGACAACCATCATCCGCTCTACGCGGGTGACGTCGGCATTGCCATCAATCCCAAGCTTGCGCAGCGCGTGAAGGACAGCGACCTGATCATTGCCATCGGCCCGCGGCTGGGTGAGATGACGACCGGCGGCTACACGCTGCTCGAAGCGCCGAAGGCCAGGCAGAAGCTGGTGCACATCCATGCGAGCGCGGAAGAACTCAACCGCGTCTACCAGGCAGACCTGGCCATCAACGCCGGCATGAGCGCCGCCGCGCGCAGCCTCGAGGTGCTGAGTGCGCCCAATACCTTGCCGTGGGAGGAGTGGGCCGCACAGGCGCATGCGGACTACGAAGCGAACCTGGAGCCGCAGGCGCTCGCGGGCATGCCGGCTGAAACGCCGCGCGGCCCGGTCGACATGGCGGAGGTGGTCGCGCTGCTGCAGAAGCACCTGCCGCCGGAGGCAGCCATTACCAACGGGGCCGGCAACTTTGCGAGCTGGATGCACCGCTATTTCCGATATCACGGGCTTGCCAAGGGCAGCAAGACGCAACTGGCGCCCACCAGCGGCGCCATGGGCTATGGCGTGCCGGCGGGCATCTCGGCCAACCTTGCAACCGGCCGGGTGGCCTTCACGATTGCGGGCGACGGTGATTTTCTGATGACGGGGCAAGAGCTCGCGACAGCCTCGCAGCATGGCGGCAAGAGCATCATCGTGCTGCTGAACAACGGCATGTTCGGCACCATCCGCATGCACCAGGAGCGCGAATATCCGGAACGCACGAGCGGCACCGTGCTGCGCAACCCCGACTTCTGCGGCCTGGCGCGGGCCTATGGCTATGCCGCCGAACGCGTGACGGAAACCGCGCAGTTCGAAGCCGCGCTGCTGCGCGCACTGGCGGCCGATACGGGCACGCTGATCGAGATTCCGCTGGACCCCGAGGTGATCACGACGCGCGGCACGCTGGCGTCGATCACGCGTGCGGCGCAGGCGCGGGGCTGAGCGAGCAAGGCGCGCCGAGCGCCGCGCGGCCAAAAAAAAGCCGGCATGTGCCGGCTTTTTGGTTCGGGAGCGCGATGAACGCGCAGTACCCGAGCGCTTACTTGACGTGCTTGCCGATCAGCGCGGCCAGTTCGAACATCGACACTTGCGGCTTGCCGAAGATTTCCTTCAGCTTGGCGTCGGCGTTGATGTTGCGCTTGTTGGCCTTGTCTTGAAGGTTGTTCTTCTTGATGTAGTCCCACAGCTTGCTCACGACTGCGGTGCGCGGCAGAGGCGTCGAACCGACCACAGCGGCGAGTGCCGGGCTGGGGGTCAGGGCCTTCATGAACGCGGCGTTGGGCGTGCGCTTCTTGGCGGGAGCGGCCTTCTTTGCAGGAGCCTTCTTCGCCGGTGCAGCCTTCTTCGCAGGAGCAGCCTTCTTTGCGGGAGCTGCCTTCTTAGCCGGTGCGGCCTTCTTTGCAGGAGCCGCAGCCTTCTTGGCGGGAGCGGCCTTCTTTGCCGGAGCTTTCTTGGCCGGAGCCTTCTTTGCAGTTGCCATGGTTGATTTCCTTTTTTGGTTGAACAGTCACCAATGAAAAACTTGCGTCTCCAGTGGCATTGCGGATGCTAAAGGAGAAAAAACGCGTTTCCAAGGGAAAAAGAGCTTTTTTCATTGGGAGTTGTTGTTTTTTCAGAGGGGAGAACCCGAGGTTTTCACCTTCGGCGTTCAGGCCAGGTCGCCAGCACCACACCAATGAGCGCGAGCGCGAATGCAAAGAGCTGTGCTGCGGAGAGGCTTTCGCCCAGCACAAGCACGCCTACAAGGGCCGCGCTCACGGGCAGCATCACCGCGAAAACACCGGCTTGCGCAGCGGGCACATGGCGCAGGCCCGTCATCCAGAGCCACACGGTCCAGATGCTCGCTGCGAGCGCGTAGACCACGAGCAAGGCCCAGGTGCCCATGCGCACGGCGGAGAAGTCGAACTGCAGTGCGAACCAGATGCCGAAGGGCATCGACAGCACGAAGCCCCAGAGGTTGATGAGCGACGAGATCCGCTTGGGCCCCAGGTGGCCGGTGAGCGACTTGCCGATTACCGCGTAGGCTGTCTCGCAAAGCACCGCGCAGAACACGAGCAGGTTGCCGAGCCATGGCATCGATGAGGGCGCCGCGCCGTCTGTGCTTGCCGGTGCATGCGCGGGCGTGAGGGCCAGCAAGCCAATGCCGAGTGCGGCGCAACCGATGGCAAGGCCGATGCGCACCGTGATGCGTTCGCGCAGGAATAGCCAGCTCGCCACCGCCACGGCCGCAGGAATGGACGCCATGATCACGCCCGCGGACACCGCGCTGGTGAGGCTCACGCCGAACAGCATGAAGATCGAGAACAGGAAATTGCCGAGGAACGATTCCAGGAAGACGAGGCCGCGCGTGCGCGCGCTCATGGGCGCTTCGTCCGGCGCGCGCCGGAGCCAATGCGGCATGGCCAATGCTGCGATGCCGAACCGCAGCCATGCGAGCAGCAGCACCGGAAAGGCCGCCACCAGCGGTTTGGAAAGGGCGACGTAGCCGCCGACGAGCGACATGCTCAAGGCCAGGCAGCCATAGGCCGCAAGACGGCTGGAGGCGGGAGCGGCGGTGTTCAATAGACTGGACGGCTTGTTGGGAACGATGGATTCAATGATGCCGCAATCGCTGAGATTCGATGGCGCACCGGCCGTGCGCACACCAGGCCATGTCTTCGTCTACGGCACCCTGCGCCGCGGCGGGCGCAACGACATCGCGCGCTTTCGGCCCGAACCGATCCATGTGGCCGACGCTGCAATCGCAGGCACCTTGTACGACCTGGGCGCCTACCCCGGCCTGGTGCTGAACGGAAAAGGACGCGTGCTGGGCGAGATCTACCGCATCGAGCCCGAGGTGGAGGCGGCGCTCGACGTGCTCGAGGAAGTTGCGGACGACGACTCCGGCGAATACATCAAGCGACGTGTGACGGTGGACGCCGGAACGCGGCAGTTCGAATGCCTGGTCTACGAAATTCATCCGGATCGGATCGATGGGCGTGCGGTGATTGGCAGCGGGGACTGGATTGCGCATGCCGCTGCCAGTGAGTGAAATGAGTGGGCTGCCGCGATGGCTTTTCACAACTGAAGCAGTGATTGCACATTGCGAAATGAGAGGCTGCTGCATTGCAATATTTTTTCTCGATATGAGAAAAATAATTTTGCATGGAGAAATACTGCCGTAAGCTGTTGATTTTGATAGGCTAAAAATATGTCTTCTATAAGACATAAGAGTGTTGCTTGCGCTTAAAGTAACTCCACGGCCGCAGCGCCCAACCTTCAATCAACCTCACGGAGTGACCATGCCCCAGACCCTTACCGAACAACTGAGCCGCGAACAGCAAATTGCCGCCCTCGAGAAAGACTGGGCCACCAATCCCCGCTGGAAGGGCATCAAGCGCGGCTACAGCGCGGCCGACGTTGTGCGCCTTCGCGGCTCGTTCCCCATCGAGCACACGCTGGCCCGCCGCGGCGCCGAGAAGCTCTGGGAGCTGGTGAACAACGAGCCCTACGTCAACTGCCTCGGCGCGCTCACGGGCGGCCAGGCCATGCAGCAGGTGAAGGCCGGTGTGAAGGCCATCTACCTGTCGGGCTGGCAGGTTGCGGCAGATGCCAACAGCTATTCGTCGATGTATCCCGACCAGTCGCTGTATCCGGTGGATTCGGTGCCCAATGTGGTCGAGCGCATCAACAACACCTTCCGCCGCGCGGACGAAATCCAGTGGTCGAAGAACGTGAACCCGGGCGACAAGGGCTATGTCGATTATTTCGCCCCCATCGTTGCCGATGCCGAAGCAGGCTTTGGCGGCGTGCTGAACGGCTTCGAACTGATGAAGGCCATGATCAAGGCCGGCGCCGGCGGCGTGCACTTCGAAGACCAGCTCGCCTCGGTCAAGAAGTGCGGCCACATGGGCGGCAAGGTGCTCGTGCCCACCACCGAGGCCGTGCAGAAGCTCATCGCAGCGCGCATGGCGGCTGACGTTTGCGGCACGCCGACGCTCGTGATTGCACGCACCGATGCGGAAGCGGCCGACCTCATCACGAGCGACTACGACGAGAACGACAAGCCCTTCCTGACCGGTGAGCGCACCGCGGAGGGCTTCTACAAGACGAAGAAGGGCATGGAGCAGGCCATCAGCCGCGCCGTTGCCTACGCGTATTACGCCGACCTGGTGTGGTGCGAAACCGGCACGCCCGACCTCGAATTTGCCCGCAAGTTCGCTGAAGCCGTGCACAAGGTGCACCCCGGCAAGATGTTGGCCTACAACTGCTCGCCGTCGTTCAACTGGAAGAAGAACCTCGACGATGCGACCATTGCCAAGTTCCAGAAGGAGCTGGGCGCCATGGGCTACAAGTACCAGTTCATCACGCTGGCCGGCATTCACTCGATGTGGTTCAACATGTTCGACCTGGCGCAAGACTACGTGCAGCGCGGCATGTCGGCCTATGTCGAGAAGGTGCAAGAGCCCGAGTTCGCAGCACGCGACCGCGGCTACACCTTCGTGTCGCACCAGCAGGAAGTGGGCACCGGCTACTTCGACGAGGTGACCACGGTCATCCAGGGCGGCAAGTCCAGCGTCACGGCGCTGACGGGCTCGACCGAAGAAGAACAGTTCCACTGATCGGCCGTTACTCGAACCGCCTCCACAGGCGGTTCGCGGCCACCTAAGAGCCCGGCCCTGCGCCGGGTTTTTTTCATCTGGGCGTGCAAGACCCGATGCCGACGGCCTGAACCGGCAGCGGATAGAATTGCGGTCTCTGCACCCAACAAGAGCGAGAAAGGCACCCTGGTTATGACACCGCGAACTACTCCGCAAGGATTCAGCGGCTTTTTCTTCTTCGAAGGAAAAGGCCGGTAGACCGCGCACGCTGGTTTCTTCCAGCTCTCACACCAGGCAAAGCGCGGCAATCACCGCGCTTTTTTGTTTTTCGCCCAAGGTTTTTTCCATGATCCAGATCACGCTTCCCGACAACTCGCGCCGCGAGTTCCCCGGCCCGGTTTCGGTGGCCGAAGTTGCCCAGTCCATCGGACCGGGGCTCGCCAAGATGACGGTGGCCGGCAAGGTCGACGGCAAACTGGTCGATGCCAGCGACGTCATCGACCGCGACGCCAAGCTGCAGATCATCACGCCCAAGGACGACGAGGGCCTGGAGATCATCCGCCACTCGACGGCCCATCTGGTCGGCCATGCGGTGAAGCAGCTGTATCCGACGGCCAAGATGGTCATCGGCCCGGTGATCGAAGAGGGCTTTTATTACGACATTTCGTACGAGCGCCCCTTCACGCCCGAAGACATGGCGGCCATCGAGGCGCGCATGCGCGAGCTCATTGCGCAGGATTACGACGTGGTCAAGAAGATGACGCCGCGCGCCGAAGTCATCGAGGTGTTCAAGTCGCGCGGCGAAGACTACAAGCTGCGCCTCGTCGAGGACATGCCCGACGAGCAGGCCATGGGCCTGTACTACCACCAGGAATACGTGGACATGTGCCGCGGCCCGCACGTGCCGAACACGCGCTTCCTGAAGGTCTTCAAGCTCACGAAGCTGGCCGGCGCCTACTGGCGCGGCGACGCCAAGAACGAGCAGCTGCAGCGTATCTACGGCACGGCCTGGGCCGACAAGAAGCAGCTCGACCAGTACATCCAGCGCATCGAAGAGGCCGAGAAGCGCGACCACCGCAAGCTGGGCAAGGAACTCGACCTGTTCCACATCGACGAAGTGGCGCCGGGCGTGGTGTTCTGGCACCCCAAGGGTTGGGCCGTGTGGCAGGCGGTGGAGCAGTACATGCGCGGCATCTACCGCGACACGGGCTACTGGGAAGTGAAGGGCCCGCAGATCCTGGACAAGAGCCTGTGGGAGAAAACGGGCCACTGGCAGAACTACCGCGACAACATGTTCACGACGGAATCGGAAAAGCGCGAATACGCGCTCAAGCCGATGAACTGCCCTGGCCATGTGCTCATCTTCAAGAGCGACCTGCGCAGCTACCGCGACCTGCCGCTGCGCTACGGCGAATTCGGCCAGTGCCACCGCAACGAACCCAGCGGCGCGCTGCACGGCATCATGCGCGTGCGCGGCTTCACGCAGGACGACGGCCACATCTTCTGCACGGAAGACCAGATCCTCGACGAGTGCATTGCGTACACCGAACAGCTGCAGAAGGTGTATGCCGACTTCGGCTTCACGGACATCCTCTACAAGGTGGCCACACGGCCCGACAACCGCGTGGGCTCCGACGAGCTGTGGGACAAGGCCGAGCATGCCGTGATGGAGGCGCTGCGCCGCTCCGGGGTCGACTTCATCATCTCTCCCGGCGACGGCGCCTTCTACGGCCCGAAGATCGAATACACGCTGAAGGACGCGCTGGGCCGCCAGTGGCAGTGCGGCACGATGCAGGTCGACTTCAACACGGCCGAGCGCCTGGGCGGCGAATACGTCACGGAATCGAGCGGCCGCGCCCATCCGGTCATGCTGCACCGCGCCATCGTAGGTAGCCTGGAGCGCTTCATCGGCATGCTGATCGAACACCATGCCGGCGCACTGCCCGCATGGCTCGCTCCGGTGCAGGTGGCGGTGCTCAATATCAGCGAAGGGCAGGCGGATTACGCCGCTTCAGTGGCGAAAACGCTGCAGAATCAAGGGCTTAGGGTTCAGCTGGACCTGCACAACGAGAAGATTACGTATAAAATACGCAAGCATTCGTTGCAAAAGCTTCCCTATATCCTCGTCGTAGGCGACAAGGAGAAGGAAGCCGGTGCCGTCGCAGTGCGCGCCCGGGGCAATCAAGACCTCGGTGCAATGTCCCTCGGATCGTTCGTACTACGGCTCGTTCAGGATATTGCTGACAAGCGTTGATTTGTCCCGGAAGCACCCTCACATGTGTTTCTTGAGCCATTTTGCCGCTTGTTCGCGAGAACTGACCGGCGTCCGCTACAGATTTTGTAGCAACTTTTGAAGGATTCTGACCATCGCTACTGCATTTCGCGACCGCCGCCACCGCGAGGAACGCCAACACCGCCTGAACCGGGAAATCATGGCCCCGGAAGTCCGCCTTGTAGGCCCGGAAAACGAGCCATTGGGTGTTATGAGTCTCTCCGAGGCCTTGCGCCTCGCCGGTGAGGCTGACGTGGATCTGGTCGAGGTCGTTGCCGCGGCCAACCCGCCTGTCTGTCGTCTGATCGAGTACGGCAAGTTCAAGTACCACGAGCAGAAGAAGGCGGCCGAGGCAAAGTCGAAGCAGAAGGTCATCGAGGTCAAGGAAATCAAGTTCCGGCCCGGTACCGACGATGGTGACTACAACATCAAGATGCGCAACATCAAGCGCTTTCTTGAAGAGGGCGACAAATGCAAGATCACGCTGCGCTTTCGCGGCCGCGAGATCACGCACCAGGAGCTCGGTTTGGCTTTGCTGCAGCGCATTCGCGATGAGTTGGGCGACCTGATCGTCGTCGAGCAGTTCCCGAAGCTCGAAGGCCGGCAGATGATCATGATGATCGCTCCGGGCCGAAAGAAGCCGGGCGGCGGTACCGCCAAGCCGGCGTCGTCGGAAACGTCGGCGCCTGCAGCAGCCTGAAAAGGCCGGCTGAGTGACAGAGAGATAGCAGGGTTTTAAAGAATTTCGCCTTTGAGGGCGCTTCGAAAGAAGTGCCGGCAGGGGCGAAATAAAGAAGTGTCTCGGGGCCAACAAGTCCGTGGAGTATCCGCGGCGCCTCACGAGCACAAACTAAAGGAGCATTCATATGCCCAAAATGAAGACCAAGAGCAGCGCGAAAAAACGTTTCCGCGTTCGTCCCGGTGGCACCGTCAAGCGCGGTCAAGCCTTCAAACGTCACATCTTGACCAAGAAGACCACCAAGAACAAGCGTCACCTCCGTGGTGCAGTCGCAGTGCATGAAACCAACATGGTTTCCGTCGCCGCCATGCTGCCAGGCCGTGGCATTTAACTCAGACGAACAAGGAGTACACACATGCCTCGCGTCAAACGTGGTGTAACGGCTCGCGCCCGCCACAAGAAAGTTCTCGCACTCGCCAAGGGTTTCCGTGGTCGCCGCGGTAATGTCTTCCGCATCGCCAAACAGGCGGTAATGAAGGCTGGGCAATATGCCTACCGTGACCGCCGCACCAAGAAGCGCGTTTTCCGTCAACTGTGGATCGCGCGTATCAACGCCGCCTCGCGTGAACTGGGCCTGACCTACAGCCAGTTCGCAAACGGCATCCGCAAGGCCGGAATCGAGATCGACCGCAAGATGCTTGCGGACATCGCAGTGCACGACAAGGCCGCTTTTGCCGGCATCGTGGAGCAGGTCAAGGCCAAGCTGGCTGCTTGATCCTGTACAGCAGGGCGGCTGTCTTCGTGGCAGCCTCCTGCGCCCACGACACAAGGGCTGGCGCTTGAAAAGGCTCCAGCTCTTTTTTTATTTCCCCCGCCTATTTTTTGTTGCTATGAACGAGTTGGACTCCCTGGTCGACACCGCACGCGTTGCCTTCGCCGAAGCGAAAACGCCCGCCGAGCTCGAGAACGCCAAGGCGCAGTTCCTCGGCAAATCGGGCCGCATCACCGAGCTGATGAAGGGCATGGCCGCGCTCAGCGTCGACGAGAAGAAGTCGCGCGGCGCCGCAATCAATGTGGCCAAGCAGGCCATCGAGTCCGCACTGACCGAACGCCGCCAGCAGCTGGCGGACGAGGAGCTTTCGCAACAGCTGCGCGCAGAAGCGCTTGACGTGAGCCTGCCTGGCCGCCGCCGCATTCCGGGCGGCCTGCACCCGGTGAGCCGCACCCTGGAGCGCATCGAGGAGATCTTCTCGAGCATGGGCTTCGACGTGGCCGACGGCCCGGAGATCGAGAGCGACTGGCACAGCTTCACCTCGCTCAACAACCCGCCGAACCATCCGGCGCGTTCGATGCAGGACACGTTCTATGTCGACCTGAACGGCGACGACGGCATTCCGTACAACCTGCGTCCGCACACCAGCCCGATGCAGGTGCGCTATGCGCATCAGCACATCAAGAAGTACGCGGCCGAGTTCGCGGCCGCAGCCGCAGACACCACCGGTGCCGTCAAGGCGCCCGAGATCCGCGTGATTGCGCCGGGCCGCACCTACCGTGTAGACAGCGATGCCACCCACTCGCCCATGTTCCACCAGTGCGAAGGCCTGTGGCTTGGCGAGAACGTGAGCTTCAAGGACCTGAAGGTCGTCTTCACGGACTTCTGCCGTACCTTCTTCGAGAGCGACGACCTCGTGCTGCGCTTTCGGCCGAGCTTCTTCCCGTTTACCGAGCCCAGCGCCGAGATCGACATCCAGTTTGCGAGCGGCCCGCTCGCCGGCCGCTGGCTCGAAGTCGCGGGCTCTGGCCAAGTGCACCCGAACGTGGTGCGCAACATGGGGCTCGACCCGGAGCGCTACATCGGCTTTGCCTTTGGCATGGGCCCCGACCGGCTCACGATGCTGCGCTACGGCGTGAACGATTTGCGGCTGTTCTTCGACGGCGACTTGCGCTTTCTCTCGCAGTTCCAGTAAGCACCCATCCATAGAAAAACCGAATACGAGATCGAAGAGATGCAATTCCCGGAATCCTGGCTGCGCGAGTTCTGCAATCCGCCCCTCGGCAGCGCCGAACTGGCCGAAACGCTCACCATGGGCGGTTTCGAGGTCGAAGAGCGCCGCCCCGTCGCGCCGCCCTTCAGCCGCATCGTGGTCGGCGAAATCAAGGAAGCCGTGCAGCACCCCAATGCCGATCGGCTGCGCGTGTGCCAAGTCGACGTGGGGCAGGGCGCCTTGCTCAACATCGTGTGCGGCGCACCCAATGCGCGCGTCGGCATCAAGGTGCCTTGCGCGCTGGTCGGCGCCGAACTGCCGCCGGGCGAAGACGGCAAGCCCTTTCTCATCAAGCTCGGCAAGCTGCGTGGTGTCGAGAGCCAAGGCATGCTGTGCTCCGCACGCGAACTGCAATTGAGCGAAGACCATGGGGGCCTGCTCGAGCTCGACGCCGGTGCGCCCATTGGCGCCGACGTGCGCGACGTGCTCAAGCTCGACGACGCGCTGCTCACCCTCAAGCTCACGCCCAACCTTGCCCACGGCCTGAGCGTCTACGGTGTTGCGCGCGAACTCGCAGCGCTCACCGGCGCGCCGCTCAAGACGCCGGCCATCCCGCCGGTGGCCGCATCGTTTGCCGATGTGCTGCCGGTGAAGGTGGAAGCACCCGAACTCTGCGGCCGTTTTTCGGGCCGCATTGTGCGCGGTGTGAACACCAAGGTGGCCACGCCGGCATGGATGGTCGAGCGGCTTGCGCGCTGCGGCCAACGCAGCGTGACGCCGCTGGTCGACATCTCGAACTACGTCATGTTCGAATACGGCCAGCCCAGCCACATCTTCGACCTCGACAAGATCCATGGCGGCCTCACGGTGCGCTGGGGCAAGGCGGGCGAACAGCTCAAGCTGCTGAACGGCAACACCATCAGCGTCGACGACAAGGTCGGCGTGATTGCCGACAACGAGGCCGTCGAGTCACTCGCCGGCATCATGGGCGGCGACGCGACCTCCGTGTCCGACGACACTCGCAACATCTACGTCGAGGCCGCCTTCTGGTGGCCCGAAGCCGTTCAGGGCCGCTCGCGCCGCTTCAACTTTTCGACCGACGCAGGGCACCGCTATGAGCGCGGTGTCGATCCGAGCCGCACGGTGGAGATCATCGAGCGCATCACGCAGCTCATCATCGAGATCTGCGGCGGCCAGGCCGGCGCCATGGACGACAAGATCCTGAACGTGCCCGAAGCCATGCCGGTCACGTTGCGCGTGGCACGCGCAGCGCGCGTCATCGGCATGCCGCTCACGCAGGCGCAATGCGCCGACGCGCTGCGCCGCCTCGGCTTTGCCCTCAGCGAAGGCGAGGGCACATTGACCGTGACTCCGCCGCCGCATCGCTTCGACCTGCTGATCGAGGAAGACCTGATCGAAGAGGTTGCGCGCCTCATCGGCTTCAACAACCTGCCGACCACGGCGCCGCTGGCGCCCATCACGGCACGTGTGCGTCCCGAGGCGCAGCGCAGCCGCTTCGCGGTGCGCCGCAGCATCGCGGCGCTCGGCTACCAGGAAACCATCAACTTCAGCTTCGTGGAAGCGCATTGGGAGCAAGACCTCGCCGGCAATGCCAACCCCGTCAAGCTGCTGAACCCCATCGCCAGCCAGATGAGCGTGATGCGCTCGTCGCTGATCGGCTCGCTGCTGCAGGTGCTCAAGTTCAATCTCGACCGCAAGGCGCCGCGCGTGCGCGTGTTCGAACTGGGCCGCGTGTTCATGCGCGACGACAGCGTGGCCACCACCGACAGCACCGTACGCGGCGTACACCAGCCGATGCGGGTGGCCGGCCTTGCATGGGGCGATGCCGAAGAAGCGCGCTGGGACGGCAAGCCGCATCGTGTCGACTTCTACGACGCCAAGGGCGACGTCGAAGCATTGCTCGCGCCGCTGGTGCCGAGCTTCGAGGCGGCCGAGCATCCCGCCCTGCACCCCGGCCGCTCGGCGCGCGTGCTGATCGACGGCAAGGCCATCGGCTTTGTCGGCGAGCTGCACCCGCGCTGGCGCCAGAAGTGGGACTTTGCGCTGGCCCCGGTGATCTTCGAACTGGACCTCGACGCCGTTGCCGCGCGCCCCGTGCCCGTGGCAAAGCCTGTGCCCAAGCACCAGGCCGTCGAGCGCGACATCGCCGTGGTGGTGGCCGAGGCCGTCACGCACAATGCGTTGATGCAGACCATCCATTCGGCTGCGGCAGCCCAGGGGCTGCTGCGGGACGCCACGCTGTTCGACATCTATCGCCCGCAACCTGCGCGCGACGGTGCCGTGCCGGCATCGGGAGGCCTGGCGCACGGGGACAAGAGCATGGCGGTGCGCCTGAGCTTCCAGGACGACAACGCCACGCTGACGGACGAGCAGGTGGAGCCGGCCGTGCGCGCCATCGTCGAACAATTGAGCGCCAAGCTCGGCGCACGCCTGAGGGGTTGATGAGAATGAACGCTGCGGAATTCACGCTCGAAGCCCTCGAAACGCCCGCACTCACGAAGGCGCACCTGGCCGACCTGCTGTTCGAGCAGATCGGCCTGAACAAGCGCGAATCCAAGGACATGGTGGAGGCGTTTTTCGACCTCATCGCCAACAGCCTGATCGAAGGCACGGACGTGAAGATCTCCGGCTTCGGCAACTTCCAGATCCGTGTGAAGGCGCCCCGGCCTGGCCGCAACCCGCGCACCGGCGAAGCCATTCCGATCGGCGAGCGCCGCGTGGCCACCTTTCACGCGAGCGCCAAGCTGAAGGAACAGATTCACGGAAGCATCGAGCAGAGCGGCACTTCCGAAGTCGAGTGGAGCCTGGGCGCCGAATAGTGCTTGGTGCTGCGCGGGTGCGTAGAGTAATCTCTAAGGTTTCCCGCGCACGGTCTTGATTTCAATGGAAATAATGGAGAAAGCGCTCCCGCCGATCCCCGTCAAACGCTACTTCACCATCGGTGAGGTCGGCGAACTTTGCGGCGTCAAGCCGCACGTGCTGCGTTACTGGGAGCAGGAGTTCACGCAACTGCGCCCCATGAAGCGGCGCGGCAACCGGCGCTACTACCAGCACCACGAAGTGCTCATGATCCGCCGCATCCGCGATCTGCTCTACGACCAGGGCTTCACCATCAGCGGTGCGCGCAACAAGCTGCAGGAGCTGGTGCAGGGCGAGCGCGACCGCCGCAAGGCGGGCATGGTGCCGCTCGAGGGCATGGAGGCGGTCGAAATCGACCAGGAAGAGTTCGATGCAGCCGTTCACGAGGACGACGATCCCGCATCCGGAAGTGCCGCTCGCACGATCGATCCGTCGCAATTGCTGCACCTGCGACGCGAACTCTTTGAAATTCGTGAGCTGCTGACCGTCGGACGGTGATTTCAGCCGGCTATAATTGAGAGCTTCGGTGTGTGGCGCAGCCTGGTAGCGCACTTGCATGGGGTGCAAGGGGTCGAAGGTTCGAATCCTTTCACACCGACCAAAATTGCCTTGTCAAACAAGGATTTAAAAGGGCCTGGTTCCAACGAACGAGGCCCTTTTTATTTTGCTGAAAAGCACGCGGGGCATCTACGTCAAAGCGCCTTGGCCAGACGAAGCCGGCGCCTCTTGCCGAGAGCCGAGCCGCACCTTCGCGTATTCGGCCCTCAGGATTGCCGCCTTCTTGCGCAGGCGCGCAGATTCATCAACCAGTTGCTTCGCAACTGCGTTGAGTTCCGCGATCCGTCGTTTCAGCTCGAAATTGCTTTCACTGCGCATCCCGCCATTACGAGTTGCGCGCGCTCATGGATTGTTTGGACGGGCAGTTTTTTCGTGCGCTAGCCTGCCTCGGCTGCCGGCATGCGACGAGTCAGGCTTTCCGCCGCGTCTTGCAGGATCGCTTGGCGATCCGGGTCGCCGCTCACATACGGGCTCGACAGCAACTGGGCGATCAGCTGATCGAAGTAGTGCCTGACTCTTTCGGGCGCAGGGTGTGCCATGTACATGGCGCGCAGCATCGAGGCCATGGTGGTGATCTGCGCCTCGAACACTTCGGCCTCGCCTATGCGTTCGGCGGCGCTGGAAACCGGACATGGGTCGTTGATCGTCGTCATGTTGTCGCCGCCCTTGGCGGCCTCAAAGTGCGTGGTGCTGGCGCGGTACTGCTTCGCTTGGTTCCCGACGCGCGCCGGTCGGCGGATCAAATATTTGCTGGAAATGAATTCTAACGTACTACATTTGATCCAGCGGGCATCCTGCACGAGCGGTTGGCGCATCAACCGCGCCGGGCCGCTTCGATCGTCGCAATGTCGATCTTTCTCATCTCCATCATGGCTTCGAATGCGCGCTTGGCCGCCGCCGGGTCGGGGTCGGCAATTGCGGCGATCAAGGCGCGCGGCGTGATCTGCCACGAGAGCCCCCATTTGTCCTTGCACCAGCCGCACTCGCTTTCCTGGCCGCCGTTTCCGACAATCGCACTCCACAGCCGGTCGGTCTCGGCCTGGTCGTCGGTTGCCACCTGAAACGAAAAGGCCTCGTTGTGCTTGAACACCGGCCCTCCGTTCAGTCCGAGGCAAGGAATGCCCATCACGGTGAATTCGACCGTCAAGACATCGCCTTGCTTGCCCGACGGGTAGTCGCCGGGCGCGCGATGGACTGCGCCCACCGAACTGTCTGGAAAGGTCTCGGCGTAGAACTTGGCGGCGTCCAGTGCATCGCGGTCGTACCAGAGACATATCGTGTTCTTGCTGGCCATCTTGGTTCTCCTGGGTTGAGAAGACAGATCGCATCCGGTGACGGTTTTCGACCCATCGGTGGAACGCACCAGACCATACGCAAATCCGCGTCCCATTGCCAGTAACTCTGCTGTTTGCCGGCGCCGGCGACGCTCCCTGGATGGCTGCCGCGCGGGCGAGGAAAAAGGCCGTTGCTATCATCGAAAAATGCGGCCACGAACAACCCTCCTCGCGAAGGAAACCACGTGCGGCTCAAGCTGAGAACGAAGACGGCGCTGCTGGTCACTTCTCTCGTGCTCGCTCTTGTCGGCGCAACGGGCTGGTGGCAGTACCGCAACCTGTCCAGCGAATACCTCACCCTGATGCGCGAGCAGCAGCAGGCGCTCACTGAAAGCGCTGCGGCCGATCTCGACTACAAGCTGGGCGTTCATCTGGCCGCCTTGGCACGAGCAGCACGGGAGCTCGGTGCGCGCGGTTTCGACGACGCGGACGCGCGGCAGCGCTTTCTTTCGGACATGGACCTGCGCGCGATGTTCGACGACGCTGCGCTGGCCAACCTGGACGGCGCCATCGTTGCCATCAACCCGCCTGCGAGCGACCCACCGAACGTTGCCGATCGCGATTACTTCCGGCAAGTGCGCGACCTGAGGCAACCCGCCATCTCGGCACCCTTGCTTACCAAAGGTGGCAAACAGCCCGCGGTGATCATGGCGGTTCCGGTCGAAACACCGGAGGGCCGCCTCATCGGCGTGCTTGGCGCGGCCCTGAACCTGCAGCGCGCCAACGTGCTCGGCGACATGAGCCAAGCCACCGTCGGCCGGGGCGGCTACTACGTGATCGTCACGCGCGACGCGTCCCCGCAGGTGGTCATGCACCATGACTCGACCCTGCTGCTGAAGCCGGCAAGTGCAGCTGCTGTGGCGCCAGCCGATGGCACCCTGAACGATCTCGCGACCCGCGCCACCATACGCAACGCCGACTGGGAGTTGCGTCTGATCGTGCCGGCGAGCATTGCCTACGCCCCGCTGGAGCAGGCACGGCGGGCCCTGCTGCTGCAACTGTTGTGGCTTGGCCTGGGCTGCGCGCTCCTCGTCTGGCTGGGTACGTCGTGGGTGATGCGGCCGCTGGAGGCGCTGACCAAGGCCATCCGCTCGCTGCGGCATTCGCCCGACAGCAAGGTCAAGCTCGATGTTGCCGCCAACGACGAACGCGGCGAACTGGCACGCGAGTTCGACGCCTTGATGGCCGAGCTGCGCGAGCAGCGCCTTGAGGTGGCGGCGGTAACCGATGCATCGCCCGTCGGACTGTTCCGTTCAGACACCGAAGGACGCGCGACCTACGTGAACGACGAGTACCTGGCGATCCATGGCCTGGAACGGAAAGATGCCGCCCAGGGATGGCTCACGCTGGTGCGCGAGGACATCCGTGAAAAGGTGCGCAAGGAATGGATTCGTCTTGTCAACACGCCAGAGCCATTCAGCGCGACTCGCCGGCTGCATCGCAGGGATGGAACCCGCGTGCTGGTGGCATTGAAGAGCCGGCCTGTGATCGTCGGCGGCCGGGTTCTCGGCCATGTTGGAACGGTGACCGACATCACCGAGCGCACCCGGGCCGACGAGGCCCTTCGCACGCTCACGGCCATCTTCGACATGACGACGGACTACATCGTCCAGCTCGATGTGGCGGGCCGGCTCATCTATATGAACCCGGCCGCGCGCCTTCGCACCGGGCTGCGTCTCGATGCGCCGATCGAACAGCTGAGCGCGAGCGACTTCAATCCGCCCAGGACAATCGAAAGGTTCCGGTCTGAGGTTGTGCCCACCGCGCTTGCCAATGGCGTATGGGTCGGAGAGTCGATGGTGTGGGACGCCGAGCGCCGCGAGTTTCCGGTCAGCCACATGGTCATTGCGCACCGCGACAAGCACGGCAAGGTGGAGTATTTCTCGGGCCTGATGCGCGACATTTCTGCGGCCAAGGCGGCGCAACAGGCGCTTCGCAACAGCGAACACCGCCTGCGCATGGTGACGGACCACCTGCCTGCGCTGATCTCCTACCTGGACTGGGACTTGCGCTTCCGCTTCGTCAACAAGGCTTACCAGGACTGGTTCGGTGTCGACCCCGAAAAGCTGATCGGCCGCAGCATGCGCGAGTTCTACGGAGACGAGGCCTGGGCCCAGATGGAGCCGCATCTGCGCGCCGCACTCGCAGGGCGCCAGGTTACCTACGAGCGAAGGGTGACGGGCCCCGGCGGGCGCCGCGACATCCAGGCCACGCTGGTTCCGGAGCGCAATGAGCAGGGCAGGGTCATGGGCCTCTACACGCTGGACAGCGACATCACCGCGCACCACGAGGCGGAAGAAGCCCTTCAAGAGAGCGAGGCCCGCCTGCGCACGGTAGCCGACGCGCTGCCCATGCGCGTGGCCTACATCGACGCGGACGAGCGCTACCGCTTCAACGCCCTGGCCTACGAGCGTGAATTCGGCCTCTCGCGCGACCAGATCCAGGGCCACACCGTGCAGGAACTGCTCGGCGAGCCCGCCTACGAGAGCGTGAAGCCGCACATACGCGCCGCGCTCGCCGGCGAGGTGGTCACCTTCCAGAGCGAAGACACTCAAAGCGACAGCTACAACTGCTATGAGGCCCAGTACATTCCGCAGCCCGCCGCAAATGCCGACACCATCGTCGGCTTCCACGCCGTCATCACCGACATCACGCGCCAGAAGCTCGAGGAGAAGCGCCTGGTCAACCTGGCGCAGATCGATCCGCTCACCGGACTTGCCAACCGCGCGGGCTTCCAGGCGCGCCTGGGCGAGGCCATGGAGCGCAGCCGGGGCGCCGGCGCGCTGATGGCGCTGATGTACCTGGACATCGACGGCTTCAAACAGGTCAACGACCAGTTCGGCCATCAGGCGGGAGACGAGCTGCTGAAGGCTTTTTCGAACAGGCTGTCGCATGGCCTGCGCTCCACCGACGTGCGGGCGCGCCTCGGCGGCGACGAGTTCACGGTGATCATGGAAGGCCTGCCCAATACCGACGTTGCGGTCTCCGCTGCCGCGAAGCTCGTCGCGGCCACGCAAGCGCCGTTTGCCATCGAGCAGCAGCACCAAGCTCAGCTGACGATCAACATCACGTTGAGCATCGGCTTGGCGTTCTACCAAGGCGGCAACGCGGACGCCGCCACGCTGGTCAAGCGCGCGGACGAAATGCTCTACCAGGCCAAGCGATCGGGCCGCAACAATGTCCAGGTGGCGCCGCTGCCGGTGCAAGACGACCGCCCATGACCCAGCCCCGGACCGCAGTCCAGGTCCTTACCCTGCCGGCTGCAGGCGCGGTTGCTTGCCGGCGTGGTCCGTTCGGGGGAACGTGAGTGCGATGAGCACCGCGCCAAGCCCTACGGCCATGGAGCCGATGTACATCCAGGCATAACTGCCGTAGCGGTCGAAGAGCCAGCCGCCCAGCACCGGACCCAGCGCCATGCCGACACTGGACAACATCGACGCCGCGCCCAGCACCGTGCCCAGGATGCGCGTGCCAAAATAGTCCCGCGCCAGCACGGCATAGAGCGGCATCACGCCGCCGTACGCAAGGCCGAAAACAATGGCCACGGCATAGAAGCCGCCCAACTGGTTGACCAGCAGGTAGCTGGCAGCGGCAAACGCCTGGATCAGCAAGCCCGCGACAAGCACCCGCTTGGCACCCAACCGGTCCGCCAGCACCCCGAAGAGCAATCGCCCACCCAGGCCGGCCGCGCCTTCCATGCTGTAGATGGTCACCGCCGCGAAGGTCGGAAGGCCGCAGCCGATGGCGTAGCTGACCGTGTGGAAGATCGGCCCCGAATGCGCCGCGCAGCAAGCGAAGAAGGTGATTCCGAGCACGAGGAAAGCACGCGAGCGCAGCGCCTCGCCGACCTTCATCTCCGGCGCCTGCGCTGCTCCGCCCGCGGCGGCGGGGGAAGCGCCGGGAGCCGCGCGGACAAGCCACACGGCGGGCAGCAGCACGACCCATGCGCCAATGCCGATGATCAACTGCGCCATGCGCCAGTCGTAGTGCGTTACCAGCCACGCGGCCAGCGGAGAAATGGTCATCGGCGCCACGCCCATGCCCGCCGACACCAGCGAGACGGCCAGGCTGCGATGCTTGTCGAACCATGACGCGGTGGTTGCGATCACCGGGGCGAAGAAGCTGCCGGCGGCAATGCCCATCATCACGCCGTAGAAAAGCTGGAACTGGAGCAAGGTCGATGCGCGGCTGGCAAGCACCGTCGAAAGCCCCAGCAGCACCGTGCCCGCCAGCACCACCACGCGCGGGCCGTAGCGGTCGCTCAATGCGCCCCAGCCGAAGCCGGCCACGCCCATGCTCAAGAAGGCCAGCGTCATCGCGCTCGAAATGCCGGCCCGGGACCAGCCCGTGGCCGCGCTCATGGGCTCCAGAAAAACCGCCAGCGAGAACAGCACGCCAATGGCAACGCAAGTCATCAGCGCGCCGGCGGCAACAATGGACCAGTTCGAATCGAGCGCGTCGGCCGGGCGCGCGGAGGCACGGATGTTCATCGTCTTGCTCCGGAAGGAATGTAATGGTGAACCAATTGGTTTACTGTACAGTCCTTTTGTTTTTTCCGCAGCGCCTTTTTTGTGCCTCGCCGATCGAGCGGCGGCTCTTGCGGTGTTATTGCTCGTCGCCCGAGGGGCGCACCCCCAGCTTTCGCAACGTGCGGTGAAAGTTGCTGCGGTCGATGCCGGCCTCGCGCGCAGCGTTGGCCATGTGCCCGTTGTGGCGCGCCAGCACATCGGCGAGCCACGCGCGCTGGAAGGCGGCCGTCGCTTCGCGCAGCGTGCGGCCCGGGGCGGTGGCAGTGACGCTTGCCTTGCTGTCACCGGCCGGCGTCGGTGCCGCCGCAAGCGGCGGCGGTGATTCCGCTGCTTGCCCGCCGCCCGCCGCGGCATCCAACGCCAGGTGGTGCGGCTCGACGGCTGTCCACCGCGCGCCGCGGCCTTGCTCGGTAAAAGCCCTGAGCGCCGCGCGGCTGACGACGTGCTCGAGCTCTCGCACATTGCCCGGCCAGTTGTGCGCCAGCAAGGCGGCCTTCGAGGCCGGTGAGAGCCGCAGGTTGCGCGCGCCGAGGCGATGCTGGTTCTCCTCGAGAAAACCGCCTGCCAGGGCCACCACGTCGCGCCCGCGCTCGCGCAGCGGCGGCACCACCAGCGGATACACCGAGAGCCGGTGGTAAAGGTCAGCGCGAAAACGCCCTTGCGCAATGGCGGCGGGCAGGTCGCGGTTGGTGGCCGCAATCACGCGCACGTCGACCTTCAGCGTCCGGTCGCTGCCGGGCCGCTGCACCTCGCCGCTTTGCAGCACGCGCAAGAGCTTGGCCTGCACCGTCAGCGGCAGCTCGCCCACTTCGTCCAGAAAGAGCGTGCCGCCGTCGGCTATCTCGAACTTGCCGTTCCGGTCTTGCACGGCGCCGGTGAACGCGCCGCGCTTGTGGCCGAAGAGTTCGCTGTCGGCCAGTGTCTCGGGCAGCGCTGCGCAGTTCACCTGCACGAGCGGCTGGTCGCGCCGC
This sequence comes from Variovorax paradoxus, assembly GCF_029919115.1. Classification (NCBI taxonomy): domain Bacteria; kingdom Pseudomonadati; phylum Pseudomonadota; class Betaproteobacteria; order Burkholderiales; family Comamonadaceae; genus Variovorax; species Variovorax paradoxus. Next base: position 1,446,242 of record NZ_CP123990.1, read on the forward strand.
CTCGAAAGCGCATGAAGGCGCTGTGCCACCAGGTCCTTGCCCACGCCGGTTTCTCCGAGCACCAGCACCGTGAGGTCAGACGCGGCGACCGTGTCGATCTCGCTGCACAGCTGCTTCATTGCGGCGCTGCTTCCGAGCAGTTCGCGCGTGGCGCCGCGCCCCGAGCGCAGGGCCTGCACCACGGCCTGCTCGCGCATGGCGCGGGCTTCCATCTCCTGGATCGTCTGGGCCGACTCGATGCCCGTTTCCACCAGCGCAACGAGAGCTTCGAGTTGCGCGGGGCTCACCGATTCGAATGCGCCGGGCTCCAGCGCATCCAGCGTCAGCAGGCCCCAGACGGCACCACGCAAGCGAAGCGGCGCGCCCATGCAGTCGTGCACCGGCAGGATGCCCGGTTGGCCCGCCACAAGGCCGTCGTATGGATCGGGCAGGGCGCAATCGTGCGCAAAGCGCAGGCCCTGTTCGCTCTCGAGCAGGCGCGCGAAGCGCGGATGCGACGCCACGGGAAACTGCCGCCCCAGGGTCTCGTCGCTCAGGCCGTCCACGGCAAGCGGCCGCAGCACGTCGCCGTCGAGCCGCAGCAGCGCGGCGGCGTCGCACCGCACAAGGCCGCGCGCCGCGGCAAGAAGCGAGCGGTAGCGCTGGCCTTCGGAGGTTGGATCGGCTTCTGCGGTAGTCAAATCGACACTACTGGTGGTCATAAATACAACTTTGGTGCTGTTGCGAATTTGACCACGAAGCGAAAATCCCCAATGCCGGCGGGCACTTGCGCAGTGGCCATGCCTGGCACGGATCGTGAGAGAGAAGAAGCATCTCAACAGCCGATCCCGAGCCACAGATGAACCCCCAGACCATCGCCATCGTCAAAGCCACCGTACCCGCACTGCAGGCGCACGGGGAGGCCATCACCAGCCACTTCTACCGGATCATGTTCGAGGGCCATCCGGAAGTGAAGGCGTTCTTCAACGAGGCGCACCAGGCCGCCGGCAGCCAGGCACGCGCGCTCGCCGGTGCGGTGCTGGCCTATGCCATGCACATCGACCGGCTCGACGAAATTGCCGGTGCGCTGCCGCGCATCATTCAGAAGCATGCAGCGCTGGGGGTGCTGCCCGAGCACTATCCGGTGGTCGGCGGCTGCCTGCTGCAGGCCATCAAGGACGTGCTTGGCGACGCTGCAACCGACGAGATCATTGCCGCATGGGGCGAGGCCTACGAGTCGCTCGCGGCAATCCTGATTGCCGCCGAAGAAGAGGTCTACCGCAACAACGCCGCCCAGACCGGCGGATGGCGCGGCGAGCGCGAGTTTCGCGTGGCCCGCCGCGAGAAAGAGAGCGAAGTCATCACGTCTTTCTACCTGGAGCCCGTCGACGGCGGCCCGCTGCTCGCCTTTTCGCCCGGCCAATACCTCACGCTGGTGCTCAACATCGGCGGCGAGCCGCTCAGGCGCAATTATTCGCTGTCCGATGCGCCGGGCAAGCCCTGGTACCGCATCAGCGTCAAGCAGGAAGAGGGCGGCCGTGCCTCGAACTGGCTGCACGAGAGCGCGACTGTCGGAACGATTCTGAAAGCGCAGGCGCCCTGCGGCGACTTCGTGCTCCAGCCCTCGGGCAAGCAGTCGCGTCCGTTGGTTCTGGTAACGGGCGGCGTCGGCATTACGCCGGCCATGAGCATGCTCGAATCCGTGGCGCACACCGGGCGGCCGGTGCACTTCATTCATGCGGCGCGGCATGGCGGCGCTCACGCTTTCCGCGAACGGGTCGACGCACTGGCGGCGCAGCATGCCAACGTGAAGCCGCTCTACGTGTACGACACGCCGCGTGAATCCGACCGGCCGCATGCAACCGGCTTTGTCACGCGCGAACTGCTTGGGCAGCAACTGCCCGCCGACCGCGATGTCGACCTGTATTTTCTCGGCCCCAAGCCTTTCATGAAGGCGGTGTATGCCAACAGCCTCGAACTGGGCGTGCCGAAGCAGCAATTGCGCTACGAATTCTTCGGCCCGCTCGAAGCGCTCGAGGCATAAAGCAGCGAGCGGGGCACTGGCAGCGCCTATCGGAGCACAAGCACGGGCAGCGCCGAGTGCGCCAGCACGTGCTGCGTCTCGCTGCCCAGCAGCAGGCGCTTGATGCCCTTGCGGCCGTGCGAGGCCATCACGATCAGGTCGCTCTTGTGCTTTTTTGCGGCGGCGACGATCGATTCCGCCACGAGGTCGGAGTTGACCGTCGCAGTCTTGATTCGCACGCCGCTTTGCTCGGCGCGCGATTTCACGGTGTCGAGCATGGCCTGGGCTTTTTCGGCCCATTGCCTTTCGACGCGGCCGATGTCCTCGGGCGAGAAGGCCACTGCACCATCGAAGTAGCCTTTGGGGTAGCGCGGAATCACGTTGATCGCCACCAGGTCGGCGTCGTGCCTGGCGGCCAGCGCAATGGCGCTCGTCACGGCTTTTTTGGAGAGCGTCGAACCGTCCGTGGCGACGAGGATGCGTTTGAACATGAGGGGCTCCGAAGATTGCGCCCAGCTTAGGAACGCGGCGGCTGCGGGGGTTGATGCAGATCAAAGGGCGTCTTGGCGGCCGCCCTTAGCCTTGCCCGATGCAAGCAGCGCTCGCCCCGTTTTCGCCGCCTTCCTCACCGGCTTCTTCAGCCACGCCGGCCTCCGGCGAGGCGTTGCGGGTATTGGACGATCCCATCGAATGGCCGGCATTCAGCCGCCTTGCCGAAGGCGATGCGGCCACGGGCCGATGGGAATCGCAGACCGTGGTCGAGGGCATGCACTGCGCCGCTTGCGCGTTCACCGTCGAAGCCGCCTTGCTGCAAGTGCCGGGCGTGCTCGAAGCGCAGGTCAACGCCGCGAACCGGCGTGCCCGCGTGGTGTGGTCGGCTGCGGCCACGCGCCCTTCGCGCTGGTTCGAGGCCGCGGCCGCGGCCGGATACCCGCTGTTGCCGGCTTCGAACAGCTCTGCCCGCGAGGGTCGTGCAAGGGACCTGCGCCTTGCGCTTTGGCGCTGGCTGGTGTCGGGCTTTTGCATGATGCAGGTCATGATGTATGCCTACCCGGCCTACATCGCGCAGCCCGGGGAAATGACGGCCGACGCAGCGCAGTTGCTTCGCTGGGCCTCCTGGGTGCTCACGCTGCCGGTGCTGTTCTTTTCATGCGGGCCATTTTTTCGCAGCGCATGGAATGACCTTCGCCATGCGCGCATCGGCATGGACGTGCCCGTTGCCTTCGGCATCGGCATTACCTTTGCCGTCAGCACCGCGGCCACCTTCGACAGTGGGGGCGTGCTGGGCGCCGAGGTGTTTTTCGATTCGCTCACCATGTTCGTGTTCTTCCTGCTCACCGGCCGTTGGCTCGAGGCGCGGCTGCGGGACCGCACCGCCGGCTCGCTCGACGCGGTGATGAACCGCCTGCCCGACAGCATCGATCGGCTCGGCGCAGGGTGCGGCTGGCAACGCGTGGCCGTCGGCCGCCTGGCGGTGGGCGACGTGGTGCGCGTGCTGCCGGGCGAGGCCTTTCCAGCGGATGGCGTGCTGATCGACGGCAACACCAGCACCGGCGAGGCGCTGCTCACCGGCGAATCGCGCCCGGTGCCGCGCACATGCGGTGAACGCGTTCTCGCGGGCAGCCACAACCTTTCGGCCACCGTCCAGGTGCGCATCGAATCGGTGGGCGAGGGCACCCGCTTCGCGCAGATCGTCCGGCTGATGGAAAGCGCCGCATCAAGCAAGCCGCGGCTGGCCCAGCTGGCCGATCGCATCGCGCGGCCGTTTCTTGTTCTGGTGCTGTTGTCGGCGGCGGGCGCTGCAGCGTTCTGGTGGCATGCAGACACCGGAAAGGCCTTGATGGTGGCTGTGGCGGTGCTCATCGTGACTTGCCCTTGCGCGCTGTCGCTTGCCACCCCAGCAGCCATGCTCACCAGCGCGGGCGCACTCGCCCGCGGCGGCGTGCTCACATCGAACCTGCAGGCGCTCGAAGCGCTGGCAGCCGTGGATACGGTGGTTTTCGACAAGACGGGCACCTTGACCGGCGACACGCCGCGCCTCGAACGCGTGTATTGCCGCCAGGGCCTGCGCCCCGGCGATGCGCTGGAGATAGGCGCGGCGCTCGGCGCGCATTCCCTTCACCCCGGGGCGCGTGCGCTGGTGAACGCATGGAATGCGCAGTTCCGCACGCCGCCTGCGTGGAACGTGACGCAGCCGGCCGAACGCGCGGGCCTTGGCCTCGAAGGCCTTTTGTGCCGCGGCTTCGGCGACGAGGGCACCGCACAACGTGTGCGGCTCGGCTCCGCAGGCTACTGCGGGGTGACGCCGCTCAAGGTCGACGCGCCGCAGGTTCACCTGTGCGATGAGCATGGCTGGATCGCGAGCTTCGTGCTCGCTGAAGAACTGCGCGCCGATGCAGCCTCCGCCGTGGCGGCGCTGCAGGCGGAGGGCATCACGGTGCGCCTGCTTTCGGGCGACCGCGACAGCGCCGCCCGCGAGATTGCCGCCCGCGCCGGCATCGAATTTGCGCAGGGCGATTGCAGGCCCGAAGACAAGCTGGAGGCCCTGTGGCGCCTGCAGGCGGAGGGCCGGCAAGTCGCAATGGTGGGCGACGGCCTCAACGACGGTCCTTCGCTGGCACGCGCAAATGCATCCTTCGCTTTCGGCAACGCGGTGCCGCTTTCGCGCGCGCGGGCCGACTTCGTGGTGCTCGGCGATGCGCTGGAGGCCATTCCACGCACCATTGCGCAGGCGCGCCGGACGCTTCGCGTGGTGCGCCAGAACCTTGCCTGGGCCGCCGGGTACAACGCCCTGTGCGTGCCGCTGGCCGTGGCGGGATGGCTGCCCGCATGGCTGGCGGGCCTTGGCATGGCCGCCAGTTCGCTGGTGGTGGTGGTCAACGCGGCGCGGCTCGCCGACCCGGGCAACGCGCGAGCGAGTGGAGCGGCGCGCTGATGGACATCCTCTTTCTCCTCATTCCGCTGTCGGTCATGCTGGTTCTCGTCATTCTCGGCGGGCTGTGGTGGGCCATCGAGCGCGGCCAGTTCGAAGACGTCGACGTCGAGGCCGACCGGATCCTGCGCGGCGATTGATCTGCATCAAACCCTGTGTCGGGTTGCAAAGAGACACTGCCTGCAGTTCATCAACAGGCACCACGATGCAAGAACCCAATCCCCCCGCAGCGGTCTACGACGACACCGTCGTGCGGCAGTTCGCCCTCATGTCCGTGGTCTGGGGCGTGGTCGGCATGCTCGTCGGCGTGATCATCGCCTCGCAGCTGACCTGGCCCGAGCTCAACCTCGGCATTCCATGGCTCGGCTACGGACGCTTGCGCCCGCTGCACACCAACGCGGTGATCTTCGCGTTTGGCGGTTGCGCGCTCATGGCCACCAGCTTTCACGTGGTGCAGCGTACCTGCCAGGTGCGGCTGTTTGCGCCGGGGCTCGCATCATTCGTGTTCTGGGGCTGGCAGGCGGTGATCGTGGCCGCGGCCATCAGCCTGCCGCTTGGCTACACCACGGGCAAGGAATACGCCGAACTCGAATGGCCCATCGACATCCTCATCGCAGTGGTGTGGGTGGCCTACGCGGTGGTGTTCTTCGGAACCATCGGCGTTCGCAAGGTGCGCCACATCTACGTTGCCAATTGGTTCTTCGGCGCGTTCATCATTGCCGTGGCGCTGCTGCACATCGTCAACAGCGCAGAAATTCCTGCCGGCTGGATGAAGAGCTATTCGGCCTATGCCGGTGTGCAGGACGCCATGGTGCAGTGGTGGTACGGGCACAACGCGGTGGGCTTCTTCCTCACGGCGGGCTTCCTCGGAATGATGTACTACTACATCCCCAAGCAGGCTGCGCGCCCGGTGTATTCGTACCGGCTTTCCATCGTCCACTTCTGGGCGCTGATCTTCACCTACATGTGGGCCGGCCCGCATCACCTGCACTACACCGCGCTGCCCGACTGGACGCAATCGCTCGGCATGGTGTTCTCGCTCATCCTGCTGGCACCCAGCTGGGGCGGAATGATCAACGGCGTGATGACGCTCTCGGGCGCATGGCACAAGCTGCGCACCGACCCGATCCTGCGCTTCCTGATTGTTGCGCTCTCGTTCTACGGCATGGCGACCTTCGAGGGCCCGATGATGTCCATCAAGACCGTCAACGCCCTGAGCCACTACACCGACTGGACCGTGGGCCACGTGCATGCCGGCGCGCTGGGCTGGGTGGGCTTCATCACCATGGGTTCGCTCTACTACCTGATACCGCGCATGTACGGCCGCACCGAGATGTACAGCGTCAAGGCCATCGAAGCCCACTTCTGGGTGGCCACCATCGGCATCGTGCTGTACATCGCGGCCATGTGGATTGCCGGCGTGATGCAGGGCCTGATGTGGCGCGCCATCAACCCCGACGGCACGCTCACCTACACCTTTGTCGAGAGCGTGAAGGCCACGTTCCCGTTCTACCTGGTGCGGCTGGTCGGCGGCCTGCTGTACCTCGGCGGAATGCTGGTCATGGCCTGGAACGTGTGGATGACCGTCATCTCCGGCCGCTCGGTGCGCGCCGTGATTCCGGCCGCCGCCATTGCCCACGCCTGAGAAAGCAGCCATGAATACGAAAACCGAAACCAAGACCGGCTTCACGCACGAGAAGGTGGAAACCAACAACCTGCTGATGATCGTGCTCATCCTGGTGGTGGTGGCCATTGGCGGGCTGGTCGAGATCGTGCCGCTGTTCTTCCAGAAGTCGACCACCGAGGCCGTCCAGGGCCTGAAGCCGCCCACGGCGCTGCAGCTTGCGGGCCGCGACGTGTACCTGCGCGAGGGCTGCTACAACTGCCACTCGCAGATGATCCGTCCGTTTCGCTCGGAAACGCTGCGCTACGGCCATTACTCGGTGGCGGGCGAGTTCGTGTACGACCACCCGTTTCAGTGGGGCAGCAAGCGCACCGGCCCCGACCTGCACCGGGTGGGCGGCAAGTACAGCGACGAATGGCAACGCATTCACCTGAACAACCCGCGCGACCTTGTGCCCGAGTCGAATATGCCGGCCTATCCGTGGCTCGGCAAGAGCCTGGTCGACTCCGAAGCCATTCCGCGCCGCATGCGCGCTCTGCGCAGGGTCGGTGTTCCGTACACCGACGAAGAAATTGCCAGCGCCGCCGAAGAGGTTCGCGGCAAGACAGAGCTGGACGCCACGGTGGCGTACCTGCAATCGCTGGGCCTCACGCTCAAGTAGGAAGCACCGAACCATGACCGACATCACCACCCTGCGCGTTGCCGCAACCGTTCTGTGCTTTGCGCTCTTCGTGGGCATCGTGGCGTGGGCGTTCGCCCGCCGCAACACGGCCCGCTTCGAGGAAGCCGCCCGCCTGCCGTTCGAGCAAGACTGAAGAAGAAGAGGGGCCCCCGATGAGCGATTTCGTCAACAACTTCTGGTCCAACTACATTGCCGCCGGCACCGTGCTGAGCATTCTCGGATGCATGCTGCTGTTGTGGCTCACCGCCCGCAAGCGCGTGCCGTCCGATGCCGACAACACCACGGGCCACGTGTGGGACGAAGACCTGCGCGAAGCCAACAACCCGCTGCCGATGTGGTGGGTGGGGCTCTTCGTGCTGACCATCTTCTTTTCGGCCGGCTACCTGGTGATCTTTCCGGGCCTGGGCAGTTTCAGCGGCCAGGCCAACTGGAGCACCGAGTCGGAGTACGGCACCGAAGTGGCAAAGGCCAACCAGGCGTTGGCACCCGTGTATGCGGCCTTCGACAACATGCCCGCGGAAGAGGTTGCCCGCAGCCCGAAGGCCATGGCCATCGGCGAGCGGCTTTTCATGAACAACTGTTCGCAATGCCACGGCTCCGATGCACGCGGCAGCAAGGGCTTTCCCAACCTGACCGACAAGGATTGGCTGCACGGCGGCACGCCCGAGAAGATTGCCGAGAGCATTACCAAGGGCCGCACCGGCGTGATGCCTCCCATGGCTGCGGCAGTGGGCTCGCAAGACGACGTGAAGAACCTGGCCAACTACGTGCTGAGCCTTTCGGGCGAGCCGCACGATTCGGTGCGCGCGGGCCTCGGAAAGTCGAAGTTCACGGTGTGCGCGGCCTGCCATGGCATTGGCGGCGTCGGCAACCAGGCTGTGGGTGCGCCCAACCTGAGCGACAAGGTCTGGCTCCACGGCTATGGCGAGGCAGCCATCGTGCAGATCGTCAATGCCGGCAAGCACAGCCAGATGCCCGCCCAGGAAGGCCGGCTGACCGAAGCGCAGATCAAGCTGCTTTCCGCATACGTCTGGGGGCTTTCGAACGCACCCGTTGCGGGGCCCTGAAGGCGACGCCATGAACTCATCGGTACCCGCGAGACCGGCCCCGCGAAAGATCATTCCCATTGCTGCCGCAGAGCCGGAAGCGGTGGGCTTGTACGAGGCCACGAAGAAGATCTACCCGCGCAGCGTTCGCGGCATGTTCGCGCGCTGGCGCTGGGCAATGGTCTTTCTTACCCAGCTGGTCTTCTACGGCATGCCCTGGGCGCAGTGGGGCGAGCGGCAGCTTGTGCTGTTCGACCTTGCGGCGCGGCGCTTCTACATCTTCGGCCTGGTGCTGTATCCGCAGGACCTGATCTATCTTTCCGGCCTGCTGGTGGTCAGCGCGCTGGCGCTCTTTCTCTTTACCGCCGTGGCCGGACGGCTGTGGTGCGGCTATGCCTGTCCGCAGACGGTGTACACCGAGATCTTCATGTGGGTGGAGCACAAGATAGAGGGCAACCGCACCGCGCGCATGCGGCTCGACGCCGAGCCGATGTCGGCCGAGAAGCTGGTGAAGAAGTGGTTCAAGCACCTGGTGTGGATCGGCATTGCGCTGTGGACGGGCTTTACCTTCGTGGGCTACTTCACGCCCATCCGCGAGCTGGGCATGGCTTTCCTGCAGACCCGCATGGGCTCGTGGGAGGTGTTCTGGGTTTTCTTCTACGGATTCGCGACCTACGGCAACGCGGGTTTCATGCGTGAGCAGGTGTGCAAGTACATGTGCCCGTATGCGCGCTTCCAGAGCGCCATGTTCGACCGCGACACCCTCATCGTCACCTATGACCCGAAGCGCGGCGAGCCGCGTGCACCGCGGCGCAAGGGTCCCGATCCGCGCAGCATGGCGGCCGGCGACTGCATCGACTGCGGGCTCTGTGTGCAGGTGTGCCCCACGGGCATCGACATTCGCCAGGGGTTGCAATACGAATGCATTGGCTGCGGACTTTGCGTAGACGCCTGCGACACGGTGATGAAGAAGATGGCCTATGCGCCGCGCCTGATCCGCTACGACACGCAAAACGGCATGGAGGCCGGCTGGACGCGCGCCCAGCTGGTGCGCCGCGTGCTGCGCCCCCGCGTGCTGGTCTACACCGCCGTGCTCGCGCTGCTGGTGGCGGGGCTGCTTGCCAGCCTTGTGACGCGCACGCCGCTGAAGGTCGATGTGGTGCGCGACCGGGCATCGCTCGCCCGCATCGTGGAGGGCGGCCGGCTCGAGAACGTCTACCGGCTGCAGATCATGAACGCCACCGAAGAGCCGCGCGGCTATCGCATTGCCGCGCACGGCATCGAAGGGCTGAGCGTTTCGCCGGACGAGCGCATCACTGTGGGCCCCGCCCAGTCGCGATGGGTGGCCGTGCGGCTGCAGGTGCCCTATGGCGCGGCATCGGCCGGCTCGCACACGGTGTACTTCGACATCAGGGAAGAGGGCGCAGGCGCGGTGCAGGTGTCGGAAAAAGCGGTGTTCCTTGTACCGCGCTGAAGGAATCGAAATGGACGCAACGAGAAACGAACTGTCGGCGCCGCAAGACGCATGGTGGCGGCATCCCCTGCTGTGGATGGTGATTGCGGGGCCGGCGCTGGTGGTGGTCGCGAGCTTCGTGACCTTCTGGTACGCCTGGGACAGGCCCGATCCGCTGGTGTCGGAAGACTACTACCGCCGCGGCGTCGAGATCAACAAGACGTTGGCCGACAAGAAGCTGCTGCCCGCGCTCGCCGGCAGAAACCACGCGGCAACGCCGGCCGAAGCCGTGCCCCTGCCGCGCCGGGAGGCCGCGCCATGAGCAGCTCGCCCCGGTTGATCAGCATCCTGTGGCCGTCATTCCTGCTGGCCTGCGCCATCGAGATCCTGGTGTTCGCGCTGGTCGATCCGGCCGACCTGCACTGGGGCGGCGAGGCGCTGCGGATGTCGCGCCAGGGCGTCTACACCGTGGCTTTCTTTCTTTTCTGGGGCATGGCGGCGGCTTCCAGCGCGTTCACCGCGCTGCTGGCCGAATCGCCGCCCCGCGAGTTTTCGGGACGTGTGCAATGACATCGCCTTCCACCGCCCGCGCCCAGGTTGCGGGCGCCGCACCGCTGCCGGCCTCCGTGCTGCGGCAGTTCGACGTTGCAGGGCCGCGCTATACCTCCTACCCCACCGCGGACCGCTTCGTCGAAGCCTTCGGCGCGGACGACTACGCGTCGGCGCTTCGCGCACGGCGCGATGCCGGTGCCTCCGCGCCGCCGCTTTCGCTCTACGTGCACATTCCGTTCTGCGAATCGCTCTGCTACTACTGCGCCTGCAACAAGGTTGTGACACGGCACCCCGAAAGGGCTGTGCAATACCTGGCCTACCTGGAGCGCGAAACGCGGCTCCAGGCCGCGCAGCTCGGCCGCCGCGCCACCGTGAGCCAGTTGCACCTGGGCGGCGGCACGCCCACTTTCCTGAGCGACACGCAGCTGGGCGGGCTTCTTGCCATGCTGCGCGAATCGTTCGACCTTTCTGCCGGCGGCGAGCAGTCCATCGAGATCGATCCCCGCACTGTCGATGCGGCACGGCTCGCCAACCTCGCGGCGCTGGGCTTCAACCGGCTGAGCTTCGGCGTGCAAGACTTCGACCCCGACGTGCAGAAGGCCGTGCACCGCATCCAGCCGGCGCACCAGGTGTTCGCGCTCATGGCCGATGCGCGGGCTCTGGGCTTCAAGTCGATCAACGTCGACCTGATCTACGGCCTGCCGCGCCAGAACGACGCGTCTTTCGCGCGCACCATGGAGCAGGTCTGCGAGCTTCGGCCCGACCGCATTGCGCTCTATGCCTATGCGCACCTGCCGGAGCGCTTCAAGCCGCAACGTCGCATTGCCGCCGAAGACCTGCCCGACGCCCAGATGCGGGTGCGCATGCTCTCCAGCGCCATTGCAACGCTCACGGCCGCGGGCTACGTCTACATAGGCATGGACCACTTCGCACTGCCCGACGATCCGCTGGCCGTGGCCAAGCGGCAGGGCCGGTTGCAGCGCGATTTCCAGGGCTACAGCACCCAGCCCGAGGGCGACCTGGTCGCGCTCGGCGTTTCCGCCATCGGCCGCATCGGCACCACCTACAGCCAGAACGCCAAGACGGTGGATACCTACTACGACCTGCTCGACCAGGGCCGTCTTCCGGTCGTCCGCGGCATTGCGCTCTCGCGAGACGATGTGCTGAGGCGCGCCGTGATCATGGCGCTGATGTGCAAGGGCCGCGTGGGCTTGGACGACATGGGCGAAGCGCACCGCATCGATTTTCGGCACCACTTTGCCGCTGAATTCGCGGCCCTCGGGCCGCTGGCTGCACAGGGCTTTGTCCGGGTTACCGATCACGACGTCGAAGTGACCGCCGAGGGATGGTTCGTGGTGCGCGCCATCGCCATGGTGTTCGACCGCTATTGCCGCGACAACCGCACCCGCTTTTCGCGCGTGGTCTGAACATGCAGGCCGCGCTCGCCGGTGCCGCTTTGCTGATGGGCCTGGCCGGGGGGGCGCACTGCGTGGCCATGTGCGGTGCGGCGTCGGCCGCGGTGATCCGTATCGTGCCGGTTGCTCTTTCGGCCGGGCCCGGCGCCGTGGGCGGCACCGCACCGGCTGCGCAGGCGGCTTTTCACATCGGCCGTATCGCGAGCTACGCCGTTGCCGGTGCCTTGGCGGCGGCCAGCGTCAACAGCCTGGCGCTGGCCGGCACGCAAGTGGCCGCGCTCAAGCCGCTCTGGATGCTGCTGCACGTGTTCGTCTTTGCCTGGGGTGCCATGCTCGCCATTGCGGGCCGCCAGCCCGCATGGGCGCGGCGCATCGGGCGCACGCTCGAAATGCGGCTTCGCTCGCACGCGGCAAGCACGGCCTGGGGCGTGCTGGCAACCGGCGCGCTGTGGGTTGCAATGCCTTGCGGGCTGCTCTATTCGGCACTGCTGCTCGCCAGCTTGGGCAATGGGCCATTGCAGGGTGCGCTGGCAATGGTTCTGTTCGCCATCGGCAGCGGTCTCTCGCTGGTGCTTGCGCCGTGGCTCTGGCAGCGGCTGCGCCGTAGCGGCGGAGACCAAGGCCAGGCCTGGGGTGCGCGCCTTGCCGGTGTGTTGCTCGCCGCCGTCGCGCTGCAGGCGCTCTGGGCCGACCTCAGCCACCAGATCGGCATCTGGTGCCGCTGAACGGGCGCGAGCACCGCTCGCGTTGTTGACCTGTATCAAACGCACCGGGGCGGCTGCTTCGCAAAATTGCCCCACTGTTCTAGAGGTGCCAATGCAATCCGTCCTGTTCTCCGGAGTTTTCGATCTTCCATGGTGGGGTGCCGTGCTCGTGGCGCTCGCGCTCACGCACGTCACCATCGCCTCTGTCACCATCTTCCTGCATCGCCACCAGGCGCATCGCGCATTGGAGCTGCATCCGGTGGCCAGCCATTTCTTTCGCTTCTGGCTTTGGATGACCACCGGCATGGTGACCAAGGAATGGGCGGCCGTGCACCGCAAGCACCATGCAAAGTGCGACACGCCCGAAGATCCGCACAGCCCCCAGGTTTTCGGCCTCTCCCGCGTGCTGTGGGGCGGCGTGTTTCTCTACATTCGCGAGAGCAACGTAGCCGAGACCATTGCACGCTACGGCCACGGCACGCCGGACGACTGGATCGAGCACACGCTGTATTCGCGCCACAAGATCCTGGGCATCGTGTTGATGGGCATGCTCGACATGGCGCTCTTCGGCGTGGTGCCGGGCGGGCTCATCCTGCTCACGCAGATTGCGTGGATTCCGTTCTGGGCGGCGGGCGTGGTCAACGGCATTGGCCACTACTGGGGCTACCGCAACTGGCAAGCGCAAGATTCCAGCACCAACATCTCGCCGATCGGCATCTTGATTGGCGGCGAAGAGCTGCACAACAACCACCACGCCTTTCCCAGCTCCGCCAAGCTCTCCAGCAAGTGGTACGAGTTCGACGTGGGCTGGTTCTACATTCGCGTGCTGCAGGCGCTCGGCCTTGCCACGGTGAAGCACGTCGCGCCTACGGCCCGGCTTGCCGCGCCCAAGCCGAACGTCGACCTGGAAACTGTGCAGGCGGTGATCCGGTGCCACTACGACGTGCTTTCCAGCTATGGCCGTTCCCTCAAGCAGGCCTACGCCGAAGAGTTCGGCCGGCTGCGCCGTCTTTCGCCGCGCGAGGCACGCTCGCTGCAAGCAGTGAAGCACTGGCTTCCCAAGGACGAACGCATGCTCGACGAGTCGCGCCGCGCGCGGGTTGCAATGGCTTTGCGCGGATCGCATGCGCTGGACACCATGTACTCGATGCGCAGGGAACTGACTGCGCTGTGGAGCCGTTCCGCTGCAACGGGCGAACAACTCGTCAAGCAGCTGCAGGACTGGTGCCACCGGGCCGAAGCCAGCGGCATTGCGCCGCTGGCCGAGTTCTCCAGGCGCCTTCGTTCCTACGCCTGAGCCGGGCACGCACAGGAGCCGTTCATGACCCATGCGACCATTCGCATCATCCGCCAGGAGCACGCGGCACTTGCCGCGATGCTGCGCTCCATCACCATGCTGCTCGAGCAGCACCGCCGAAAGGCGACGCGGCCCGACTTCGCGGCCCTGCGGGCGATGCTGTTCTACGTGGACGAATTTCCCGAAAAGCGCCATCACCGCAAGGAGAGCGAACTGCTCTTTCCAAAGCTGCGCGCCAGAACGCCGATCTCGCGCGAGTTGATGGACCGGCTCGACAACGACCATGCCTGGGGCGAGCGGAAGGTGCGCAATGTCGAGCATGCGCTGCTCGCGTTCGAGATGCTGGGCGAATCGCGCCGGGCCGCCTTCGAAACCGCCATGGCGCAGTACGTCGACTTCTACCTGGACCACATGTCGCTCGAAGAACGCGAGATTCTTCCGCTCGCAGAGCGCGTGCTCACCGCCGAAGACTGGCGCGAGCTCGACGAGGCCTTCGGCAGGAACCGCGATCCGCTCACGGGCTACCGGCCCGAGCGGGAATACGAGGCGCTTTTCACCCGCATCGTGAACATCGTGCCGGCGCCCATCGGGCTTGGCCCCGCTGCCTAGCGCCGCCGGGCATGCTGCCCGGCTTCAAACAATCAACCAAGGAACATCATGAAAATTCTTCTCGCAGTCGATGGCAGCGAATACACCGCCCGCATGCTCGACTACATCGGCGCGCACAAGGAATGGTCGAACGCGGGCCATGCGTTCACCGTCTTCACCGCCGTGCTGCCCGTGCCGCACAGGGCTGCGGCTTTTGCTGGGCCCGACCTCGTGCACACCTACTACGACGACGAGGCTCGCGTTGTGCTGGAGCCCGTGCGCGCAGCCCTGGCCGCGCGTGGCATAGAGGCGGCGTTTGCTCACAAGGTCGGACACGCGGCGGACGAAATAGCGGCATTTGCGGAGCACGGAAAGTCCGACCTGCTGGTGATGGGCTCGCGCGGGGAGGGCGCACTGTCGAACCTGGTGCTGGGCTCGGTGGCCATGAAGGTGCTGGCCCGCTGCACGGTGCCGGTGCTGCTGGTGCGCTGATACACGCCGGACACAAACCATTCACGGAGCGTTACCCACCGTCTCTTGCTGTTGTCACTGTGTTGCCGGGCGCTTCATAGCATCCATCCATCGACCCGCGATGCACACAACAAACAGGAGCGTTCACATGTTCAACCCGTCCCAGACCCAGGCCGCCGCACCTTCGATGACCGGCTTTATTGCCGCAGGCGCACTGCCGAAGGCCGGCGTGGCGGTCCACGAGCGGGCCAGCCACAAGCTGATGGAGACGCAAAAGCTGCTGAAGGAGCGCCTGGACCCGCAACGCCGCGTGGTGCATGCCGGCGACGTGGTCTACCAGGCGGGCGAGCGCTTCGGCAACCTCTACATCCTGAACTCGGGCTTCTTCAAGGTCGTGAACCTGTCGGCCGACGGCCGCGAGCAGGTGGTAGGCTTGAAGTTCCGCGGCGACTGGCTGGGCTTCGACGGCATTGCCGGGGGCTGCTACTCGTGCGACGCCGTGGCCATGGACACCGGCGAGCTCTGGGTGGTGTCGTACGAATCGCTGCTGGCCGCCGCCCTTGCGGAACCCGCCTTGCTGCAGGTGTTCCACACCGCGATGAGCCGCGAGATCGCGCATGACCGCGATTCGCTGATGTCGGTGTGCACGCTGCCCGCCGACGCGCGCGTGGCGGACTTCCTGCGCTACTGGGCGGAGTCGCTGGCCGAGCGCGGCATGCGGGCCGACCAGATCACGCTGCGCATGACGCGCGCCGAAATCGGCAACTACCTGGGCATGACGCTCGAAAGCGTGAGCCGCGCGCTCTCTCGGCTGGCGCGCGACAAGGTGATCGAGTTCGTTGAAAAAGGCCGGCGCGACGTGCAGATCCCCGATGTGGGCGCTCTGTCCGCCTTCGTGCAGCGCTGTCTTGCGCCGGCACCCGCCATGCTGCAGTGACGCCCGCGTCTTTCACATCAACCGCAATCCCCGGTTGAACTGCATGAAGGTCTTGATGGGCGCCGGCACATTGCCCATCTTTGCTATCTCGGAACGGCCGTCTTCGGTGATGCGGATCACGGTGGCCATGCGCGAGGATACATAGGGCGATGTCGGCTTGAGCGTTGTGATCTCGGCTTCGATCAAGCCTGTGGCCAGGAGCACAGAGACGTGCCGGATCTCCTCCGGATTGGCGACACGAACCGGTAGCTGCACATGCTGCAGCCTGTTCAGGAACGAAAGCGGCATTCGACGATCCTCCGATTGCAGGTGTTGACCCTTGCGGGGGGAACACCTCGGGGGCAATCCATGTGCCCGAACCGCGCCCCCGTCGCGGTCCACTGGTTGTAGCATCTGCCCGGGTTATCACCTATGCGCCAAATGGCTACGGCGTGGTGGTAGTAGAAAGACTTACTGCATATATCGCCGCGAGTCGTTCCGCTGCGATGTCTGGTACAAAAGGCCGATGACCGTTCCACTCGCGGTTTCCCTCGTCGATCTCCTCTTCGGACTGGAACTCGGGGCCTCCGGCGGGGCAGCTCGCAACCGCTGCTCGCTCGAAGGCCTCGCCTGGAAAAGCTCCAGCCAGGAGGGCGTGCTCCAGGTTTCCATCCAGGAACTGGAAGCGACCGCGCTTCAGTTCGCATCGGGGCCGTTCGTGCTCGATGTCGGCCGAGTCGCCGCGCATGCAATCACAGGCGAGGTGCGCACCTCCGATGCCGGCGCTCTGAGCCTCTGCGCCATCGAGGCAGCCGAAGCCGAGTTCTCGGGAGTCAGGCTGCAGGGGCCCTTGGTCATGCCGCCGCAAATCCAAACGGCGTTGCATGCCTTGCAGGGCGCGAGCAGCGCGGCGCCGACTGCGGGCGGCGCCACCGCGCCCCAGGCAGCGGCCGAAGCCTGGCGCCTCGGCCCACTCGGGCAGGCCGACGGCGCGATTCGCGGGCGGATCACCGACGCGCACCTGCTGTTCGACGCCGACGTGACCGTGCCCATAGCGCATGGCCAGATCGACTTCAACGACGCGACCGTCGAGCACGTCGGACCGGATTCGCGCATGGGTGTGAGCCGGCTCGGCCTCTATGTCGATGCGCCGAACGGGCGCAGCTACCTGTACCAGTTTGCTTCGGCGCCGCTTGCCGGCGTGGAGTTCGAGCGCCGCGGTGCCTTGCTGAGCCCGTGGGTTTCCGAGCGGGGCAAGCTGCACTTGCAGGCTTTTGCCGAGGCCATGCTGCGCCAGTGCCTGGGCGGCCAAGGCCAGGGCTTGACCGAGCAGGCGCGCCTGCTGCTGGGCCGCACGGCGATTTCGGGCGAGGTGCAGCTCGGCGACGGACTTCTTGCGGTCCCGGGTGCCCAGGCTCACATGGAAGGCCGCGTCGAAGGGCGCAATGCAGTGGGCATGCGCTCCGATGCGCTCGGCCAGGGCCTGACGATCGAGATGGCTTCGCTTTCAGCCCGCGATGCGGCCGCGAAGTGGCGGGGCGCGCAGCTGGGCTCTGAGAGGATTACCGCGCGGCTCAAGCTGCAGCTCTTGATTGAAGGTGCGCACATGCGCTTCGTCGCCGAAATCGAGAACTGCAAGCTCGCGGGACTGCGGCTCGATCTTCAGGGCCGGCCGGCTCAGGCGCTCGGGGGAAGGTAGCTCGGCCGCGGCGCTGTCAAGCCTCGCTTCACTTGCTGGGTGAGCTCGTCGGCAAGCACCTCGTCTTCGCCCGCTTCGAGCCCGTCGAGTGCGCGCCTGACGATTTCTTCGGGGCTGGTCTTGGGAACGTCGAACCCGCGTGTCAGGTCGGTATCCACATAGGCCATGTGCAGGCCCAATACCTGGGTCTGCTGCGCCGACAGTTCGGTGCGCAGCGAATTGGTGAGCGACCATGCGGCCGACTTGCTTGCCGAATAGGCCGCCAGCTCGCCGCCGTTGACCCATGACGCAACCGACAGCACGTTGAGCAGCGCGCCGCCGCCATTGGCCTTGAGAACCGGCGCGAAGGCCTTGCTCATGCGCAGCACCGCGAAGAAGTTGGTCTCGAAGATGCGCCGCGCAAGCTCTTCGCTGTCGGCTGCGAGAAAGCCTCCCACTTGGGCAATCCCTGCGTTGTTGACCACCAGCGTCACATCGGACGCGAGCGCGGCGGCGGCCGCCACCTCTTGCGGGTTGTTGACATCCAGCCGCAGCGCGTGAACGCCCGATTGGGTTACTGCCACGGGATCGCGTGCGCCGGCATACACCTTGCGCGCGCCGCGGGCGAGCAGCTCGCGTGCAAACGCCAGGCCAATGCCGCGATTGGCGCCGGTGACAAGGGCGACGGAATTTTCGATCTTCATGGGAATCTCCAGGGTGGGGTGGGGGGACGAACGAAGCTCACTTGACCTTGATGACGACCTTGCCCTTGGCACGGCCTGCTTCGACATAGGCCAGGGCTTCATTGGTGGACGCGAACGGGAACACACGGTCAATCACCGGGCGGACGGCGCCGGCCTCGATCAGGCTGGTGATCTCGCGCAACTGGCTTCCGTCCGCCCTCATGAAGAGAAACGAGAAACCGACCCCGCGGGCCTTGGCTCTGCGCCTGATGCCGGCGCTCAAGAGCCGCATGACGAGTTTCACGAAACCGGGCGCGCCGCTCTCCTTGCCGAATTCAGGGTCGGGCGGTCCGGAGATGGAGATGAGCTTGCCGCCGCGCTTGAGCACGCGAAGCGACTTTTCGAGTGTCTTGCCGTCCTGGCTGTTCAGCACCACGTCGTAGTCCTGCAAGACATCCTCGAAGTCCTGTGCGCGGTAGTCGATCACCGCGTCCGCGCCCAGGCTCTTGACGAGTGCTGCATTGGACGCGCTCGTCGTCGTGGCAACGGTTGCGCCCAGCTGCTTGGCCAGCTGAATGGCAAAGGTGCCGACCCCGCCGGAGCCCGCCTGTATGAAAACCTTCTGGCCCTTCTTGAGCCCGGCCTTTTCGACCAATGCCTGCCAAGCCGTCAATGACACCAAAGGAATGGAGGCCGCTTCCTCCATCGTCAGGTTCTTGGGCTTGAGCGCGAGCGACGTCTCCTTCACGGGGACGAATTCGGCGAAGGTGCCAATGCGGAAATCGTCGACGCGCGCATAGACCTCGTCGCCCGGCTTGAACTGACGCACACGGGAGCCGGCCTCGACGACCACGCCAGCCACGTCGTGGCCCAGCACCATCGGCAGGCGATAGGGCAGGATGAGCTTGAACTCGCCGTCCCTTATCTTGGAATCGAGCAAGTTCACGCCGGCGGCATGAACCTCGACCAGCACCTCGTCGTCGCGCAGCTCTGGCGTCGGCATCTCTGCCGCTCGCAGCGGCCGCTTCTTGCCGTAACGGTCAAGAACAAAAGCTTTCATGGTCTTCCTTGTTTCCTGGCGGACCCAGGTTTGCGAATGGCAGCGATGCCGGGATGCTCATCTTTATTTCGTATGATATTCATCATATTTTTTGGCAAGAAACACAGGCGCCGGTTGGCGGCCGATTTCAGGCGGCGCCCAGGTGCTTCAGCGCGGCTTCGCGCAGGCTTGCCGACAGCGCGGGCTCGTCGACCGCGCGCGCCAGCAGCAGCGTGCCCACCATGGTGGCCACGGTCGCGAGCGCCCGTTCGTGCGCGCCGGGCTGGCCCCAATCGGGCGACTGGCGGGCGACAAGATCGATCATTTCCTTGACGTGGCGCGTGGTGGCCCGGCGCACCTCCGGTGCCTGGCGCGGCGTTTCAGAACCCAGCGCGGCAAGAGGGCAGCCGAGTTCGACCTGCGCCACGTGTTCGGGGGAGAGGTAAGTGCGGAGCATCACCGCCAGCGCCTGCTCGGGCGGCACGCTGGCCGCGACGTTGGCCGCCACCGCGGCCGATTCGGCGCATGCCCGGCTTGCCGCTTCGGCCAGCATGGCTTCGCGCGACTCGAAGTGGGCATAGAAGGCGCCGTGGGTCAGGCCCGCTTCCTTCATGATGTCCGCGACGCCGGTTCCGCCGTAGCCGCTGCGGCGGATGGCGCGCGCGGCCGCGGACACGATGCGCTCGTGAGAGGCTTCTTTGGCAGAGGTCCTGGTTCCGTGTTTTGCATTTCGCATGATGCGCATCATACATATTTCGGAAGAGCACGTAAACCTGGGCCTCGAAGCGTGTCGCCCCCCGGAATGGCCGCCGTGCACAATCTGCCGCATGTCGACCCTCTTTCAGTGAATGCGAATCCACGAACTCAAGCAACGGCTGCGGCAAGCCGGCGCGGGCCCCAGCCACGAGCAGCGGATCTTGCGGCTGTGGTCGCACGCGCTGCCCCGCAACAGCGGCAGGCGCCTGCCGGCGAGCTTCTTTCCGTCTTCGCTGCTCGAAGCCTTGCCATCCATTGAAGCCGAGCTTGCGGGGTTGGCGCGCATTCACACGGTGCATCCCGGCGCCGACGGTTCCGAACGGCTGCTCGTTGCCCTTGCGGACGGCCAAACGGTGGAAAGCGTGTTGCTGCCCCGCGCTGGCTTGTGCGTGTCGTCTCAGGTCGGCTGCGCGGTAGGGTGCCAGTTCTGCATGACGGGCCGGGACGGATTGCTGCGCCAGGTGGGAAGCGCCGAGATCATTGCCCAGGTCGCCCTTGCGCGCATGCGCCGGCCGGTGCGCAAGGTGGTGTTCATGGGCATGGGTGAACCGGCCCACAACCTGGACAACGTGCTGGAGGCGATCGAACTGCTCGGCACTGTCGGCAACATCGGCCACAAGAACCTGGTGTTCTCCACGGTGGGCGATCCGCGCGTTTTCGAACGGCTGCCGCAAGAAAGCGTGCGGCCAGCGCTGGCGCTCTCGCTGCACACCACCAAGGCCGAGTTGCGCAGGAAGCTCCTTCCGCGCGCGCCCGGCATGACGCCCGAAGAACTGGTCGACGCAGGCGAGCGCTACGCCAGGGCCACCGGCTACCCGATCCAATACCAGTGGACGCTGCTCGAAGGCGTCAACGACGGGCCGGACGAGATCGAGGGCATCGTCAGGCTGCTGTCCGGCAAGTACGGCGTGCTGAACATGATTCCCTTCAATGCGGTGGACGGCGTGGCGTTCAGCCGTCCGTCGTGGGAGCGCTGCAAGCAGATGGCTCGTGCGCTGCACCAGCGGGGCATTTTGACGAAGCTGCGCAATTCGGCGGGGCAAGACATCGACGGCGGCTGCGGCCAGCTGAGGGCGCGCGTGGCCGAGGTGCCGGTGCGCTTCGTTGAAGGGCGGCGGCGCAATCCCGCCAATCTTGTTACTCCCGGCATTCGGCCGCCCGCGCCAAACTGACTCCTGCCGCCACCGAGCGGCAAGCAACAGCGATAGCTCGCTTCGGTCACAAGGCGCGGGCGTTCGCCAACCCAGGAGATTTCAGCAATGACTGCATCCATCGAAAGCGCGCCCGAAGGCGGCCAGCCTGCCATGCACACGCCTCCCGTCGTGTCGCCCAAGGCGTGGCAAGCGGCCTACGAGCAACTGCTGGTAAAGGAAAAAGCGCACACCCGCGCCCGAGACGCCTTGGCCGCCGAACGGCGGCGAATGCCGTGGACGGCCGTGGAGAAGACCTATGCCTTCGAAGGCCCCGCGGGCAAGGCCAGCCTGGCAGACCTGTTCGAGGGACGGCGCCAGTTGATCGTGTATCGTGCCTTCTTCGAGCCCGGCGTATTCGGCTGGCCTGAACACGCCTGCCGCGGCTGCTCGATGGTGGCCGACCAGGTGGCCCATGTGGCGCACCTGAACGCACGCGACACCACGCTTGTCTTCGTTTCGCGGGCGCCTCAGCAAGACATTGCGCGGCTCAAGGCACGAATGGGGTGGGAGATACCGTGGTTCACCCTCACCGACAGCTTCGATGCCGACTTTGGCGTGGACGAATGGCACGGCACGAACGTGTTTTATCGCGACGGCGGCCGCGTGTTCCGAACGTACTTCCTGAACAACCGCGGCGACGAGCAGATGGGCAATACCTGGAACTATCTCGACATCACGCCGCTGGGCCGGCAAGAGGTATGGGAAGACTCGCCCAAGGGCTATCCGCAGACGCCCACCTACAAGTGGTGGAACTGGCACGACAGTTATGCCGCCGATGCCGAGTCCGACAAGAAATGGGCCGAGGTGTCGGCGGCTGGCGAGGCGGCCTTCCGGGAGGAGAGCGCCCGCGCCAAGTCTTGACGCACGGCTCAAGGGGCATGCCTTCTCGCGCTACTTGGAGGAGCCCTGCTTCGCCATTCGCGTCCAGCGCTGGTCGGTGTGCCTGCCCGCATATTCCTGGTCGATCTCGTCGATCAGCTTATCGGCGTTCTTCGGGTCGACTGCCGCCAGGATGGCGTCGATCTTGGCTTCCATGCGGTCGTCGCCTTCCTTGGATTGCGGCGAGCCGACATACAGAAGAAACGCCAGCCCGCCGATCTGCCAGATCAGCTGCAAAAATTCCGATTGCCAGTTTTCCAGCGTGTCGCGCGACATCTGGATGAGGTAGCCCGACATTTCCGGCGGCACGCCGAAATTCTTTTGTTCGTCGACATAGGCGAACCAGCCAAAGACCCAGTGGCCGACCAACGAGACGAGGAAGAAGCCCAGGGTGACCCACCCATAGCCGTAGAGTTTCCAGATCGATTTCTTCATGTTGTGCTTTCCGCTCGGGTTGCTTTTTCAGTGGCGCCCTTGTGGGCGCGGCGTGCACGCTCACCGCGCGTCTTGTCCAGCGCCGCATGGCTTTTCTTTGCGGCTGCTTCGCACTGTTCGTGCAGTACGGCCAGCTCCTTGTCGGTGAGCTTCTCGATGCCGATGAATTCGTCGCCGGCGTTGGAAGAGCGAATCAGTTCGTCGAGCTTGGTCTGAAGTGCCACCCCATCGCGGTTTTGCGTGTTCTGGATCAGGAACACCATCAAGAAAGTGACGATGGTGGTGCCCGTGTTGATGGTCAGTTGCCAGTTTTCCGAAAAGCCGAAGAAAGGGCCCGCAACTGCCCAGGCAACCACCAGCGCGATGCACAGCAGAAATGCAAATGGACTGCCGGCTGCGCGCGCGGTGGCATTCGCAAAGGTTGCAAAGAACTTGTCCATGGGTGAAAGGGTGCTGCTTCGTCAGCCTCTGGGCGTCATCCATCGCCGATAAAACGAGGCTGAAAATTACCCTTGCGCGTGTGAGGGGCGAGCCATCTGCCGGCTCGAGGTTGCGTTCGGAGCCGCTGCGGGAAGGTAACCGGAGGTAGGAAAGTACCGACCCGCGCTGGCGACGGTTGCTTGCGTCGGCAGGCTGCGGTAGTGACTGAGATAAAGGTCCCACTCAATGGAGGTGACCCATGCACGCAAGAGTTCGTCTTCTCGGCCATCCGGTGCACCAGATGCTCGTGGTGTTTCCGCTCGGGCTGCTCGCCACGGCGGTGGTCTTCGACATCATCTACCTGATCGGCAACAGCCAGGTCATGGCGGCGGTGTCCTATTGGATGATCGCGGCGGGCCTGGTCGGCGGCCTTCTGGCTGCGCCTTTCGGCACCATCGACTGGCTGGGCATTCCGGCCGGAACGCGGGCCAAGCGCATCGGCGCAATGCACGGCGGTGGCAACGTGCTCGTGCTGCTGCTGTTCGCGCTGAGCTTTTTCCTGCGCGACAGGGACTACGCGCCGGGCCTGGCGCAAATGGTGTGGTCCTTCGCGGGTGCGGCCATCGCAATGGTCACCGCCTGGCTAGGCGGCGAGCTGGTGGACCGGCTGGGCATAGGCGTCGACGAAGACGCGAGCTTGAACGCTTCCAGTTCGCTGAACAAGCGGCATGTGGTGGCCGGCAAGTAAAGGTATCAAGCCGGGGCTCGCTCGGCCATATCGACCGACAGCACAGCTTGCAGCACCTGGGCCTCTTCCACCGGTTTCACGAAGTGGCCGTCCATGCCGGCGCGCCTGCTCTTTTCGCGGTCTGCCGGCTGGCCGAACCCGGTCAGCGAAAAAATCTTGAGAGGCGCTGATTCACCCAGTTCTTTTCGCAGCAGCGCGGCCAGCTCGTAGCCGTCCATCACCGGCAAGCCGATGTCCAGAAAGGCGACCTCCGGCTTGAACGACGAGGCAAGCGTCAAGGCCGCGGCCGGGTCGTAGGCCACCCGCGCGTCGTGCCCGTGCTCGCGGAATATTGCGCCGAGCAGGTCCGCGGCATCCTGGTTGTCGTCGACGATCAACACCTTGCGGCGAAGCACGGCGCCGCTCGAAAGCGCAAGCGCCTCGGGCGAGATGGCCTTCAACTGGTCGCTGGAGGGCAGCGGCAGGCGAACCGTGAACTCGCTGCCTTGTCCCGGCCCGGCACTGCGGGCTTGTACCGTGCCGTTGTGCGCGGCAACCAGGCTCTTGACCAGCGCCAGGCCCACGCCGAGCCCGCCTGCGGCGCGCTCGATCGTTTGCGCCCCCTGGTAGAACAGGTCGAAGACCTTGGGCAGCGCGTCTTCTTCGATGCCCCGCCCGTTGTCGGTCACGGAGATGACCACGTCGCCTTGTTCCTGCCGTGTTTCCAGATGAATGACGCCGCCCAACGGGGTGTAGCGCGCGGCATTGGTCAGCAGATTGCTGATCACCTGGGCCAAGCGCGTCGGGTCTCCATGCCAGAGCATCGCGCTGTCCGGATAGAGGGCATTCAGTGTGTGCTGGCGCTGCTCCATCAGCACGCTCACCATTTCGACGGCCTTTGCAAGCACCGATGCCAGCTGAACCGTTTCTTCGCGCAGCGTCAACTTGCCCCGGGTCACGCGCGACACGTCCATCAGGTCGTCGACCAGCCGGATCAGGTGCTGAACCTGGCGGTGGATGGCGTCCTGCTCCTTCGAGGTCTTGAGGTCTCCGCGCCGCTTCATCAACTCGAGCGCAGTGACGATCGGCGCCAGCGGATTGCGAAGTTCGTGCCCGAGCACCGCAAGAAATTCGTCCTTCGCCCGGCTGGCGCGTTCGAGATCGCGCAGGAGCGCTTCGCGCTCGGCGCTCGCCCGCTCCTGTCCCCGCCGTGAGGCGACGAGGTCGGTCACGTCCACGGCAATCAGCATCAGGCCGTACAGGCGGTCGACCCGCTTCAGCGGCTGCACACTGAGCTTGAAATAGCGTTCATCGAGGCGCCCGCTGCCGGCGCGCTCGACCAGGGTCAGGTGCTCTTCGGCCACATAGGGGTGACCGGATTCGAAGGCCTCGTCCAGGATGCGCAGCGTGTCGTCACGCGCGCAAAGCTCGGGCAGTGCCTGCGCGTAGGTTTTTCCTTCAAGGTCGAACTTGCCCACCATCGACTTGTAGACATCGTTGGCCAGTTCGAACCGGTGCTCGGTGCCCACCAGCAACGCCGCGGCAACAGGCGCCTGGCGCAGCAGGTCGTTTCGTTCGCTCTCGGCTTCTTCGCGCGCCACGCGCTCCGTAACGTCGCGCGAAAAGCAGCGCGTGTAGCGCAGCACCCCGTTTTCGAAACGGCCGTTCGACTGGATGAGAACGTGCTTGATGGCGCCGTCCTTGCAGACGAGGCGGGCCGGGTAGTTGCGCAGCGTTTCCCCCGCGCTGAGCCGCTTGAGAATGTCCTGGATCACCGGCTGGTCGAGATGAAACCGCGTGATGTGCTGGCCGATGTATTCGTCGGCGCTGTAGCCCAGCAGCTCGAGTTCCGCCCGGTTGGCCCAGAGGATCGTGCCGTCGGCCGCCACCTGGTGCAGGCCTTCCGCGGCGTTCTCGGCGAAGTCAGCCAAGTCGCGCTCGCGCGCACGCGTGGATTCTTCAGCCTGGCGCCGGCGCAGCACTTCGTCGTCCAGCGACAGCACCTTTTGCTGGAGCACCGCGATCTCGGCCGGCGCCATGATGGCCGTGCCGCCGATGGGAATCACCCGGGAATGCGCCTGGCACACATGGCGGAATACCGCGGCGTGCGCCGTGCCCGGGAATACGGAGAGCGGATAGCCGCAAAAAAGCTCGAACTCGCGCCGGGTGGCAAGTCGGTTCCAGTAACCCTCCAGCAAGAGCGCATCTTCATGCTTGCCGTCCGCGCAAAGAAGAGCGACCAGCTCGCCGTAGATGCGGAGCTTTCCGCGGCCTTGCAGGGTATCGAGCAGGCCCCCGACCAGCTGGTTGAACAGGCGTTCGTCGGGCTTGCCGTTCAACACGATTTGTCCGAGCGCTTCCGCGGCGTCCACGAAAACGATGTTGTCGTCGGGGCCAACCCCGGACAGGCGCATGCGGAAATTGCGGCGATGTGCCTCGGTGGCAAGAATCAGGGCGCAACCGCCTTCAGCCAGGGCTTCGGCCAGAAAGTCGGCTGCCGACGCGATCAGGATCTTTTCGTCGTCGTAGAACTGCACCTGGTGGGCGCAAGGGGCGCCGGTGTCGCTGGCAGGGAGAAGATGGGCGCTCATGCCGCACATTTTCAGGCCTGCTCGACTCATCGGCATACATCACAGGACACTGTCCGACACGCGCTTTACACGATAGGGCGCTCCGGCCCCACCGAATGCCGGACGCGCGTGCGTCCGGCGCTTTCCAAATCAGCGGATCAGCAGTTGCCCTTCTTGGCCTGTCCTGGCGGGCATTGCTTTCCGTAGCCACCACCGCCGTGGCCCGGGCCGTCGGTGTAGACGGCACAGCCGCCGAGCATTGCTGTTGCGAGGAGTGCGGCGAATAGTTTCTTCATGGGGAGCTTTCGAATTTTTTGGAATTCGAGCATAGCTGTCGTGCCCGGCCTTCCAACGGTCGTCAGCGGTTTCTCCGTGTAGGACTTCACGACGCGTGGCTTCGATCGGATGCGGAGCGCCGCGCGGCAGGAAACCCCGGGGATCCGGCACATTTCGGCAATCTCGCCTGGAACCTGCTCCGCCGGCCGTGCTTTCCGAAGAAGACCTGCCCGATGATCCGGCCGCACGTGCATGCGGCGCGGAAACGTGTTGCAGCTCTTCGAACAACGCGGGCGCGGGGCCCGCCCACAGGGATGGCCTATGCCGAAACAATCAAGACACGACATCGCGCGGAAAAGCGGGCGGCTGGCAAGTCGCCTCGCTGTACTCGGCGCTTCTGCGGTGCTGGCGGGCTGCGCCGTGGGCGTCGGCTTCGGCATTCCGCTGGCCCCAGGGCTGTCGCTCAGCGTGGGTGTCGGCTCCGGTGGGCCGAGCCTGGGCCTGAGCACCGGCTGGGGGCCGCTCGGCGCGGGCATCAGCGTGAACCCTCGCGGCCAGCTCGTCGGCAGTGCAGGCATCGGCGTGGGTGCGGGGCCGGTGGGCGTCGGGGTCGGCCGCAGTGTGGTGCTGCACGACCCGCAACAACCGCCGGCCTACGCGTTGCCCGAGGCACCCACCTATGGCGTTGGCCAGCCCGGCGATCCCATGGCGCCCTGAGGTTCAGACGCCCGTTGCGGCTCAGGGCTGGAAGCCGGACCGGCGCACTACCGGCTCCCATTGCTGACGGAAGGCCTTGAGCATTTGCACGGTCTCGGCCTGCGTGCTGACGATGGGTGTGATGTAGGCGGCATTGGCGGCCTTCTGCAAGGCCGGGTCTTGCATCACGTCGCGGATGGCGGCGGCCAGCAACTGCACCTTGGCGGGCGGCATCGTGGCGGGCGCGAAGAAGGTGTTCCAGCCGTCGGCATCGATCTTCATGCCGGCCTCGCGGAAGGTGGGAATCGCCGGCGCGAAGCTCACACGCTTCTTGCCCGACACAGCCAGGATGCGGATCTTGCCGGCCAGATGCTGGCCATAGAGCGAGTCGAGCGTGTCGATCGCAATCGGCAAGCTGCCGCCGCTCAGGTCGGCCGACAGCGGCGCCGATCCGCCGTAGCCCTTGATCTGCGGCTGCACGCTGAGCGCGTCGCCCACCATCAGGCCGAAGAAGTGGGGCAGGCTGCCGGTTGCCGGCACGCCGAAGACGGCTTCTTCCGGATGCGCCCAGAGCCGGCCCACCAGGAACATGGCGCGGTCGAGCTGCAGCTTGTTGCCCACCGCCAGCGCAAAGTCGTAGCTGCTGACCTGCGAGACCGGCACAAAGTCCCTGTCGGGGTCGTAGCCCGCGTCCTTGAACACGAGCGGCGCCACCACCATCACGGCGGGGTTGCCGAGCATCAGCACGTTCTGTCCCGCGGGCGCGCGCTTGACCTCCTTGGCTGCAAGCCGGCCGCCTTCGCCGGGGCGGTTCTCGACGGTGGTTGCCACGCCGAGCTTGGCGCCGAGCCGCTCGGCCACCAGGCGGGCGATGCGGTCGGTACTGCCGCCGGCGGTGTAGCCCACCACCAGCGTCAGCGGACCGTCGAGAGCGGGCGCCTGGGCATGGGCGAGGGGCGCGGCACACGCGCCGAGCGCCAGGCACCATGCGGTGAGCTTTCGGCGGGAAAGAAAAACAGACATGGGTCCTCCTGCTGCGTTATTTGCGAACGGGTGCGCGCAGGTTTTCACGGCGACAATCGCCGGCCCGCTTCGTTTCAACCCGTGTAATTTGTTACTGGTTTATACGTACGCAACAATCAGTTGATCTAATCCATCAATTGCCAATTGAGGCGTGCGAGTCACACTGCGCCGTCGCCTCTCACACCCGTTAGAACCTTTCCATGCACGGCACGCAAGGTATGCAAGCTTTTCCCGATGCAGGCGACTTGCGCACGCCGCAATCCCTGAACGACCTGCTGCTGTATCGGCTTTCGCGCGCGGTGCGCACCAGCAGCGGCATGGCGACCCGACTTGTGGAGGGGGGCTTCGGCATCACGCGCCGCGAATGGGGAATGATCGCCACGCTTGCACAGCAGGGCGAGATGCGGTCTTCGGCGCTGGCCGCGCACCTGCACCTGGACCGCGTGCGCACCTCGCGCGGCCTGCGGGGCCTGGTCGAAAAGAAGCTGGTGGTGCGCCGGCAGGATGCGGACGACCGGCGCGAAGTGCATGTGCGGCTGAGCGCCTCGGGCCGCGAGCTCTACGAAAAGGTGTTTCCGCGCATCGCCGGGCTCAACACCGATCTGCTCGAGGGCATCGAGCCCGCGCACCTGGACATCTTCTTGCAGTGCCTGCGGCACCTCGAAGAACGCGCGAACACGTTGAGTGCACAAGGCGCGGTGGTGGAGAAGGCCAACCGGCGCTCCGGCGGCACGCGGCACCGGTGGCCGGAGTCCGGCACGGCTTAGCGGCCCTGTCCCTGGCGTGCCTTGGCAGGCGAATCGCGGAGTTCGGCTTCAGCTCCCCGGCACGATAAAGCTGGGATGCCGCGCGCAGATTTCCGGCAGCGAGCTCAGCGTGCCCGAGAGGTGCTCGCGCAGCGCCTTCTGCGCGCCGGCACTGTCGCCTTGCGCAATGGCGCGCACGATGGCGCGGTGGTCGCGAAGAATTGCCTCGGTCTTGCCCGCGGTGGGCAGGTGCAGGCGCCGCAGCCGGTCGACGTGGCCTGAAACGCGGCTCACCATGTCCCACAGGCTCGGCACCCCGGCCGCCTCGTACATCAGGTGATGAAACTTGCGGTCGGCGCCGACGAAGTCGCCGTACTGCCGTTCCGCCGCCAGCGTTGCCTGCAGCGCGATCTGTGTCTTGAGCTGCGCCACGAGATCGGGCGTGGCCTGCTCGGCCAGCTGGTGCACGATCTCGAGCTCGATCGAGCGGCGCAGAAAGTGCGCCTGCCGGGCCGCGTCGATGTCGATACGGCTGACCAGCGTCGCATGCTGGGGAAACACATCCACCAAGCCTTCTTCGGCCAGCCGCAGCAAGGCCTCGCGCACGGGTGTCTGGCTCACGCCGAACCTGTCGGCCAGCTCTTGCCGAACCAGCACTGTGCCGGGCACGAGTTCAAGCGAAAGAATGGCATCGCGCAGCTTCTCGAGCACCTGTGGTGCTGCGAGGCGCGTGCGGTCGAGTCGGATCCGGGTGAGGGCGGTCATTCGCTGGAATTCTCGCTTTGCTGAACTGATATATTAGTGTTTTAATGTAGTTGATTCCACAAAGGCCACTGGTTCAGCCATCCGGTTCAGTTCCTCCGTTTCAGCCCCCCCGATGCAACGCTCCTACGACACCCTGCGCAGCGCCCGCTGGTTCGCACCCGACGACTTTCGCTCCTTCGGCCATCGCTCGCGCGTGATGCAGATGGGCTACGCGCCCACCGACTGGGTCGGCAAACCGATCATCGCCATCGTCAACACGTGGAGCGATGCCAACCAGTGTCACTCGCACTTCAAGCAGCGTGTGGACGACGTCAAGCGCGGCATCTTCCAGGCCGGCGGCTTTCCGCTGGAGCTGCCCGCCATCTCGCTGTCCGAGAGCATGGTCAAGCCGACCACCATGCTCTACCGCAACTTCCTGGCGATGGAAACCGAAGAGCTGCTGCGCAGCCATCCCATCGACGGCGCCGTGCTGATGGGCGGCTGCGACAAGACCACGCCGGGCCTCACCATGGGCGCGCTCAGCATGGGCCTGCCGTTCATCTACCTGCCGGCCGGCCCCATGCTGCGGGGCAACTGGCGGGGGCAGGTGCTGGGCTCTGGCTCGGACGCCTTCAAGTATTGGGACCAGCGCCGCGCCGGCCAGCTGAGCGACCAGGCCTGGCAAGAAATGGAAGCCGGCATTGCGCGCAGCCATGGCACCTGCATGACCATGGGCACCGCGGCCACCATGATGGGCATTGCCGAAGCCGTCGGTTTTTCGCTGCCGGGCGCATCGAGCATTCCGGCGGCCGATGCCAACCATGTGCGCATGAGCGCCGAATGCGGCCGCCGCATCGTCGAGATGGTGTGGGAAGACCTGACGCCCGCCAAGATGCTCACGCGCGCCAACTTCGAAAACGGCATCGCCTGCGCCATGGCCATGGGCTGCAGCACCAACGCCATCGTCCACCTGATTGCCATGTCGCGCCGCGCCGGCCACCCGGTCACGCTGGACGACTTCGATGCCGCAAGCCGCCGGGTGCCGGTGGTCGCCAACATCCGGCCTAGCGGCGATACCTATCTGATGGAAGATTTCTTCTACGCCGGCGGCCTGCCCGCGATGCTGGAGCGCATTCGCGGCCACCTGAACACCGAGGCGCGCACGGTCAACGGCCGCACCATCGGCCAGAACATCGAGGGCGCCGAGGTGTTCAACGATGACGTGATCCGGCCGCTCGAGAACCCCATCTATGCCGAAGGTGCGCTTGCCGTGCTGCGCGGCAACATCGCCCCCGATGGCGTGGTGATCAAGCCGAGCGCATGCGCGCCGCACCTTCTGCAGCACACCGGCCGCGCGCTGGTGTTCGACGACTACCCCGCGCTCAAGAAGGCAGTGGACGATCCCGAGCTGGACGTGACCGGCGACGATATCCTGGTGCTGCGCAATGCCGGCCCGCGCGGTGCCGGCATGCCCGAGTGGGGCATGCTGCCGATTCCCACCAAGCTGCTGAAGCAGGGCGTGAAAGACATGCTGCGCCTGTCTGACGCGCGCATGAGCGGCACCAGCTACGGCGGCTGCCTGCTGCACTGCTCGCCGGAGGCGGCTGTCGGCGGCCCGCTGGCACTGGTGCGCACAGGAGACCGCATCTCCGTCGACGTGCCCGCGCGGCGCATTCACCTGGAGGTGAGCGACGAGGAGCTGGCCAGCCGCAAGGCCGCATGGACACCGCCGCCGCCGCGCTACGAGCGCGGCTACGGGTGGATGTTCGGCCGCCACATCCTGCAAGCCAACGAGGGCTGCGACTTCGACTTTCTCGAAACCGCGTTCGGCAAGCCGGTGCCCGAGCCCGACATTTTCTGAAGACCGCTTTTCCTCCATACCGAATCAACGCCCAAGCAAACGGAGACCCCCGACGTGAATCCCCAAACCCGCGAGAAGCTGATGCAGGTCAGCACCGCCACCCTGTGCACGGCCCTGTTCAAGCGCGGCCTGCGCAACCAGTTCATCCAGAACGTGCATCCGCTCAACCCTTCGCTGCCCAACATGGTGGGCGAGGCCTTCACGCTGCGCTACATGCCCGCGCGCGAAGACCTGAACCCGATCACCGTGTTCAACGACCGCAGCCATCCGCAGCGCCAGGCCGTGGAGCAATGCCCCGTGGGCGCGGTGCTGCTGATGGACAGCCGCAAGGACGCGCGCGCCGCATCGGCCGGCGGCATTCTGGTGAGCCGGCTCATGAAGCGCGGCGTGGCGGGCGTGGTCACCGACGGCGGTTTTCGCGACAGCCCCGACATCGCGAAGCTGGGCTTCCCCGCCTACCACCAGCGCCCGAGCGCGCCGACCAACCTCACGCTGCACCAGGCCATCGACATCAACGTACCCATCGGCTGCGGCGACGTGGCCGTGTGGCCTGGCGACGTGGTGGTGGGCGATGCAGAGGGCGTCATCGTGATTCCGGCGGACATTGCCGACGAAGTCGCGGCCGAGGCCACGGAGATGACGGTCTTCGAAGACTTCGTGCAAGAGAAGGTGCTCGAAGGCCGCTCGATCCTCGGCCTTTATCCGCCGACGGAAGAGCAAAGCCGCACCGAGTTCGCTGCCTGGCGGCAGGCCCGCGGCCGCTGACCGCCCGGCTTTCATTCATCCGACCACGACAACTACATCAACGAGAGACAAGACCATGCCCTTCATTCACCGCGCCGCGCGGCTGCTGCTCGCCGCATCTGCATTCGTACTGGCCCCCACACTGGCGCTCGCGCAGGCTGAATGGCCCGCCGCCAAGACCATCACGTATGTCGTGCCGTTCACGGCCGGCGGCTCGACCGACATCGTGGGCCGCATCCTCGCCAACAAGTTGCAGGAGAGCCTGCACCAGTCGGTGGTGGTCGACAACAAGCCGGGGCAGGCCGGCGGCATCGGCGCCGCCTACGTGGCCAAGGCCGCGCCGGACGGCTATACGCTCTTCGGCGGCACCATCAGCACGCACGCCATCAACGCCAGCCTCTACAAGAAGCTGCCCTACGACCCGATGAAGGACTTCGAGCCCGTGTCGCTGGTCGGCCGGCTGCCCAATGTGCTGATTGTCAACAGCCAGCTTGGCGTCAACTCGGTGGCCGAGCTGATCGCGCTGCTCAAGAAAGACGAATCGAAGCGCACCTTCGCTTCTTCGGGAGCGGGCACATCGACCCACCTGGCCGGCGAGATGTTCGCCGACATGATCGGCGTGAAGCTCACCCACGTGCCGTACAAGGGCACGCCGCCCGCGATGACCGACGTGGCATCGGGCCTGGTGCCCTTCATGTTCGACCAGGTGACCGCCGCGCTGCCGCTCGTGAAGAGCGGCAAGCTCAAGCTGCTGGCGGTGACCACCGGCAAGCGCATTGCGCTGGTGCCCGAGTTGCCGACCATGATCGAATCGGGCGTGGCGGGTTTCGAGATGTCGTCGTGGCAAGCTGTGTACGCGCCCAAGGGCACGCCCAAGCCCATCATCCAGCGCCTCAACGCCGAGATCGTGAAGGCGCTCAAGCAGCCCGACGTGCAGGCCAAGCTCTCGGGCCAGCTGGCCATGGACATCGCCGCCAGCACGCCCGAGGAACTGCGCGACCACATGGCCCGCGAGATTCCGCGCTGGGCCGAGCTGGTGAAGAAGTCGGGCGCCACTGCCGACTGAAACTGCGGCGCCGTGGAACCGGCCTGGGGCTTTGCGGCCCAGGCCGGAATTTCTTTTAAAGTTCCTGAATCCTTCTGGCCGTGATGCGCCCTCTATGCAAGGGTCAACATCAACCGGAGTGTTCAACGTGTTCCATCTCAAACGCAATCTCCCCGCCTGGGAGCGAATCATTCGCCTGTGCCTGGGAGCCTTCGCCGCCGCCGGCGCGTTCTACTTTCTGCCGGCCGGAACGTTTCGCCTCCTCGGGTTTGCCACGGCCGGGGTGCTTGCGTCCACCGCCATCGTCGGCTTCTGCCCGGCCTGTGCGATGCTCGGCCGCAAAGCGCCGGGCGCGGCGAAATGATCCGTGCGTCCGCACCGCTCATCGAGGCTGCATGCGCGGGAGACGAGCGGGCGCTGTCCCAACTGCTCTCCGTATGCCAGCCCGATCTGAAGCGATTCGCGCGCCGGACCTGCGCAAACAGCGAAGACGCCGAAGACGCCGTGCAGGTGGCGCTGTGGCAACTCCATAGAAAGATCGGCACGCTCGGCACGGTGGCTGCCTTCGCCACCTGGCTGTTCCGCATCGTCGAGCGTGAGTGCTACCGGATATTCAGGCGCAGCTCTGCCGCAGGCCCTCTTTTGGAGCCCACTTACCCAGAATTGGCAGCGCCGCAAATTCCCACGGACCTGCGCCTCGACCTGACAAAGGCCATTGCGGCGCTTCCGGAGCCCTACCGCGTGGCGCTGGTCTTGCGCGATGTCGAGGAACTGACTGCCCCCGAAGTCGCGGCAAACCTGGGCGTGAGCGTCGAGGCGGTGAAGAGCCGGCTGCATCGTGCCCGCGCCATGGTGCGGGAAAGCCTGATGAACGGCGGCTACTGGAATCAGGATGGCTGATCCGATGCGCCGCCGCGCTGGAGGACGTGTGGGCTTCAGTAGGCCGCGCGAGACGCTGGCTCAGCGGCTGTTGGCGCGCCGTTGAAGTCGGCCGCCAGCTTTCGTGCGGCGCCGGCGTACAGCAGCACGTCGACACCCACCGCAACGAAGGTGCAGCCGAGCTCGAGGTAGCGGCGCGCCAGCTTCGGGTCTGAAGTGAGCGTGCCCGCGGCCTTGCCGGATGCCACGATGGTCTGCATGGCGGCTTCGATTGCAGCCTGCACCTCCGGGTGCCCGGGCCGGCCGCGATGGCCCATGGAGGCGGCCAGATCGGCCGGGCCGATGAACACACCGTCGATGCCGTCCACTGCGCATATCTCGGCGAGGTTCGAAAGCGCCTTCACGGTTTCGACCTGCACCAGAAGGCAGACTTCGCTGTCGGCCACGTCCAGATAGTCGGTGCGTGCGCTCCACTGCGATGCGCGCCCCACGGCGCTGCCGACGCCGCGGATACCCAGCGGCGGATAGCGCGTGGCCGATACCAGTGCCCGGGCCTGTTCCGCCGTGTCGACCATCGGCACCAGCAAGTTCTTCGCGCCGATGTCGAGCAGCTGCTTGATGAGCGCCGTGTCGCCCTGGACCGCACGCACCACCGGCTGGGCGGGGTGCGGCGCCACGGCCTGCAGTGCGGCCAGGGTCGAGCGCAGGTCGTTGGGCGCGTGCTCGCCGTCGATCAGCAGCCAGTCGAAGCCGGCGGTGGCGCTCACCTCCGCCATGTACGGGTCGGCCATCGAAAGCCAGAGGCCGGTTTGCGGCCGGTGGGCGGCCAATGCTGTCTTGAAGGCGTTGTAGGCGGGCATGGGTGATGTCTCTTTGGCAGGTGTTGTTGGTGTGAAGCAAGCTCAGTCCAGCTGGCCTTGGCATACGTACTTGGTGTGCATGTAGTCGTCCAGCCCATGCACTGAGCCTTCGCGCCCGTAGCCGGAATCCTTCACGCCGCCGAAGGGTGCCGCCTCCGCGGCCAATGCGCCTTCGTTGATGCCGACGATGCCGGCCTCCAGTGCATCGGCCACGCGCCAGATGCGGCGCACGTCGCGCGAATAGAAGTACGCCGCCAATCCGAAAGGCGTGTCGTTGGCCTGGGCCACCACGTCGGCTTCGTCGGTGAAGCGCGTCAGGGGAACGACCGGGCCGAAGGTCTCTTCGCAGGCGCAGGCCATCGTGGCATCGGCGTTCACGAGCACTGTGGGGGCGAAGTAGTTCGGTCCCAGTGCGGGCAGCCGCGCGCCGCCTGAGAGCAGGCGCGCACCGCGGGACACCGCATCCTGCACGTGACGTTCGATCTTTTCGACGGCACGCGCATTGATCATCGGGCCGATCTGCGAGCCCGGGTCGCTGGCCGGCCCCACCCGCAAGGCCGAGACGCGTGCCGACAGCAGTTCGGCGAATTCGTCATGCACGGCTTCATGCACGAACACGCGGTTGGGGCACACGCAGGTCTGGCCGCCGTTGCGGAACTTGGCGGCCATGAGGCCCTCGACCGCGGCGCCGATCTCGGCATCCTCGAACACGATGAACGGCGCATTGCCGCCCAGTTCGAGCGACAGTTTCTTCAGCGTATCGGCCGAGCGCCGCGCCAGGTGCTTGCCGACGGGCGTCGATCCGGTGAAGGTGATCTTGCGCACCCGCGCATCGTCCAGCCACACGTCGACCACCTCGGGCGTTCGCTCGCGTGAGGCCGTCACGATGTTGAGCACCCCCGCGGGCACGCCGGCCTCCGCGGCCAGGGCCACCAGCGCCAGCGAGGTGAGCGGCGTGTCCTCCGCCGGCTTGCACACCACGGTGCAGCCCGCGGCCAGGGCCGGTGCGATCTTGCGCGCGATCATCGCGGCCGGAAAATTCCAAGGAGTGATGGCTGCGACCACGCCCACCGGCTCTTTCATGGCGAACATGCGCCGGCCGGGCACAGGGGCGGGAATCACATCGCCGTTGGCGCGCGTGGCCTCTTCGGCAAACCACTCGATGTAGCTTGCCGCATAGGCAACCTCGCCAATGCCTTCGGCCAGCGGCTTGCCTTGCTCGCGCGAGATCAGGCGGCCCAGGTCGTCCTGATGCGCAAGCACCAGGTCGTTCCAGCGCTTGAGTATTTGCGCGCGCTGCTTGGCCGGCGTGCGGCGCCATGCGGGGAAGGCTGCGTGCGCGGCATCGACGGCGGCGCGCGCGGCGTCGGCGCCGGAGTCGGGCACGTGCGCAATCAGCTCGCCGGTGGCGGGGTCGGTCACCTCGAGCGTGCGGCCGGCGGCGTCGCACCATTCGCCCGCGATGAAGTTGGCCGTGCGTTGCAGTTGGGGGCGGGAGAGGGTAAGTGGCATTTGAAGAATAGAAGTTCAGCTCACGATGCCCAGGTGCCACGGCACGAACTCGTGGTCGCCAAGGCCCAGCGCTTCGCTGCGCGTGCGTTCGCCGGAAGCGTGGCGCAATATCTGCTCGAAGATCTGCTGCCCCAGCTCGGGCACCGAGAGTTCGCCGTCGATCACCACGCCGCAGTTGATGTCCATGTCTTCTTCCAGGCGCTTGAACATCGGCGTGTTGCTGGCCAGCTTGATGGTCGGTGCCGGCTTGCTGCCGAACATCGAGCCGCGTCCGGTGGTGAAGCAGATCATCTGCGCGCCGCTGGCAATCTGCCCGGTCACGGCCACCGGGTCGTAGCCCGGCGAATCCATGAAGACGAAGCCCGCCTTGTCGATGGGCTCCGCATATTCGTACACCGCCTGCAGCGGCGTGGTCCCGCCCTTCATGGCCGAGCCAAGCGACTTCTCGAAGATGTTGGCCAGCCCGCCGGCCTGGTTGCCGTGCCCGACCACACCGTTGAACTGCGCGTTCTGGCCGGCGGCGTAGCGCTCCCACCAGGCCAGCCGGTCGAGCAGCTTCTGTCCGACCGCGGGCGTTGCGGCGCGCCGAGTGAGCATGAACTCCACACCGTGGATCTCGGGCGTTTCAGAAAGGATGGCGGTGCCGCCGTGGCGCACCAGCACGTCCATGGCCGCGCCCAATGCGGGGTTGGCCGTGATACCCGAGAAGCCGTCCGACCCGCCGCACTCCAGCCCGATCTTCAGGTGGTTGGCGCCGACGCGGGTGCGCCGCGCCGCATCGGCCTCGGGCAGCATTTCCTCGATGGCGCGAATGCCGGCTTCGATCGTCTGCCGGGTGCCTCCCACTTCCTGCATCACCATCGTGCGCATCAGCCGCCCCTGCTGGAGCCCCTGCGAGTCGACCAGCGCATCGACCTGGTTGCGTTCGCAGCCCAGGCCCACGATCAGCACGCCGGCCAGGTTGGGGTGGCGCGCGTAGCCGGCCAGCGTGCGGCGCAGCACGTCGAAATGCTCGCTCGGCGAAGACATGCCGCAGCCGCTGGTCTGCGCAAAAGCGGCCACGCCGTCCACGTTGGGAAACGCCGCCAGCCGCTCGGGCGTGAAATGCGCCGCAATGCGCTTGATGACCGTGGCCGAGCAGTTGACCGACGACAAGATGCCGATGAAGTTGCGCGTGCCCACGCGGCCGTCTGCGCGCACAAAGCCCATGAAGGTGGCGCGCTCCGCCTCAGGCACGTAGTCCACCGGCCGCACGTCCTGGCAAAAGCCCGGGTCGCGGTACGAATCGACCAGCGTGAGGTTGTGGCTGTGCACGTAGTCGCCAGCCTCCAGGTCGCGCGAAGCCACGCCAATCACGGTGTCGTACTTCTTCACCTGCTCGCCGGCCGCAATGCCGCGCGACGCGATCTTGTGCCCCGCGGGAATCTGCGCGCGCGCCCGCACGCCGAACTCGGCAATCGTCTCGCCCAGGGCGATGGGTGTCTTGGCAACCAGTACGTTGTCGTTCGGGTGCAGGCGGAGCAGGGGGCTGTCGTTCATCAACCTTTCTCCATCAGTTCCTTGAGGTTGAGCTTGCGGATCAGGTCGGTCTCCTGGCGGTACACGGCTTCGACGTATTTCTTGTAGTCGGGGCCGTCCTGGTACATCACCGGTGCGTCGATGCTGTCGGCCACCTTCTTGAATTCTTCGCTGTTGACGGCCACGCGGAATGCGTCGCGCAGCTTTTTTTCCACTGCGGGCGGCAGTCCGCGCGGCGCGCCGATGCCGTTCGGTGCCTCCACCACCACGTCGAAACCCAGTTCCTTGAGCGTGGGCGTGTCCTTGAAGCGCGGCGTGCGCGCCTCGCCCCAGGTGGCAAGCAGGCGCAGCTTGCCGCTTTCCACATGCGGGGCCCAGGAGCTGCTGTCCGCCAGCATGTCGACCTGTTCGCCCAGCACGTCCTGCAGCGCCGCTGAGCCGCCCTTGTAGGCAATGGCGTTGAACTTGACACCCGCTGCCTGCGCGAACTGCTCCATGCCCACGTGGGTGGCGCCGCCCACGCCGGCGTGGGCATAGCTGATCACGCCCGGCTTGGCCTTGGCCTGCGCCAGCATGTCCCGCAGCGACTTGAAAGGCGAACTCGCCGGCACCGCAATGCCGAAGGTCTGGCCCGAGGTGCGGGCAAGGTAGCTCAGGTCTTTCAGCGGATCGACCTGCACGGTGCCGATCTGCGCAAAGCGCGTGACCGAGATCGGGATCTGTCCGATGGTGTAGCCATCAGGCCTGGCGGAAGCCAGGGCCTTGGTGCCGATCATTCCCGAAGCGCCGGCCCGGTTTTCAAGCGCAATCGGCTGGCCGAGTTCTCGCGCTGCAATCTGGCAGATGGCGCGCATCGAGCGGTCGGCCGTGCCGCCGGCCGGCCAGGGGCAGATGAAGGTGATGGGGCGTTCGGGATAGTCGGCTGCGAATGCGCGGGCGGGCACCGCGGCCAGTGCGGCGGCACCAAGGCTGCCCAGCATCAATTGACGTCGCCGTGGGGAGTGATTCAAGGTCATGTGTGTCTCCGACGATTTGTAGTTCGATGAAAGCAGAGCGCATTCTTCAGTAGACAATCATTGCAATCCAATGAAATAGCGGACTCTCTTCATAGCCTGGAGGTTATGTAGATGAAAAGTCCCGCCACCGCCCACAATGAGCCAGATCGACCGCGTCCTGCGTTCCAACCTCAAGCTGCGCCACCTGCAAATGCTGGTGGCGCTCGACCAGTTCCGGCACCTGGGCCGCGCGGCCGAATTTCTTTCGGTCACCCAGCCGGCGGTTTCCAAGTCGTTGGTCGAAATAGAGCGCATGTTCGGCCTGGCGCTGTTCGAGCGCTCCACACGCGGCACCGAACCCACCCCCTATGGCGAGAGCGTGGTACGTTTTGCACGCTCGGTGCTTGCCGACTACGACCGCACCCGCGACGAGATTGCCGCGGTTGCCAGCGGTGCTGCGGGCCGCACCAGCGTGGGCGCCATGGTGGTGGCCATGCCCGTGCTCATGGCCCGCGCGGTCGAAATGCTCAAGACCCGTTCTTCGCAAACCACAGTGCTGGTGGAGGAGGGCGATCTCACCCGGCTGCTGCCCAAGCTGCGCCTGGGCGAGCTCGACCTGTTCGTGGGGCGCCTGGAGCCCGGTTACGCGGCACCTGACCTGGAAACGGAGGCGCTTCTTGCCGAGCCCATGACGGCGGTGGCGAGGCCCGGCCATCCGTTGGCCGCCAAACGCAGGTTGAACTGGGCCGACCTGGCGAAAGAGCGCTGCGTGATGCCGCCGCCCTGGGCGTCGCTGCGCGTCAAGCTCGACCAGATGTTCTTTCGCGACGGCGTGCACCCGCCAGCGGACATCATCGAGTCGGCTTCCTTCTTGGCGCAGATCAGCTTTCTGCAGAAACGCGACGCCGTGGCCTTCATGGCGCGCTCCGTGGCGCGGCACTTCCAGCAGCAAGGCATGCTGGAGGTGCTTCCTCTCAAGGTGCCCATCGACCTGCCGCCCGTCGGCCTCATCACCATGCGTGGCCGAAGGCGCACGCCCAGTACGCAGCAGCTCATCGAATGCCTGCGGCGTGCGGCCAAGGCAAGGCCCGAGCGGTAGGGGGCCGCCCCGGCGATCCGCAGCATCCCCAATTCATGGGTACTCTGCCGTGGCGCTCTGGGGCACCATCCGGACATGTATCTGCATACGTTGGTTGCCGGTCTGCCGCAGGCGGAACGCGCTGCATTGGTCCAGGCCACCGAACTGCGCTCCTGCCGGCGCAATGAAACCGTGCTCGCCGCCGACGAGTGGACCGACTGCATCTATTGCGTGGCAGGCGGGCTGCTGCGCGTGGTGGCGCATGGGAGCGCCAGCGACGACGTCACCACCGAATTCATCCGCCAGGACGATTTCTTCTTCGGCTCTTCTTTCAGCGAAGACCGCTACCAGGTCGCGCAGTCGCTGGTTGCGGCGCTTCCCTCGTCGGTTTACCTCATTCCGGTTTCCGAGATGCGCAGGCTGTGCGCGGCGCATCCGGAAATTTCGTTGAAGCTGCTCGAGATGGCCATGAGGCGCCTGAGCGCGATGCGCGGGCAGCTCAGGCGAATTTCGTCGCTCCCCTCCGAAGACCTGGTAGGCCGCGTGCTGCATCAGCTGAGCCAGCTGGCGCCTTCCACCACCGGCGGCTACGACAAGCGCATCACGCAGGCGGTGATCGCTTCTTATGCGGGGCTTTCGCGCGAGGTGGTCAACAAGGCCATGCGAAACATGGAAGACCGCGGGCTCGTGCGCCGCGACGAGCACGGCCTGCATGTGTCGGCCGATTTTGCCGCGACCGATTTCGAACCGCTGCCTTCCGAGCCCGGGGCAACCGGCGCTGCGGGCCAACCGGGCGCTCTGCCGGAGCCGGACCCCCGCGCCGATTGAAGCCTGGAGCCATTCCGGAGCCGATGCGGGCCGAGTTTTCTCTTCTACATGTGAACGCAAACACATCCGCGCTTGAAAAATGGCTGCGCAGGGCGGTCATTCTCCATAGCATCGAGTTCCATCAACGCGCGCGGAGTTGCAACGTGAAGGTCTTCAGATCCATGTTTCCGAGTCCCATCCACATGAGTCGTGCGGCCGCGGTGCTGCCGGCGGCGGGCCTATGAGCGCCGCCACTGCCGCCGCAGGTGTTGTTCGGCACCTTTTCGCCGAGGCGAACGAAACGGACCTTGCCTTGCTGATGCGCTCGGTCGAACTCGGCGACTCGCTGGGCGCCTCGCAGATTGCACGCCGCATCCTGGACGGTGTTGCCGCGAACCCCGATGCAAAACTCTCCGCCGTCGCTGCGCAACGCGCAGGCAGCCTGGTGCGTGCCGAGCACATGGCGCCCAAGGGGCTGCTGACGCCGCGCGAGCTGAACGTGTTGCGGCTCCTCGCCCAGGGCAAGACCAACCGGCAGATCGCCGAGGAGAGCAAGCGCTCCGCCCACACCGTCGGGGCCCAGCTCAAGAGCATCTTCTACAAGCTGGCGGTCAAGACGCGCACGCAGGCAGTGTGCGAGGCCACGCAGCAGGGCCTGCTGAACTGGAACACCTCGTCCTGACGCGAGCCGCGGCGCGCGGCTGAAACGCGCCTATTTCGTCGGCGAAGCCGGCGGTGCCGCAGGAGACGTCGTCTGCGGTGCACTCTGTGTCGGCGTGTCGGGCTTCACCGGGCCTTCTTCGCGCGTCTGCGTGAGCAGGTTGTAGGCCAGCGCTAGCACGAACACGAAAATCGCCGCACCCACGCCCCACCGAAAAACCCGCTTGTTGTCACGCTCGTCGTTTCTTGCTTGTTGAGCCTTCATCTGGTTCACCTTTCAGTGCAAGGCGCCAAGGCTGCGGCGGCTCATGCGCGCCAGGTGTCGGACAGCGGCGCGCAGCCCTGTCGCGAAACTCCCGCAGCACACATCGCTTGCACCAATGCGGCGCCGGCCTACGTATTTGTGCTCCCGGCCGCACTCGCGCCGCAGCCCGAAGCGCTAAAGATCCGGGCATGCAAACCAGCGAAACGATGTCTCCGGAAATGGATGCGCAGAGCGGGAGCCGTGCGAAGTCGGCCATCAGGACCGGCCTGATTGCGGGCGCGTTCGCCAGCGTGGCTTCGACCATTGCGCTGGGGGTATGCGGACGCTACGAGGCCGGCAGCTCCACCGCAACAACCAATGCCATCAGCCACTGGGTATGGGACCGCGAGGCCCTGTTCCGCAAGTCGCCCTCATTGCGCCACACGGTGCTCGGCTATGCCATTCACCACGGCTCGGCAACCTTCTGGGCGGTTCTCTATGCGTGGCTTCATGCCAACCGGCGGCCTGCCCGATCGGTGCCTGCTGCGCTCGGAGGCGCCGGCGTGGCCGCGGCCACCGCGTGCGCGGTCGACTACCTGGCGACACCCCGGCGGCTGACGCCCGGCTTCGAGCATCACCTGTCCAAAAGCGCCATGGCGGCGGTGTACGCGAGCTTTGCGGTCGGCCTGGCGCTGGGCTGCGCGGTGGCCAACCGCG
The DNA here is from genome assembly GCF_029919115.1 of Variovorax paradoxus. Classification (NCBI taxonomy): domain Bacteria; kingdom Pseudomonadati; phylum Pseudomonadota; class Betaproteobacteria; order Burkholderiales; family Comamonadaceae; genus Variovorax; species Variovorax paradoxus. The sequence goes on from NZ_CP123990.1 coordinate 1,488,709, forward strand.
AGCACCGGCAGTGAGGCCCCGCTGGCCGCGGCACGGGGAAGGGCAAAGAGTGAGGGTCGTGATCGTCGGCGCATCCGGATTTCTCGGGCGCGCGTTCGCCGAAGCCTTCGCACACCGCGGGGCGGACTTGCTGTGTACCGCGCGCGACGCCGGCAAGGCGCGTGCGGAGGCCGGCTGGCCGCAGACCCACACGCACTGGATCTCTGCCGACCTGGCGGAGGTTCCGCCGGCTTCCTTCTGGATGGAGCACCTGCGCCCCGGCGACATCGTCGTCAACGCGGCCGGCATATTGCGCGAGCGGCGGGCGGGCGATTTCGAGGCCATTCACCACCTGGGCCCCGCGCAGCTCTTCGATGCCTGTGTCCAGGCAGGGGCCGCGCTGGTGATCCAGGTTTCGGCACTCGGCGCTACGCCCGCCGCACCTGGCGGCTATCACCGCAGCAAAGGCGCGGCCGATCGCCACCTGCGGCAGTGCCGCGTGGCTTCGGCCATCGTGCAGCCTTCGCTGGTGTGGGGCGACGAAGGCGCGAGCGCGGGCCTCTTTGCCACCTTGGCCGTCATGCCCATGCTGCTGCTGCCGGGCGGCGGCCACCAATGGCTGCAGCCCGTGCACTTGCACGACGTGGTCGCGGGCGTGCTGGCGCTGGCCGAGGCACGGCCCGTGGGCAGCCGCACCATCGCCTTCGTGGGGCCCGAGCCGGTGAGCCTGCGCACCTACCTGGCCGACCTGCGGCGCCAACTCGGCTATGCGCACCAGGCCTGGGTGCTGCCGCTGCCCGAGCGCCTTTTCAGGCTTGGCGCAACGCTGGCCGGGCGGTGGAAAGGCAGCTTTCTCGACCCCGAGACCGCGGGCATGCTGCTGCAAGGCAATGCCGCACCCGCGGCCGACCTGCAGGCCTGGCTCGGGCGCGCGCCGCGCTCGCACCGCGCTTTCGTTCCGGCCCATGGCGTGCAGGCGCTGCGCCGCGCGGCCTGGCTGCAATGGATGCTGCCGCTGCTGCGGTGGTCCGTTGCGCTGGTGTGGATCTGGACTTTCGTCGTCTCCATCGGGCTTTATCCGCGCGGCCAGAGTCTTGCGCTGCTGGCCCGCGTGGGCGCCAGCGGCCTATGGGCCGAACTGCTGCTCGACGGCGCCGCGCTGTTCGACCTGGCCCTCGGCATCGGCACGATCGCGCTGCCCGCCGCCTGGCGCAGCCGGGTGCTTTGGCCGCTGCAGCTTGCGTTGATCGCCTTCTACACGGCCGCCATCACATGGGCCATGCCGGAGTTCTGGCTGCATCCCTTCGGCCCGCTCTCCAAGAACCTGCCGATGTGCGCAGCCATCGCCTTGCTCTGGGCCATGGAGCCGTCCACGCGCCGTGGCACGCATGCCCCACCCGAGCCACCTTGAAAGCCGCACCATGGAATACCTCGTCCTGAAATACGTGCACGTGATCTCGTCGACCCTGCTGTTCGGCACCGGCATCGGCTCGGCCTTCTACCTGCTGGCCACCACCTTGTCGTGCGATGTGCGGGCGGTGGCGGTCGTCTCGCGCATGGTGGTGCGTGCCGACTGGCTCTTCACGGCCACCACGGCCGTGCTGCAGCCGGCCACCGGCTTGTGGCTGGTGCATCGCATGGGCATGCCCTTTTCCACGCCGTGGATCGAGGCCTCGCTGGTCTGCTACGTGCTGGCCATTGCATGCTGGCTGCCCGTCGTCTGGCTGCAGATGCGGCTGCGCGACCTGGCGGCAGAAGCGGCAGAGCGCAACACGCCGCTGCCGCCGCGCTACTGGCTTTTGTTCAAGTGGTGGGTGGCGCTGGGCGTGCCGGCGTTCTTTCTCTTTCTTGCGCTCTTCTGGCTGATGATCGCCAAGCCCGCGCTCGGCGGCGCCTGATCAGACCGTGGCTTTTGCGCGTTCGATGATTCCGCGCACCATGAACGAAAGGGTGCACAGGTAGCGCGCATCGGCCGAGAGCGATCGGCTCATCGCCAGGGCCAGTTTCTCGAAGTCCTTGTCGGCCGGGCCGCCCTGGCCCGTATCGCCGCTTTGCCTCGCAAGCGCCTCGGTAATGCGGTTTTGCGCCTGCAGGTAGTCGGCCCGGAGCAGCACGCTGCGCGCAAGGAGCACGTCCAGGTTCAAAAGGTCCAGTGCGGTCATGTGGCGTGTCCTTTCTGTGTCCCTTCTTCAACCCAGCGCCGTATCCAGCACCATCATCAGCACGAATCCGACCATCAGGCCGCCCGTCGCGTAGGCTTCGTGCCCCTGCCGGTGCGATTCCGGAATGATCTCGTGGCTGATGACGAACAGCATGGCGCCCGCGGCCAGCGCAAGGCCCCAGGGCAGCAGGCTGGCCGTGAGCGTCACCACCGTGGCGCCCAGCACCGCCATCAGCGGCTCCACCAGCCCCGAAGCCACACCCAGGCCCACGGAAAGGAACCGGCTGTAGCCGACCCCGCGCAGCGCCAGCGCCACCACCATGCCTTCGGGCACGTCCTGGATGGAGATGCCCGTTGCCAGCGCGGTGGCCGCCACTGCGTCGGAGCCCGCAAAGGCCACGCCGATGGCGAGCCCCTCGGGCAGGTTGTGCAAGGCAATGGCCAGCACAAAGAGCCATACGCGCTTCAGCTTTCTTGCCCTGGGCCCCTCGAGGCCTTTGACGAAATGCTCGTGCGGAACCAGGCGGTCGATGGCCAGCAGCAGCGCTGCGCCCAGCAGCACGCCTGCGCCGACGATTCCTCCGGCAGCCCATGCGCCGGCGCCTTGTGCCCGCGCGGCATCCAGGCTCGGAATCACCAGCGAGAACGACGTGGCGGCAAGCATCACGCCGGCGCCGAAGCCCAGCATGGTGTCGCAGCTGCGCTGGGAGAACTGCTGCGAAAGCGCGATGGGCAGCGTGCCCAGTGCCGTGGCCAGCGCGGCCAGGCTGCCGCCGAGCAAGGCACCACGCACGCGCGGGTCGCCGCGCATGATCGCCTCGGCCGCCTCGAAGGCCAAAAGCCCCAGGCCCAGTGCAACGATGCAAAAGCCAAGCACTCGCCGCACCGGTCGCATCCTGGGGCCTCGCGCAAACAGCAGATCAAGGGTCGTCATCTTCAAACAGGCGATACGCTCGCAAAAAAGGCGGCGGCCACCATGGCCGCCGCCAAACTCGCACCCACGGGAAAAATATGGTTGCCGAGCCGGTGGGTTCACCCAGCCGCAGATTCAGGGTGCCCAAGAGCGCCGGGCGTAGGAACGTTTCTCGTGTGGGTGGCAGCGCAGACTACATGGGCGGCCTTTGAGCGCACTGCGCTGAAGACTTCTGTTCGCATGGGCTGCACGAGCGCGAGCGCGAACGGCTTCAGGCGATTTCTTCAAGACCGCGCCGGAGCGCCTGGGTGTAGCGCTTGCACTGCGCGTCGAGGCGGGTCTGCTCGATGGGATCATGAGCGTCTTGCGCTGCCATCGAGTAGTGGCCGAGCTGGAACGCGAGGTATGCCGGTGTGTAGAACCTCAGCAGCTGAACATCGATCGGGCAATCGCGCCTTGAGAGACCGTCCAGCAGCGCTGCCAGCTCATCTGCGTCAAGCCCAAACTCGACCTGTGCGCCGGCAACATCCCAAGCCGGGTCCTGGCAGCCGACCAGGTCGTGGCCGGCATGGTGATCTACGGCGTCGGTCTTCAACAGGCGGTCTTCGACCGCCAGCCATTCCCATGCGTGCATGCGGTCGTCCGTTTTTACGCGGCGCACTCGGCCTTGCAGCCGCTCCGCTTGGCCCTGGTAGCGCATCCATGCGCCCGCAAGTTCGCTGCCCAGGGCTTCGCCGCTGTTGTGGTGTCCCATTTCATACAGTGCCTGCAGCGATGCGCCGCTTTCCTGCGAAGCGGGAAAGCTGCGCGCCCGAAAGGCGATGTAGCCGGCGAGGCGTTCGATCAGCCGGCCCCGAAGTTCCGCGGATTGCAAGCGAATGGGCGAGAGCGGCGCCATCTCGCCATGCCATCGTTCCACCATGAAGCCGTGGCAAAGGCCGGCCACGGAGGGGGAGAAACCAGCTTCCGCCAACTTCACGGCGCAAGCGAAGCGTTGCCGCGCCGCGTGGCCGAGGCCGCCGAACTTCACGAGCCACGTGCCTGAGTTGCCGCGCGCGAGAAACTTGCGTCGCTCCTGCCATGGATGGGCCGGGGGCATCTCGTTGGAGGCGTGGTCGTGCCCACGCCGCCATCCGCCCCCGGTGACGTCGGCAAGCGGCGAATGGAGCGGGCCGACCAGCGCTTCGACCCAGCCCTGCAGCCGATGCGCGGGTTTCGCGGCGTTCAGGATGAGTTCGTCGAACCCCATCACGTGCACTGCAGCAGCCTGCCTCCACAGTGCACGCGTCCCGTCGCTGGCTTGCGCGCCCGGACCATTCGCATGCCCCGGAAAGAGATGGATGTGGTCCGCGGGCACGCCTTCGTCGCGCAGGCGCCGTATCACGCCCGCCATCGACGAACCCGAGAGCCCCGGCCCTTCGTCGACGATGGCGTGATGCGCCGCCGGGCTTGCAAGCGGTGCATCGGCCAGCGAAACGCGCCGATCGAACGGATGCCCCACCGGCCGCAGCGTCACCGGCGAAGGGGCTTCGAGCGCCACTGCCGCCATGGCGGCCAGGCTGGTGCCGATGCTGCGCAGGCCTATCACGCGCCACGGCTCGAGCCGCGTCCGAAGCCGCTTCGCAGCGACGAAGTGGCCTTCCGGATACAGCGCATAGAACGCGTATCCCTCGGGCTGCTTCACCCGCAGTTCGATGGATGGAAGCACTGCTTCGAACGCGGCAAGCATCTCTTCCGCGCGGCCTTCTTCATCCGCGGGCTGCATGGCGGAAAAACCTGTTTCCCAGGAATGGGCGCACAGCCCGGCCACCGCCATGGTGAGCGCCATGGCGGCATGGGTTTCGGGCGATTGCACGTCGCGCCTTCCCGCCGCAAGAAAGCGCGCATCCGCAACGCCCTGCACGAGCTCTCCCGCCTCGATGAGCGCATCCACCAGCAGCCCATGCCTGCCGATGCCCGCCGGAGAAGCCCGCGCGTGCGAAAGCTGGCTGCGCAGCCTGGCCAGCTTTTGTGCGGCCGGCTCCTGCCGTGTGGCGTCTCCGTAGACGAGCATCAGCGGCTGCGCATGTGGCGGTATGCAATGGCCTGGAACGAATCGAAATCGGGTACCTCCCACGGCGCGCGCCGCAGCTCGCGATGGCGCGCCAGCCATTCGCTCCAGCATGCGAACTGCGCGGGGGAGGGCGACACCAGAGCCCTGCGGTTTTTCATGAGCTCCAGCGCATCGAGCGGGCGCTCGCCGCGAAACACCATTACGCACAGCGCGAGCGTGGCCGAGCGGCCGATCCCGTGTTCGCAGTGAATGAGCACGCGTTCGCCGCGGTCGAGCGCGGCGCTGGCAAAGGCCACGCCTTCGTCGAGATTCTCGGCATCGACGCCGCACATGTCTTCGGTCGGCAAGTGAAGCAGCGTCATGCCGTGGCGGCGGAGCACAGCCTCGTCGTCCTTCGCTTCATTGCGCAGGTCGACCACCGCGCGGATGCGGTGCGCAGAGGCGAGTTCTTCGGCGCGCTCCGACGGAAAGCTGCCGCCCACGGCAAGCTCCTGCGTGATCCAGCTGAAGTTGGGTGTCCAGGTCGTCATCGTGCGCAGTCGTCGAAAAAAGTTCATGGCAACCGGCATGCCCGGGGCGTGCCGCCTTTGTTCCGGCACACCACGTTATGTCTGCTCATCAATGCAGTCAACCATGCCCCACGGTGCTGTCCTGTTCCTTCCTCGAAAAATTTCTGCTAGGTTTTTTCAACACGCTTACACCACCACGAACATCGGCACTCATCCGTTCTCTCCATGAAAATTTCAGTCCTCGGTACCGGCTATGTAGGTCTCGTCACGGGCAGCTGCCTGGCGGAAATCGGCAATGAAGTCGTCTGCTTCGACGTCGATCAACGCAAGGTCGAAATCCTGCAGTCGGGCGGTGTTCCGATTCACGAGGAAGGGCTGCCGCAGCTCATCGAACGCAATGTGCGCACCGGCCGCCTGCACTTCACGAACGACGTTGCGCGCGCCGTGCACCACGGCGACCTGATCTTCATCGCGGCCGGTACGCCGCCGGGCGAAGACGGCAGTGCCGACCTGCAATACGTGTTCGCGGCCGGCCGCAGCATCGGGCGCCATATGCAGGGCTTCAAGGTGGTGGTCGAAAAGTCCACCGTGCCGGTGGGTACCGCAGGCAAGCTGCGCGCAGCCATCGAGGAAGAGCTTTCGGAGCGCCGCAGCAACGGCGACCATGCGGCGGGCAGCGGCTTGCAGGGGCTCCCGGTCGCCATCGTGTCCAACCCCGAATTCCTCAAGGAGGGCGCGGCCGTCGACGACTTCATGCGGCCCGACCGCATCGTGGTCGGCACCGAGCCCGGAGAAGCGGGCCGGCAGGCGAGGGAAGTGATGACCCGCCTGTATGCCCCCTTCAACCGCCAGCGCGACCGCATGATCCACATGGACGTGAAGGCGGCCGAGTTCACCAAGTACGCGGCCAACGCCATGCTCGCCACGCGCATCAGCTTCATGAACGAGCTTGCAAATCTTGCAGAAAAAGTGGGCGTCGACATCGAGCAGGTGCGCCGCGGCATAGGCTCCGATCCGCGCATCGGCTACAGCTTTCTCTACGCGGGGTTGGGCTACGGCGGCAGCTGCTTTCCAAAGGACGTGCAGGCCCTGGTGCACACCGCCGCCACGCACGGCCAGCGGCTGCAGGTGCTGGAGGCCGTGCGCGCGGTGAACGACGCGCAAAAGCAGGTGCTCATAGAAAAGATCGTCCGCCGCTTTGGCGAAGACTTGCGCGGCCGCCGGTTCGGCGTGTGGGGCCTTGCCTTCAAGCCCGACACCGACGACATGCGCGAAGCGCCGAGCCGCCTGGTGATCAAGGCGCTGCTGGTTCGCGGCGCCGAGGTTGTTGCGCACGACCCGGTCGCCATTGCGGAGGCACGCAAAGTCCTTGCGGGCGACCTGGACGGAATGCCCGAGCTGATTGCCCGCCTGCGCTACGTCGAAAACCCGATGCAGGCGGCCGAAGATGCCGATGCACTGGTCATTCTCACGGACTGGAAAGCCTTCAAGAGTCCGAGCTTCAGCGCATTGAAGGCAGCGCTCAGGCAGCCGCTGATCTTTGACGGGCGCAACCTGTACGACCCCGATATCCGCCTGCAAGGCTTCGACTACCTGGCCATCGGCCGCTGAACAAAGACAAACAGACAAACGGACAACAGGAGCTTCGATCATGCGTGTCTACAACACCCAACGCCGCATTCTCGTGACCGGAGGCGCGGGCTTCCTGGGCAGCCATTTGTGCGAGCGGCTGCTGGCGCAGGGGCACGACGTGCTGTGCGCCGACAACTTCTTTACCGGAACGCGGCGCAACGTGGAGCACCTGCTCGGCAACCCGCACTTCGAGCTGATGCGCCACGACATCACCTTTCCGCTGTATGTGGAGGTGGACCAGATCTACAACCTGGCGTGCCCCGCCTCGCCGGTGCACTACCAGCATGATCCTGTGCAGACCACCAAGACCAGCGTGCATGGCGCCATCAACATGCTGGGCCTCGCCAAGCGGGTGCGCGCGCGCATCCTGCAGGCTTCGACGAGCGAGGTGTACGGCGACCCGGACGTGCATCCGCAACCCGAAAGCTACTGGGGAAAGGTCAACCCGATCGGCGTGCGCAGCTGCTACGACGAAGGCAAGCGCTGCGCCGAGACGCTGTTCTTCGACTACCACCGCCAGCACCAGGTGGACACTCGCGTGGCGCGCATCTTCAACACCTACGGGCCGCGCATGCACCCGCGCGACGGGCGCGTGGTGTCCAACTTCATCGTGCAGGCGCTGCGGGGAGACCCGATCACCATCTACGGAGAGGGTCTGCAGACGCGCAGCTTCTGCTTTGTGGACGACCTGGTGGAAGGCCTCAACCGCTTCATGGACGCGTCGCCCGGCGGGCCCGGCCCGGTGAACATCGGCAATCCGGTCGAGTTCACCGTGCGCGAGCTCGCAACGCTGGTCATCGAGCTGACCGGCTCGTCATCGAAGCTCGCATTCGCGCCGCTGCCTTCGGACGACCCGATGCAGCGGCGGCCCGACATCCGGCTTGCCAAGCAGATCTTCGGCTGGCAGCCGAGCGTGCAGCTCGAAGAGGGCCTGCGCAAGACCATCGAATACTTCGATGGCCTGCTCTCGGCCGGAGAGCTGTCGCCGGCTCAGCTCGCGGCGGGCATGCGCGACGGCACCGTGGTGCCGGCGGCCGCAAAGGGCAACACGGTGCACGCCCGGTTCGACGCATAGCGCCGGACCATGCTCGCGCAGAACTCGGCAAACTCCTCGGGTTGCTGCGGCGGGCTGGTGTGGTGCGGCGCAATGCCGCGGTGTTCGGGCGTGAAGCAGAAGGTCAGCGTCACGTCGAAGTCTTCCAGCGCGCGCATCTGGCGGTCGAACCACTGCTCGGCGTTCGGCCGAAAACTGTCGGCCCAGCTCAGCCCGGTGCGCAGGTGGCGCACGCCCAGCCGCTCGAGCCAGCGCACCGCTTCGTCGAGGCGGTGGTCTTCGAAGTGGAACCACTGGCAAATGCCCATGGAAGGCGTATAGCTCGCAAACTGCTCGCACGCGAGCTTGGGCGTGCCGTCTTCGCGCAGCAGGCCCATGTGAAAGTGGCGGTAGTAGCTGGAGCCCTCGGCCTCGCGGTGCCGCGTGGTCGCGGGCCAGGCCTGGGGCAGGTCGTAGAGCGAATACCAGAAGATGCGCGGCACCCGGCCGATCAGCAACTCCGCCGTGCGGCGCAACCCGAACTCCTGCACTTCTTCAGCGCCGAAGGTCGACACGCCCACTTCGGTCACCCACACCGGCAGGTGCGTCACGGCCTCTATCTCTGCGATGCGTTGCGGCCATTCGTGGATCTGCCAGTTGTTCCAGTCCAGCGGAAAGCCGTGCACCGCCACCGCGTCGAGCCCGTCGAGCACGCCCCTGTCGCGCAGCCCCGCCATGAAGTGCGCATCGATAGGCGAAATGCCGCCGAGCACCTGCGTGAGCGTGCCGTTCTCCGCGCGCACGGCACTCGATGCCAGCTTGACCATGTGCGCATAGGCCGACCAGTCGGGGTCGAGCTCAAGGTCCCAATGCGACTTGTTGTTGGGCTCGTTCCAGAACTTGACGGCTTCGATCATGCGAGCTTGCTCCTGTTGGCATGGCGCGCCGCACGTTCATGCGCGCGGGGGTTGCGTTCGGGCGGGGCGGCGGCTTCGGCGTCGCCGCGGATGAATGCCTCCACCAGTTCGCGCGCCTCGTCGTCGGTGAACTGCTGGGGCGGAGACTTCATGAAATAGCTCGAAGGTGCGAGCACAGCGCCGCCAACGCCGCGGTCGAGCGCGAGCTTGGCGCAGCGCACTGCGTCGATTACCACGCCGGCGGAATTGGGCGAGTCCCACACCTCGAGCTTCACCTCGCACTGCAGCGGCACGTTGCCGAACGTCGTGCCCTCCATGCGGATGTAGCACCACTTGCGGTCGTCCAGCCACGGCACGTGGTCGCTCGGGCCCACGTGCACGTCGGTCGCCTTCATGGGGTGGCCGAGCTGGCTGGTCACGGCCTGCGTCTTCGAGATCTTCTTGGACAGCAGCCGCTCGCGTTCGAGCATGTTCAGAAAGTCGGTGTTGCCGCCAAAGTTGAGCTGGTAGGTGCGGTCCAGCCGAACGCCGCGCTTTCTGAACAGGTCCGTCAAGATGCGGTGCACGATGGTCGCGCCCACCTGCGACTTGATGTCGTCGCCGATGATCGGCAGGCCGCGCTCGGCAAAGCGCCTTTCCCATTCGGGCCGCGACGCAATGAACACCGGCACGCAATTGACAAAGGCGCAGCCGGCCTCCAGCACCTGCTCGGCATACCATTGCGTGGCTTTCTCGGAACCCACGGGAAGGTAGGAAACCACCACGTCGGTCCGCGTCTCTTTCAGGATCTTCGCCACGTTCTGCGCCTTGCCGGGCGCAAGCGGCACCACCTCCTTCAGATAGGTGCCGATGCCGTCATGCGTGGGGCCGCGGTGCACCGGCACGCCCAGCTTGGGCACGTCCGCAAAGCGGATGGTGTTGTTGGGCGCTTCGTAGATGGCTTCGCCCAGGTCGCGCCCGACCTTTCGCGCATGCACGTCGAAGGCCGCGCTGAACTCGATGTCGGACGGGCGGTAGCCCGCGAGGTCGAGGTGCATCAGGCCGGGAATGAAGTCGGTGCCCTGGGCGTTGCCATAGAAGTGGACACCCTGCACCAATGACGAGGCGCAGTTGCCCACACCGACGATTGCGACACGAATCTTGCTCATGTTGGAAACCTTTGCGAGAGCCGCCGCGCGTGCGCAGGGGGCTTCAAACGAGCGTAGATTGCGAAGGAACAAAGCTTCGGCTTGTGTTCAATCCGACGATTGCGACACGAATCTTGCTCATGTTGGAAACCTTTGCGAGAGCCGCCGCGCGTGCGCAGGGCGGACGTGATTGAACACAAGCCGAAGCTTTGTTCCTTCGCAATCTACGCTCGTTAACGAGCGTAGATTGCGAAGGAACAAAGCTTCGGCTTGTGTTCAATCACGTCCGCCCTGCGCACGCGAAACGGCTTCGATGCACAGAGCCAACTCAGCAGTGGCGTAACAGGGCAACGCGCCTACACACAGGTAAGTACCTTCGCACATCAACGCGGCATTTTTCCGTCGAATTTAGGGCTTCGCCGAGGCGTTGGAAAAGAAGACTTCTCCCTCGACAACCCGCCGGCGTTCAAACAAAAAGGGGTTTCATGTCGCAGCAAATTCTCATCACCGGCGGCGCCGGTTTCATCGGCTCGCATCTCGCAGACGAGCTTCTCTCCCACGGTTATCGCGTTCGCGTTCTGGACAACCTTGCGCCGCAGGTGCATGGCGAAAGCGGCCGCAGGCCCGACTACCTGGAGGCGGACATCGAACTCGTCGTCGGCGACGTGTGCGACCCGGCCGCGGTGCGCAATGCGCTCAAGGGCGTCGACGCGGTCTACCACTTCGCGTCGGCCGTGGGCGTGGGCCAGAGCATGTACGAGGTGGCGCACTACACGCGGGTGAACAACCTCGGCACCGCGGTGCTTCTGGAGGCGCTGATCGAGAAGCCGGTGAAGAAGTTGATCGTCGCATCGAGCATGAGCCTGTATGGAGAAGGCCTCTACCGCACCGCGGGCGGCGAGCTTCGCACGGTGCAGGAGCGCACGCTGGAGCAACTGCGGCGCGGCGACTGGGAATGGCGCGACGAGGACGGCCTGGCCCTGGTGCCCGCGCCCACGCCCGAAGACAAGGCCCCCGCGCTCGCGTCGGTGTATGCGCTCTCCAAGTTCGACCAGGAGCGCATGTGCCTCATGATCGGCCGGGCCTACAACATTCCAACCGCGGCGCTGCGCTTCTTCAACGCCTATGGCCCGCGCCAGGCGCTTTCGAATCCCTACACCGGCGTGCTCGCGATCTTTGCGTCGCGCCTGCTCAACGACAGCCCTCCGAAGATCTTCGAGGACGGGCACCAGCAGCGCGACTTCGTGAGCGTGTACGACATTGCGCGCGCCTCGCGGCTCGCGCTCGAAATGCCGGCCGCGGCGGGCGAGGTGTTCAACATCGGCAGCGGCGAGGCCTACAGCGTGCGAGACATCGCACAGCGCGTGGCCGAGGCCGTCGGCAAGGAAAACCTGCTGCCCGAAATCACCGGCAAGTACCGTGTTGGCGACATACGGCACTGCTATGCGGACATATCCAAGGCTCGCCGCGTGCTGGGCTATTCGCCCCGCGTGAGCCTTGAAGACGGCCTGGCCGAGCTCGCGGCCTGGCTGGAGGGGCAAGCGGCGGTCGACCGCGTGGCGCAAGCGAGTGCAGAGCTTTCCGCGCGCGGGTTGGCCATATGAACAGCCGGGACGCAGTACTCACTCCCCGGCGTGCGCTCAACGGCAAGGATCGGGCTACGCTCATCACGGGTGGCGCGGGCTTCGTGGGGGCCAACCTCGCGCACCGGCTGCTGTCCGAAGGCCACCGCGTGCTGGTGTTCGACAACCTCTCGCGCCCCGGCGTGGAACGCAACCTCGACTGGCTGCGGCAGAACCACCCGACCGGGCTCGACGTGGCGGTGGCCGACATTCGCGATGCCACCGCGGTGGAGCGCGCAGTCGCACGGGCCGACCATGTGTTTCACTTTGCTGCGCAGGTCGCTGTAACCACGAGCCTGGTCGATCCGCGCGAAGACTTTGCGGTCAACGCATTGGGCACGCTCAACGTGCTCGAGGCAGCCCGCGCGCAGCCGGTGCCGCCGTCGGTGCTGATGACCTCGACCAACAAGGTCTATGGCGGGCTGGAGGATGTGGAGCTCAAGCTGGAGGGCCAGCGCTATGGACCGGTGACGGCCGACATCGCGAGCCACGGCATTTCCGAAGCGCGGCCGCTCGACTTTCACAGCCCCTACGGTTGCTCCAAGGGAACGGCCGACCAGTATGTGCACGACTACGCGCGCAGCTACGGCATGAAGACCGTGGTCTTCCGCATGAGCTGCATCTACGGCCAGCGCCAGTTCGGCACCGAAGACCAGGGCTGGGTGGCGCACTTCCTGTTGCGCGCGCTCGACGGCGAACCCATCACGCTCTTCGGCGACGGCAAGCAGGTGCGCGACATCCTGTTCGTCGACGACCTGGTCGAAGCCTTCGTGCTGGCGCAACGCAACATCGGCAAGCTGGCGGGCGGCGCCTTCAACATCGGCGGCGGGCCGCGCAACGTGATCAGCCTGCTCGATCTGCTGGACCAGATCGAAGTGCTCGAAGGCAAGCGGCCCGAAACCGCGCATGAAGACTGGCGCACCGGCGACCAGCGCTACTACGTCTCGGACACGCGCCGCTTCGAGGCGGCCACGGGTTGGCGGCCCGCCGTCGATGCGCGGCAAGGTATCGAGCGGCTGCACCAGTGGCTGCGCGAGATGCGGTCCCGGCCCTCCGTTGCCCGCAAGGCGGGCCAGCGGCGCCCTGTGGTGCTTGCAGCGGCCGGGAGGTGAGCATGCTCGCAAGTGTCATTGCTTCGCCGGGGCAAGCCGTGCTTCGGCAGGTGGAAACGCCCGAGCCCGCCGCTGGCCAGGTGCTGCTCAAGCTCGAGGGATCGGGCGTGTGCGCATCCAGCCTCCCGCTGTGGGAAGGCCGCTCGTGGTTCGAATACCCGCAGCCGGCCGGTGCACCGGGGCACGAAGGCTGGGGCCGCGTGGCAGCGGTGGGCGAGGGCGTGCAAGGCCTGGCGGTAGGCGACCGCGTGGCCGCGCTCACCTACCGCGCGCATGCCGAGTACGACCTGGCCGATGCGGGTTCGGTGGTGCCGCTGCCGGCCTCGCTCGCCGATGTGGCGATGCCTGGCGAACCGCTGGGCTGTGCGGTCAACATCTTCCGCCGCAGCGACATCCAGGCCGGCCAGACCGTTGCAATCGTCGGCATCGGCTTTCTCGGCGCCGTTCTCACGCGGCTTGCCGCCCAGGCCGGCGCACGGGTCATTGCCATATCGCGCCGGCCGTTTGCGCTGGAGGTCGCGCGCCAGGCGGGTGCCGCACACACCATCGTGATGGACGACCACTGGCGCATCCTCGACGAGGTGAAGCGCCTCACCGGCGAGAAGATGTGCGAGCGCACCATCGAGGCCGTCGGGCTGCAATGGCCGCTCGACCTGGCCGGCGAAATCACGGGCGAGCGCGGCCGCCTCGTGATAGCGGGCTACCACCAGGACGGAACGCGCCAGGTCAACATGCAGATGTGGAACTGGCGCGGCATCGATGTGATCAATGCGCATGAGCGCGATCCGCGCATGTATGTGCAGGGCATCCGCGAAGCCGTCGACATGATGGCCGCGGGCGTGCTCGATGCCGAGCCGCTCTTTACCCACCGCCTGCCGCTCGACAGGCTGGGCGAGGCGCTGGAGCTCACGCGCACGCGGCCCGACGGTTTTCTGAAAGCGGTGGTGACCACGTGAGGGCCGCGCACATGGTGAATGCGCAGGAGCCGGGGATGGCGACTTCGCCGTCCGCGGGCACGCAGGCAGCGCCGCTTCGACGGCCCCGGCTCGGCTTTCTGGGCGTTGGCTGGATCGGCAGGAACCGCATGGAAGCCATTGCGAAAGACGGCTTGGCGGAGATCGCTGCAGTGGCGGATGCGGCGGCTGATGCATGCGAAGCCGCCTGCGCGCTGGCGCCCGGCGCGGCCAGCTTGCGCTCGCTCGATGCGCTGCTCGAACGCGATCTCGACGGGCTCGTGATCGCCACGCCAAGCGCGCTCCATGCCCGGCAGGCCGAGGCGGCGCTTGCGCGCGGCGTGGCAGTGTTCTGCCAGAAGCCGCTGGCACGTACCGCGGAGGAAACCAGAGGCGTGATCGACGCGGCCAGGCTCGCCGACCGGCTGCTGGGCGTCGACCTGTCGTACCGGCGCACGGCCGGCATGCAGCGCATCCGCGAGCTGGTGTCCGGTGGGGAGATCGGCGATGTGTACGCGGTCGACCTGGTGTTCCACAACGCCTATGGCCCCGACAAGCCCTGGTTCCGCGACCCGGTGCTTTCGGGCGGCGGCTGCGTGATCGACCTGGGCATCCACATGGTCGACCTGGCGCTCTGGACCTTGGGCTTTCCGCGTGTCGAGGCGGTGTCGAGCCGCCTTCATGCGGGCGGCCGGCGCCTGGCGCTGCCTTCGGCGGTTGTCGAAGACCATGCGGTGGCGCAGATCGATCTCGCGGGCGGTTGCGTGGCGCGGCTCGCGTGCTCGTGGAACCTGCCGGCGGGCCGGGGCGCCGTCATCGAAGCCAACTTTCACGGCACGCGCGGGGGCGCCTCGTTCCGCAACGTGAACGGCTCGTTCTACGACTTTGTCGCCGAGCGCTTCGACGGCACGCGTGCAATCCCGCTCGCCTCGCCGCCTGAAGACTGGGGCGGGCGCGCCGCTGTGCACTGGGCGCGCGCGCTCGCGAACGGCGGTGCCTTCGATCCCGAGATCGAGCGGCTGACCGAAGTGGCGGCTGTGCTGGATGCAATCTATGAACGCTGAAACACCGCAACAAGCGCCGCGCCATGTGCTGATGACGGCCGATACGGTCGGCGGCGTCTGGAGCCACGCATTGGAGCTTGCCGCGGCGCTCGGCGAGCGGGGCGTGCGCGTGTCGCTGGCCACCTTGGGGGCGCTGCCCACACCGGCGCAGCGCGCGCAGGCCGCGTCGCTCCCGGGCCTGGAACTGCACGAGAGCGGCTGGTGCCTGGAGTGGATGGAGAACCCGTGGGACGACGTGCGCCGCGCGGGCCAATGGCTCCTCGGCCTCGAACGCGAACTGGCTCCGGACGTGGTGCACCTGAACCAATTCGCCTTCGGCACGCTGCCGTTCGCAGCACCGAAGCTCGTGGTGGCTCATTCGTGCGTGGCCTCATGGTGGCGCGCCGTGCATCGCCAGCTTGCGCCGGCGAGCTGGGACACTTACCGGCGCACGGTGCGGCAAGGGCTCGACGGCGCGGACCTCGTCGGCGCACCGACGGAAGCCATGCTCTCGTCGCTCGCACTCGACTACGGGTACATCCACGGCGGCCTCGTGCTGCCCAACGGCCGCAGCGCGGCGATGTTCGCTCCCGGCGACAAGGAGCCGGTCATTCTCTCGGCCGGCAGGCTGTGGGACGCCGCCAAGAACGTGTCGGCACTGCAGGCCGTGGCCACCCGTTTGCCTTGGCCCGTGTGCGTGGCTGGATCGGCATCGGCACCGGGTGCCGGCGAGAAAAGCATCCAGGCGCCCAGCGTGCTGTGGCTCGGCGAACTGGCTCCCGACGACATGGCCGCGCAGTTCGCGCGTGCATCGATCTATGCCTTGCCCGCACGCTACGAGCCCTTCGGCCTCTCGGCGCTCGAGGCGGCGCTTTCGCAATGCGCGCTGGTGCTGGGCGACGTGCCGAGCCTGCGCGAAGTCTGGGGCGACGCCGCGCTGTATGTGCAGCCGGACGACCACGATGCGCTGCACGCGGCCTTGATGCAGCTGATCGACGATGCGCCGCTGCGCCAGCAGATGGCGCATCGGGCGGCGGAACGTGCGCGGCATTTCACGCCGGCGCGCATGGCGGACGCCTACATGTCAGCCTACGGCCGCTTGCTCGCGCCGGCAGCGTCCCGCGCGGGCGGCGCCGGCCGCGCCCGAAGAAAAACAAAGGAGGCCGCATGCGCTTCGTGATGTTCTGCCATTCGCTCGTATCCGACTGGAACCATGGCAACGCGCATTTCTTGCGCGGCGTGTGCAGCGAGCTGCTCGCGCGCGGCCACGAGCTTGCGGTGTACGAGCCGAAAGGCGCCTGGAGCCGCACCAACCTGCAGGCCGAGCACGGCCAGGCGCCGCTCGAAGAGTTCGCGCGGGTGTACCCGGAACTGCACAGCACCACCTATGACCCCGCCACGCTCAATCTCGACGAGGCGCTGCAAGACGCGGACGTGGTGCTGGTGCATGAATGGAACGACCATGCGCTGGTGCGCCGCATCGGCCTTCACCGGCGGGGCGGCGGCAGCTACCGGCTTTTCTTTCACGACACGCACCACCGCTCGGTGACCGAAGAAAAGAGCATGGCCGGCTACGACCTTTCGCACTACGACGGCGTGCTGGCCTTCGGCAACGTGATCCGCGACCTGTACCGCAAGAAGGGCTGGGCGCGCCGTGCGTGGACCTGGCACGAAGCCGCCGACATCCGCCACTTCCATCCGATACCGGATGAAGTGGAAGAGGGCGACCTGGTCTGGATAGGCAACTGGGGCGACGACGAACGCGAGGCCGAGCTCGACGAGTTCCTGCTCCAGCCGGTGCACGACCTGCGGTTGAAGGCGCGCGTGCACGGCGTGCGCTACCCCGACAGGGCGCTCGACCGCCTGCGCGCGGCCCGCATCCACTTCGGCGGCTGGCTCCCCAACTACCGGGCGCCGCGCGTCTTTGCCCGCCATCGCGTCACGGTGCACGTGCCGCGCAGGCCTTACGTTCAGGCATTGCCGGGCATTCCGACCATTCGGGTGTTCGAGGCGCTGGCCTGCGGCATTCCGCTGGTTTCCGCGCCGTGGAACGATGCCGAGGGCCTCTTCACGCCCGGCCGCGATTTTCTGGTGGCCGACGACGGCGCCGCCATGCGTCGCCATCTGCGCGACGTGCTGCACGACCCCGACCTGGCGCGCGCGCTGCGCGAGCAGGGCCTGGAAACCGTGCTTGCCCGCCACACCTGCGCCCACCGCGTCGACGAGCTGCTGGCCATTCACGCCGAACTCGAAGGCGAACCCACCCACCTCCGGAGCATTCCCGCATGAAGAAAAAGATGAACATCGCCTTCTTTGCCTCCAGCCTCGTGTCGGCCTACTGGAACGGCGCCGCCACCTATTACCGCGGCATGGTTCGCGCGCTGCACGAGCGTGGCCATCGCGTGCGCTTCTACGAGCCCGATGCCTTCGGCCGTCAGCAGCACCGCGACATGGACGACCCCGACTGGGCGGAGGTCATCGTCTATCCGGGCGAGGGCGATGCCAATGCACGCCGCATGGTCGAGCATGCACGCGGCGCCGACCTGGTGGTCAAGGCCAGCGGCGTGGGCGTGTTCGATGCGCTGCTCGAAGAGGCCGTGCTCGACTTGCAGGGCCCGGGCACGCGCGTCGTGTTTTGGGACGTCGATGCGCCCGCCACGCTCGACCGGCTGCAGGCCAATGCGGCGGACCCTTTCCATGCGCTGGTGCCGCGCTACGACATGGTGCTGACCTACGGCGGCGGCGAGCCCGTGGTGCAGGCCTACCGCCGCGCCGGCGCGCGCGATTGCATTCCGATCTACAACGCGCTCGATCCCTCCACGCATCATCCGGTCGGGCCCGATGCACGCTTCGACGCAGACCTTGGCTTCCTTGGTAACCGCCTGCCGGACCGCGAGGCGCGCGTGGAAGAGTTCTTTCTGCGTGCCGCCAGCCTGCTGCCCGAGCAGCGCTTTCTGCTGGGCGGCAGCGGCTGGAGCGACAAGGCCATGCCGAGCAATGTGCGCTATGTCGGCCATGTGTATACCGCCGACCACAACGCATTCAACCGCACGCCCATGGCCGTGCTCAACGTGAGCCGAGACAGCATGGCGCGCTACGGTTTTTCGCCGGCCACCCGCGTGTTCGAGGCGGCCGGCTCCGCCGCCTGCCTGATCACCGATGCGTGGGAGGGCATAGAGCTTTTTCTCGAGCCCGGAAAGGAAGTGCTGGTGGCCGCCGACGGCCAAGAAGTGGCGGCGCATGTGCGCGAGCTCGATGCCGCTGGCGCGCGCCGCATCGGCGAGGCCGCCTACCGGCGCGTGCTGGCCGAGCACACCTATGCCCACCGCGCCGCCCAACTGGAGGCGCTGCTCGAAGGCCGTGATGCGGCACAGGCCCTGGAGGTTGCATGAGCATGCAGGCTTCACCGCTCAAGATCGTCATCCTCGGGCTCTCGATCACTTCGTCGTGGGGCAACGGGCACGCCACCACCTACCGCGGCCTGGTGCGCGAACTGGTGCGGCGCGGCCACGACGTGCTGTTTCTCGAACGCGACGTGCCCTGGTATGCCGGGCACCGCGACCTGCCCGATCCGCCTTTCGGCCGCACCGTGCTGTACGCGGACCTTGCCAGCCTGCAGCGCGACCATGCAGCACACGTCGGCGAGGCTGACCTCGTGATCGTCGGCTCCTTCGTGCCCGACGGCGTGGCTGTCGGCGACTGGGTGCAGGCCGAGGCGCCGGGCCGAACTGCCTTCTACGACATCGACACGCCGGTGACGCTGGCCGCGCTCGCGCGCGGGGGCACGACCTACCTGGAGGCGCGGCAGATTGCGGGCTACGACATGTACCTGTCGTTCACAGGCGGCCCGACGCTCGACCGGCTGGAGCGCGAGTTCGGCTCGCCAGCGGCGCGCATGCTCTATTGCTCGGTCGATCCCGAGCTGTACTACCCCGAGCCCGTGGCGCAGGATTGCGATCTCGGCTACATGGGCACCTACAGCGACGACCGGCAGCCCACGCTCGAGGCGCTGCTGCTTTCACCCGCGCGGCAGTGGGTGCAAGGGCGCTTCGAAGTGGCCGGGGCGCAATACCCCGGCAGCATCGAATGGCCGGCGAACGTGCGCTACACAGCGCATCTGCCGCCGGCCCTGCACCGCGGCTTCTATAACCGGCAGCGCTTTACGCTGAACGTGACCCGCGCCGACATGATCCAGGCCGGCTGGTCGCCCAGCGTGCGAATCTTCGAAGCGGCAGCGTGCGGCACGCCGATCATCAGCGACCGCTGGGACGGCATCGAATCGCTGCTGGCGCCGGGCGAGGAGATCTTCCTGGCCGATTCACCCGGCGAGGTGCTGCGGCTCCTGCGCGAGCTGCCGGAGGAAGAGCGCCGCGCCGTGGGCGAGCGTGCTCGCCGGCGCATTCTCTCGGAGCACACCGCCGCTCACCGGGCCGCCGAGCTCGAAGGCTACGCACGCACGCTGCTGCAAGTGCGCGAGACGGCTTGAAGAAAAGGAGGCATGCACGTGCACAACCACAAACAGACCGCCGCAACCGCCGAGCAAGACCCCGGCCGCATCCGCCAGCAGATCG